>CACEUX010000022.1 GCA_902562835.1 uncultured Fidelibacterota bacterium
TCTAGGGCTTTGTCATAGTAATTCGTTGCCGTTCCCAAATCTCCTCTTTTGTAGGCTTTATTCCCAGCATTAAGGAATTGTTTAGTCACGTTATCAAGTCCCTTTCGAGCTTTTTTATGATCTGGAAAAATTTTAAGAGCATTGCTAAAGTGTTTTGCAGCGCTTTCGATATCTTTTTGTCTAAATCTGGTTAAACCCTTATAAAATTCTGCATCTGGGAAATATGGATGTGCTTTTAATATTGCATCGTATTCTTTAATAGCCTCATCATACATCGCTTGTTGAACATTACGAGTACCGTTTTGAATATGTTCTGTTATCTTACTAATCTGATTTGCCCATTCTCTAAAATCTTCATCGGCCTGGACAGCTTGTATTGAAAATGAATTTGCTTTTTTTAGATTACCTGTATGCAAAAATAATTTTGATAACGCTTGTAGAGCAGGAGCAAAGGATGGGTCAGCCTTCAAAGCAGAATTGAAAGAGGATTCTGCACTAGCAAAATCTCCTGATGCTAGCTGAGATTCACCCTCAACCAATAATGCTTCTGGGTCTTGAGAGAATGCGAATGTTATTGTTATTATACTTATAAGTATTCTTAGTTGCACGATAATGCCTCGTTTTTAAAATAGTTAAAATAATTTTGTCAAATTTTGATACAAAATACTAATGTTTATTACCAGAGATTCATTATTCTGAAGTTGAGATTTTATCAACTTGACCTTTGAGGTCAGATACTCTGCCGTCGATTTTCTGTATCTTATCATCAACTTTATTGATTCGACCATCAAGTTTATCAATAGAACCTTCGATAGAGCGAATCTTATCATCAATAGAATCTACTTTTTCATCTGTTGCACGAAAATCCCTAGATAAAGTTGTAACTTTATCGCTCAAGATATTCAATTCATTAGCTAGGTCTCCTAAGTCAGTTGTCAGTTTTTTCCTAGCCTTGAGCGCATTATTATCCATTTTTTCAATTCTATCATTTATGGCATCAAGTTGAGATGTAATATCTTTCAACATTAGGTCCATGCCTGCTGATAGTTCATCAGTTTGATCGAGTAAATCTTTATTTAACTTTCTAATATCTAGTTGATTCTCTTCTACTCCATTTTCTACACTACTGAACTTTCCTTGTACTTGTATAACTTCCTGAATATTGTTTGCAAGAGCACCTGCCATCATATCAATCTGATTTTGTTGATTTTCTTGAGTGCTTCTAATAGACTGAATATCTTTTTTTATAGTTGATAGATTTCCTGATAATATGTAAGACTGATTTGCCGTTATATCAAGTTTTTGTCTTACTTGGCCAAATTCTTCATTTAGCGTTGATACGGTATCATCAATACCCCCCATCTCTTGTCGATTTGATGCAATATCAACACGTTGCGTAACAAGGTCATCTTCAACATATTCAATTTTCTTTTTTTGTTCTCTTCCCTGTGAATGCAACCTTAGCAAATCAATCTCAAATTCATTTTGCAAGACTTCAAGATTCTTAAATAATTCATATAGGTCATCAAGAGCAGTCCTAAGAGAATCATTCCAATGATTTACCTGTCCACTTAGATGATTGACATTTCCTTGTAAATATTCGAGCCTTTCAGATACAAAAGTCAAATCACCTTTATTTGCAGTATCCTCTCTTCCTAATATATCAGCTGGTAAAAGCTTTATTGTGCCTTGTTCAGTTTTTAAAAATATGCGGTATTGATTCTCGTTTACAACTTGTCCTTGGACAATAGAGCCATCTTTTAAAAAAAAGATAGAAATATCCTGTGCCATTAAGTAGCAGGAAGATAAGATAGAAATGATTAGTGTTAGTTTCTTTACCATTTACAACTGTTTGTTCAATAAGAGAATCTAAATTAACGTAATGATTGGGGCAACCGATTGATTTAAATCTCATAATAATCTACCAATCATCCCATAAACAAAAAACCCCACGAATGTAGAAAGTCATTTAAAGATTTAAAAAAGAACGCCTAAACTTAAATAGGGGAGATTAAGCGTCTCCTTTATACCATCGATATTCAAATAAATAGGGGATAATCCAACTCTAAAGTTTATACCACCTTTTGGACTTTGATATCTCAATCCAATAGTAGAATAAAAGTTAAAGTAATTACCTGATGCTTTGAATTCTATATTTTCATTATCAACAAAACCTATTGAGGTAGATTCACCTTCATATGATGTCATCCAATAGGCAGTTCCACCGCCCACTTCAATTTTTAATTTATTTCCAATCATATAATTTGCACCTAGACCAATAGGCGTTATACTAAGATTTTGTTCTGTAACATAATCAACATCATTATCTTTCTCCGCATAATTAAAATAGCCAAGGCTTGCCCTGACATATGCTTTATCTGGTACCAACATTATTTCATGATTAATAGACCCCATTAATCCTAAACCCAAAATCTCCACATAGATGTTATTTATTTGTCCGTTTAATTTTTGTTGGGAAAAACATAACAAAAATAAAATTGATATAATTTTAATTCTCATAATAATCTCCTTACTAAAATCTACCAATCATCCCACTAACAAAAAACCCCACGAATGTGGGGGTTGGTACTATATAATTTGAAAAATGTTAATCTATTTTATTAGTAGGCTAATAAAATTCTATTCTTATCACTGCCAAGCAATTGTGGATTTTGCTCCCGCCCCATCTTTCTAGCCTGCTGGGGTACATTTTCACTAAGATAGTTACTCATCTCATTGACCGTAATATTTTTATCTCTATTAGTGTCTGCGTTACCATTCAGTCCTTTGAGTAGAAAATAGGTGAATATGCCGTGATTCTTTTCTGAATAGCCCGAACTAATCTCATTTCCAGATGCAGCAGTAAATACAATCATATTCGATGGAATATTGCCCTGCTGAACCTCAATATAAATAGGTCTTGCATCTGCTAATATAAGCTGATTATCTCTTGAACTACCGGTGAAACAAGCATCCATCATCAGAGTTATGGATTTGACATTTAAATCAGAAAGGTTTTCATATAATTCGTTTATTGAAAAACCAGTACTGGATGCATAGTTAGGGTCACCATCATAAGGGACAAGGAATGTTTCTTTGGTTTTCACATTTGGTGCTCCGTGTCCCGCATAATAAATGAATACATCGCTATTCTTGTTTGTGTTTCTATATAGCCATCCATTGGAGGAGAATACTTTGTCAAACTCACCTTTAGTTGCCTGTTCATCCAACCGTAGGTAAATATTCTCTCTATTCAATCCAAATCTCTTTATAAGATATTCCCTAAATATATCCGCATCATTGACCGCATCCGATACATTAGGTGCGTTCCGATAACTTTCTATACCAAATACTACAGCAAATGCATTACTATTCTTGTTAGAAGTGGCTTTGGGATAATCCACATCGCTGAACTCTGTATCTTGGATGAGTTCATCTCTTATGATTAAAAAGTCGTAGGTAATGATATTATTATTTATGTCTTCAGCTTTTAAAATGACAGTATTCTTACCCAACTTTAGTTTCAGTCGCTTTTTATAAAAACCGTCATCACTAACCTTTACTTTTTGTCCATTAACCATCATGGACATTAGACCCATGTTATCAGTTGCTTTACCTTCAAGCGTTATGAACAATTCTTCTGTTCGATAAAAATTATTGGTCAGTTTTGGATAGTTGAGATAGACCTTTGGTTTTTCACTATCATCCAGTCCCTTTCTTCCTATTCTTGCTTTTACATATTCATCATAAGGGGTCAGATCTAAAGTAGTGTTTTGTCCAAATTTATTTACACCTTCTATAATGAGCGTTTTATATTGACGAGGAACATAAACATAAAAATTTTTCTTATGCTCAGGTTGTGTACCCAAAGTATATCCATCAATTTTTAATGGTACGAATTTTCCCACATAAATATCATCATATGATACATATTCATAATGACTAAGGTCCCAATAATAGGGTTGTATTTCAATTATAAAGTATTCTGGTGTTACCAAAATAGTAGCGTATTTACCACCCGTCTTTGCATAGATTTGCTTATCAATGTTCAGAGTTTTTTGGCAGTAAATAAAACTCGATAGAATAAATAAAATTATGACTGGTATTGTTTTTTTCATTGGTAGCAGAAATTTAGACATAAAAAATTGATGATCGAAAGTTTATCACGATTAACCATATTTTAATCTACCCATCATCTCATAAACAAAAAACCCCACGAATGTGGGGCTTGATATCACTCTCAAAGACCGAATTTTTGGACATAAAATCCAACGAAGAAGCCCAATAATAAATTTTGGGTTGGTCCCCATTTGGTCCCCACTTTAAAATCCACCCAAAATTTCACCCCATAAATCAATAAAAAAAGCCCCAGTAAAATGGGGCTTTTCTCGTCGACAAAAGTCTGATTGTGCCAAAGGTCGGACTCGAACCGACACGGGAGTTATCCCACATGCCCCTCAAGCATGCGTGTCTACCAATTCCACCACTTCGGCTAGATTATTAATTGTCTCCATTTAGATCAAGAGTTCCTTGATTTTCTGGAGGAATTATATCTGTTGCTGGAAGGTCGGGTCGATTCTCTGCTGCTTGTTTTACTAATGATGTAGATTCAGCATCAGAGGGCCCACTTAAAACACTAATTATCACCGCTAATGTTAAAAATACAGTTGCAAGCCATGTTGTTATCCTACTTAATACATTACCCGCATTTTGCCCACCAAGCACTGAACTTGCAGCATTACCGCCGAATGTACCAGATAATCCACCACCCTGACTAGCTTGCATTAATACCACAGCAATAAGTAGAAGGCTTACAATGGTATGAATTACTATTAAAAATCCTGTCATATTTTCTTCTCCTGAACCATTTCAACGGTTTGTGCTATAGATGTAAAAGATTCTATATCCAAGCTAGCGCCACCAATAAGAAAACCATCAACGCCTGGAACCTGAATTAAATCCTCTGCATTAACTGAATTTACTGAGCCACCATATAAAATATGAATATCATATGCACCCTTAAAAGTACTGCTTAGTATATCTCGAATCGCTTTATGTGCTAGCTGTATCTGCTTGTTATCTGCGGTCAAACCTGTACCTATTGCCCAGACTGGCTCGTATGCAATTATACAATTTTTGATTGAATCAATGCCTACAAGGGCTTTATCCAATTGATTATGCAAAACCTGGTCTGTTTGACCTGATTCTCTTTGCTCGAGAGTTTCCCCAACGCATAATATTGGATTTAAACCACTGCTAATAACAGAGCCCAACTTTTTGTTGATCCAGTCGTCCGATTCTTTAAATATATGCCGCCTTTCTGAATGACCAATAATGACATATTTAGCGCCACAGTCTTTTATCATTGATACAGATATCTCACCTGTGAACGCACCAGAATTTTCCCAATGACAATTCTGAGCAGCAGAATAAAAAGGTGGATTAACATTCATTTCAAAGAGCCCCGTAAACGGCGGCGCGAAAATAACAGATACATAGTTGATATCCAAAAGTAAATCCTGTATCTCATCTACGAACGAGAATCCCTCTTCTGGATGCTTGTTCATCTTCCAATTGCCTGCTACTATAGGTTTTTTATTCATAATTATTTATCCAATGCTTTTATGGCTGGTAATGAATTACCACCTAATAATTCCAAGGATGCACCACCACCAGTAGATATATGCGTCATATCATTAAGTAAACCAAATGATTCTAGAGCAGCAGCAGTATCTCCACCGCCGACAACTACTTTTGATCCATTAGTTACACAACTGACCAGGTGAATCGCCATTTCTCGAGTCCCTTGTTCAAACGCCTTCTTTTCAAACACACCCATTGGACCATTCCATAAAATGGTTCTAGAGTTACCTAAGATACTATTAAATATCCTTATTGATTCAGGACCAATATCTAAGCCCATATGGTCATCTGGAATATCTTGAATCGCACATGTTGATATATTTTTTTGTTCATCAAGAGATCTTCCACATATCACATCAACCGGAAAACTGAGTTTAACTCCCTTTACCCTAGCTTTATTGAGCATACTTTTAGCAACATCTAATTTTGTTTCATCTACTAGGGATCCACCCACAGATCTGCCTTTTGCTTTGAGAAAAGTAAATGCCATACCTCCGCCAATGATAAGATGATCAGCATTCGTTAAGAAGTTATCAATTAAATCAAGTTTTGTATCAACTTTTGCTCCACCAAGCACCAGCGTTAATGGACGTTTTGGATTATTCATTAATCTATCGAGATAATTCAACTCTTTATCCATCAGCCAACCGATACCCGAATTCTTGAAATAAGGAACAACACCAACATTTGAGGCATGTGCACGATGCGCTGTACCAAAAGCATCATTAATAAAAATATGACCATGCCTTGCTAACTGTGATGAGAATTCTACATCATTACCTTCCTCACCATTGTGAAACCTAAGGTTTTCCAAGAGATGTATCTCTCCAGGCTTAAGACTTATTGATGTATCTAATGCATCTGTTGAAACACAATTCTCTGAAAATTTAATCGGCATTTCGAGTAGCGCTGCTAATTCTTCTCCAACTGGAATTAAACTTAAAGATTGGTCTTGCTTACCTTTTGGCCTTCCCAGATGGGACATAAGAACTAATGCCGCGCCAGCTTCAATACAAGTTTTGATAGTGGGAAGAGCAGCCTTAATACGGAAGTTATTAGTTACAATCTCACCATCCATAGGGACATTAAAATCCGTACGTATCAAAATATTTTTACCTCTAAGATCAAATGCTTGTAGTGTCTTTATCATTATGCTCTTAGATGAATACAAAGATAATTAAAATTTATATACATGATTTTTAATAATTTAAATATGTTATCAAAAAAGCTATTATTTATTAGTGAAATTAAACGGAATTCCTTTCTATTGCCAAAGTCGTTATTAAGAATATTCTTTTTTCTATCTTACCTGTTTAATTTCATATATGGTTGATTTTTTCGTTGGCAATAACACAAAGAGTGATTTTCAAGACCTCATGCCTCATAGAGTCCATGAAATTCTTTTAGTAGCTAGTCCCTATGATGCATTTATACTGGAAGAGGATGGGCACCTGACAGAACAAATACTGACAGAATACATTGGTATGAATTTTAATTACGCACCAAGAGTTACAAGGGTCTCAACAGGCCAGGAAGCTCTCAAAATAATTACCAAGAAAAAGTTTGACCTTGTAATAGTGATGTTAAGGATAGAGGATCAAGATCCAATTTCCTTAGGCAAAGCAATTAAAGATAAATACCCTAAAAAACCAGTAATCCTTTTATCATTTGATGAAACAGAACTTAAACAACTACCTGATAAGATCACTCCAAAATCAATTAATAGGATATTTATATGGTCTGGTGATGCGAGTGTTTTTCCTGCTATCATAAAATATATTGAAGACAGGAAAAATGCAAAACAAGATATACAAAATGGCGATGTAAGGTCTATCCTACTTATAGAAGATTCACCAAGGATGTATTCAATACTTCTACCTCTGATCTACAAAGAAATCATGTACCAGATTAAAAACCTAATAAATAGAAGTCTAAGCCAATCTCAACGCTTGCTTCATCTGAGGGCAAGACCAAAAATAATTCTGACTCCAAATTATGAAACCGCCCAAAATTTTTTCAAGCAATATAAAGACAACATGATAGGCGTTATATCAGATATAAGATTTCTTAAGAAAGGTGTAAAATACTCCAAGGCAGGTTTTGAATTTGCAAAATGGGCACGTGGTATAGATCCGTCAATACCAATTCTCTTACAATCAACAGAACGTAAAAATGAGACTCTGGCAAAAGATGTCAAAGCTAGCTTTCTTCATAAAAACTCACCAACTCTTTTGAATGATCTAAGGAGTTTCATGATAGATAATTTTGGCTTTGGGGACTTTATATTTAGGTTGCCAAACAATAAAAAAGTATCCGTTGCATCTACTGTAGATGATTTTGTTGAAGGTATTACTAATATTCCAGAGGAGTCACTTCTTTTTCATGCTGGAAGCCATCATTTTTCTAATTGGCTAGCTGCTAGGACAGAATTTGGGCTCGCATCAAAACTGCGGCCAGTCTACGCACATCAATTTAAAAGTGGGGAAGCACTACGCTCGTATTTACTTGACCGACTTAATTCTGAAAATGAAGATTCTAAAGAACGAGTATTAGACTATACATCATCTAGGTTTAGAAGAGAAAAATCTGAATTTTTTAGACTTTGTGGAGGATCCTTAGGTGGTAAAGCAAGAGGATTAGGTTTTGCAAGATCTATGCTTAAGGATTCTGGAATTCAGAAAAAATTTAGCAGTGTAAATATTCGTGTTCCTCAGTGTGCTGTTATAGGAACAGATGAATTTGATAGATTCATGAAAGACAACGACCTTTGGAGCATTGCACTTGGTGGAATTGATGATGATGGGCTAGTAAAACATTTTATTAAAGCTCGTCTTTCCATTGATCTCATTTTGAGGCTTGAATCATTTATCAAAGAGAATAAGTATCCTTTAGCCGTACGCTCTTCAAGTCTTCTTGAGGACTCCCAGTATCAGCCACTTGCGGGGACATATGAGACCTATATGCTTCCAAACAACTCTCGATCTGATAAAAAAAGATTAAAAGAACTCACCATAGCGATCAAAAAGATATTTGCATCAACATTTAAAGGAGAAGCAAGAACACTTTTGAAGAATACCGCACATAGAATCGAAGAAGAAAAGATGGCTATCCTTATCCAGGAGATAGTAGGCCAGGCTTATAAATCTAATCGATTCTATCCCACGTTTAGTGGAGTACTTCAAAGTATCAATTATTACCCAGTATCATATATGAAAAGAAATGAAGGTGTTGCATACTTAGCACTTGGGTTTGGACGCACTATAGTTGATGGAGAAAAATGCCTAAGAATCTCGCCAGAATATCCTACTATTCTACCTCAATTTTTTTCAATTAAGGCTACTAAGGAAAATACTCAGAATCAGTTCTATGGATTGCCATTAAAAGCAAAAGATCAATTAGGTCCTGACCTATTATCATATAACCTTAAGGATGCTGAAGATGATGGGGCATTGCAATGGATAGGCAGTGTGGTCTCACATGAAGATAACACCATTAGAGATTCGCTCTCAACATCTGGAACTAGAGTTGTTTCATTTGCTCCGATCTTAAAGTGGAAGACTATTCCATTTGCCTCAATTGCAAAAGAAATTCTTTCTATTGGTAAAAAAGCTCTTGGTTGCCCGGTTGAAATCGAATTTGCCGTAAATATGTCAAAAGATAAAAAACCAGAATTCTGCCTTTTACAGATCAAACCTATCGTGCTTACTGGTTTACAAAAAATAGTAGAAGATGAAAAATCAGTAATACGGAAAATATTCTGTAAAAGTGATATTACTCTTGGCGATGGTATGATCAATAGTGTGCGAGATATGATCATTGTACGCAAAAATTCCTTTGACCCGAGTAAAACATCTGAAATCGCTAAAGAGGTATACCAGTTAAATAAAAAGTTTAAAAATGGCCGCCAATATATTTTAATTGGGCCTGGAAGATGGGGCTCAGCTGACCCTTGGCTAGGGATACCCGTTCAATGGAAACAGATATCACATGCAAAGGCTATTATTGAATTAGGACTAAAAGAATTACCAATAGACCCTTCATTTGGGAGCCATTTCTTCCAAAATATCACAAGTTTACAAATAGCATATATCACAATTAATCCAAAAAATAAAAGTGACCACCTGGGATTTGATTGGATTTCTGATGATTCACTGGTTGAATCAACAAATTATATAGATTGGTATCATTTTGATAGACCAATTACCATCACACTTGATGGCACTACCGGAAAAGGGGTTATTTATCAACCTCTAGAAGTAAAAAAGGACCACATGGATGAAGAAGAATCTAGTGGTATATAGCTAATATATTAAGACTGGTTCAGGTTATACAACACCCTGATCGATCATAGCATCTGCTACTTTGATAAATCCAGCAATATTTGCACCTTTAACATAATTAACAGCGCCATCGCTTTCACCGTAGTTAACACAAGCCTCATGAATATTTTTCATAATACTTTGTAGTTTACCATCCACTTCTTCTCTTGACCAATTGATACGCATGCTATTTTGACTCATCTCAAGACCACTTGTTGCTACTCCTCCAGCATTTGCTGCTTTACCTGGTCCAAATAATATATTACTTTCCAAGAATGCATTGACGGCATCCGCATCTGAAGGCATATTTGCACCTTCAGATACAACCCTGCATCCATTTGATATAAGCATATTAGCATCATCACCACTAATCTCGTTCTGCGTTGCACATGGGAGTGCAATATCACATTTTATGTCCCAAGGTCTATTTCCTTCATGGTAAGCGACTTTAAACTCATCTGCGTATTCTTTGATGCGACCACGTCTATTATTCTTTAAGTCCATTAACCAATTTAATTTATCTTTATCTATACCACTATCGTCATGGATCGTGCCTGATGAATCAGATAGAGTAATGACCTTTGCACCTAATTCTGTCGCTTTTTCAGTTGCATATTGGGCCACGTTACCTGAGCCAGAAACTGCTACATTCTTTCCTTCAAAACTGTCTCCAACCTTTTTAAGCATTTGCTCAGCAAAATAGACACAACCGTATCCAGTTGCCTCAGGGCGTATTAATGAGCCGCCCCAATTAAGTCCCTTCCCTGTTAAGACACCTGTAAATTCATTTCTTATTCTTTTATATTGACCAAATAAATAGCCGATCTCTCTTCCGCCAACACCAATATCTCCAGCGGGAACATCTGTATCAGGACCAATATGCCTGTATAGCTCTGTCATAAAACTTTGACAAAAACTCATGACCTCATTATCTGATTTTCCTTTTGGATCAAAATCAGAGCCACCCTTTCCACCTCCCATTGGAAGCGTGGTCAAACTATTTTTAAAAACCTGTTCAAACCCTAAAAATTTTAATATTGAGAGATTCACTGAAGGATGAAAACGTAAGCCGCCCTTATATGGGCCTATGGCAGAATTGAACTCAACACGAAATCCGCGATTCACTTCTACTTCCCCTATATCATTTCTCCAAGGAACCCTGAACTGCATCACTCTTTCTGGTTCAATCATTCTATCAAGTATTTTTGCATGTAAATAGTGAGGATGGTCCTTTAGAAAACCCCATAAAGATTCAACAACCTCATGTACAGCCTGATGAAACTCATTTTCGCCTACATTCCTTGATTGCACGGCATCCATAAATTGATCAATACTTGAGTACATTATTCTCTCCTAATTATAAAATAATTGAGTGAAAATTACATGAATCTGCAAAGATTAAAAGCAAAATTTGGATTCTCTTTTCCCGTTGGTTTTGAAGATATCAGCTGTATAAGTTCTTAAGCTTTTTTGTAAGCATAATGGCGGAGTAGCTCAGCTGGTTAGAGCACCGGAATCATAATCCGGGTGTCGGGAGTTCAAGTCTCTCCTCCGCTACGGTAGTTTTATTAAGAAAAACCCCACTATATTTGTGGGGTTTTTTGTTTTTCTTAAGGTTTTGGAGATTAAAATAGAACTGAAAAATTCTTGAAAGGCGATTATTTATTTTGTCTTAATCTTTTGAGAATAAATAAAAAGCCAATCAAAACTAACGGCCAAAGATTTCCTATGGGTGCTTGAATAGGCTCATCAGGGAAATCAATTCCCTGACCATAAATCAAACTAATTGACAATAAATATATCACAAATCGTAGAATCATTTTTAGCCCAGTTGATATCATTTGAATAAGGTTTAATTATTATTTTATTAATAACATTTTTTTTGATTTCATGAATTCTTCCGTCTCAATGGTATAAAGATACATGCCTGAAGAGACAGCTTTACCTTCTTCACTTTTTCCATCCCATAAAACATGCCAATAACCAGGTGGCTTGAATTCATTTAATAAAGTTGATACTTTTTTACCATTCATATCATGAATGTGAATTTTTATTTTTGAGCTCATGGGTAAATCATAATTGATCCTAGTAATTGGATTAAAAGGATTAGGATAGTTTTGATGTAATTCAAAGTTTTCTGGTAACATTTCGTTATAATTTGACTTATTCAAAGAACCGTAATGAATGAGAATTGAATATCTAGCTTCTCCAATGAGAGGATAATTGCTAATTAAACCATTATGATCTGATGAAAAGCTTCCTTTTGACTCTGCGATAAGGTTCAGACCTGACATATTCTGCATATTTTGTTCAATTCCAGTTATATTATCTATAAAACTATATGTAATATGTCCAGGGAGGTCTTGATAGTTAAGTTCCAATATAACCTGATCATCATGAGTAACAAAGTGACCCAAAGTGTCTATGTCCAATGACAATATATCTAATGGTATTAAATACGTACCCTCTAAATCATAAGGTAGGTGGTTTATTTTCATAGGAATATTATCAGATATGGTCATTGCTGCGACCCTAGGAGTTGCTTGCAATGGGAGTAATTTAGGCGCATCTGAAATGTCTTTATCAATGCTACCACCTGAACCAAGGGTCAAGTATAAGTTATCTGTATAGTCACCAGATGATATCGTGAATGCTAGACTCCCCCTATTTTCATCCATTGTACGACCAAGAAACGTGCCTGCAGTTGTTGAAATATCATCTGCTTGTATGGTAAAACTACCTACACCACCGCTTGCCTGTACCCAAAATCCCTGAAAAGGTGCAATCAAACCATTTGTCAGATCTCCAGAGGAACCATTATAGGTTTTCCAATCTGAACTGGCATCATCCCAGACAGAAATAGTTGTAGATAAATTAGTTTTTGTTACATCATCCCAATCAATTGTCTTTGCATAAGGGTTTCCTGCCAGGTAGAAGCTGTTTTGAGGTATGCTTGCAATCGATACATTACCTGTATTGTGAAAACCAGATACATAGAGATCGACAGGAAGGTCACTATTAGTATCAAAATCAATATCATCAAACACATAGACCAAGAATCCTTGGCCAGCAGTTAAAGTTTGTGAAGTAATATTTGAAACAGCTGTCCAACTTTGACCTGCTAGATTCAAAACCCATATATTTGCATTACCGCTTGTTGCATCACCTCCTGTCATACCTTGGATCCATAATTCATCTAACAGATCGCTTAATATCGATCCTGAGACAGGACTACTCATCATCCTAAAACCAGAATTGCCACTTATTGTAGCACCATGTATGGGTACCCAACTACTACCAAAGGTTGAATTCAAGTTCCAGTCATGCCCTGCAGTCCAATTTGTATTACCATCCTCATATGCACCCATATCGGGCCCACTCCCGTTATTTGAATATTGATCAGTAATACCGCTGATTGCGATCCCAGAATCAATTAAAGGAGAGGATGTACCTGGAGAAAAATCATTATTAGATGTATCTGTCAATATACTATTAAGGGTAACACTCTCATTATATCCATTCCAATTATTTGTATAGGTTCCAAAATCAATTGCAACATTATTCGTTCTATGATTTGCAATCTTATCTGCTGCATTATTTCTAATGATGCTAGAGGCATGATCTCCGTTATTGACTTGAAATACAATGATATCATTCTTGCTACCAGAATTCAAAACTGTATTATTATATACCTTATGGTTATCACCCTTCACCATTATGCCACCACTTTCACAATTCCAAGCTAGATTATGATGCATGGTTCCATTTGTTCCATCTGCTGTACCGCTATGGTCAAATCTGGCACCATATTTTTCCGTATCATGGAGCCAATTGTATCTACAGATCGCTCCATCCTGCTGGGCCTCCATAAATTGTATCATTGAGCCATCACTTTGAAGATGTCCAGTATCATAGAGGTTATTATATTCGACCAGTCCAGCATCACCTACCATCACAGTTGCAGATGCACCTGTCCTATGTACCGTGTTCTTTCTAAATACATTGGCAGTACCATTCATTCGCATTGTTAGCATTATGCTACTATTATCTGCAACAGTATAATCAATATTGGTAAAATAACAGTTATCAACGGTGTCCGTACCACCCCACATTTCTAGGGCGGTTCCATCAGTATTACGAAAAGCGCAATTACGTATCGCACTTCCAGCGCTTCCTGATGCGAACTTTGTCATTTCTGGCTCTGTATCTACAGTTCTTAGCATCCTCTTGGAGCAACTAGGATACATGAAGTTGCACCCATATACCACACAGTTATCTCCATTGGAAAAATAGACCGTGGTACCAAAGAATTCTAGATTCTTTATCTGGACATATTCAGATCCAGTGATGGAAAATGAATAGGATTGCACCTTTCCTCTGAAATTTAATTTATTTGGGTCAACTCCATTATTTGCATAGTAATAAAGGGAGTCTGCATTATTGTATGTATCATACCACCACTCTCCTGCTTGATCTAAAAACTCGCGCCGACCTTCTAGAAAATAATAGTGATGTTTTGTCTTCCAATTAGGGACAGTTGCATAGTTAAATGTATTACCCGAGTGACTCGTTACAAGCCTAGACCACGTTCTAAATGAGCCAAGATTTAGTATAGCGATCGCTTGTTTGTTTGACTCATCTAAATCGAAGCTTTTTGCATTTAGATCAATTGAGGTTCCCGCTGAATTTGTGTAGGGATCATCAATGATCGTACCATTGGAATATGCACTCTCATCATCATCGATCGTACCCTTTGCCCAATAATTATCATTATCCCAAATGGTGTTATCACTAAACTTTGCATTAGGCCACCTGGCCATGACCTGTTCTTCCCAATCCAAAAATAACTGCCAAATATCAGATGATAATTTTGTTCTCCATATATTCGATGAGCCTACTTGTGTCCATGCAGACGTTATGGGTATGGTACCATCCATTATGACACGTTCATTATTATAATTAGTAAAAATGATCGCAGACCCTGAAGCTCCATCCAGGTTATCTATAGTGACCGTTTCATGGTATCGCCCTTGTCTGATATAACATATGTCACCTGAGGACATCACTGACGCAGCCTTCGCTATTGTTTTAAATGGTGTATTTATGGATGTACCATTATTATTATCATTACCGTAAGAGGTGGCTACGTAGTAATTAGTGGCGGAAAGAAATGAAATAAATATATTTAATATAAAAAGATAATAGACATTCATTTATTTTTTATTAAAGGAAGAGTAAATATTAAAAAACTCATCATTATCAAAACATTTTGGTAACGGTTCCTTAAATCCATTCTTTGAAACATCGTAATAAATGTAATTTTCCCAATCATATCCTGATCCGCACATTGTATCATGGTCGATCTCATCAAATTTATTATCATTAAGCTTAAGATATAAAAGGTCCATTCTATTCATCAGGGGCTCAGGCACATGTCCTTCTAGATCATTACCAAAAAGTCCTAAATATTTCAATTCAGATAAGCTTGTGATCTCTTTTGGGATCGAACCAGTAAGTTCATTCTCGAAAAGCCCTAAAGATATTAAGCTGCGTGCATTACCAAGTTCTTTAGGTATAGATCCTTTCAGCTGGTTACCCGATAGACTCAAGAATTCTAAATGATCTAGTTCGCCTATTTCACGGGGAATAAAACCTGATATATCATTATTCCATAAATTTAGATATTCAAGTTTTTTAAGGTTACTTACAGATTCACTCAAGTGACCTTCAATTGCATTATCACTTATGTTTATGTGGGTCAAATTTTTAAGCATGAATAACTGATAAGGCAACTCACCTGAAAAAGTATTGTTTGATAACCATAACTGCTCCAACGATGATGCTCTGTAAATTTTTTCGGGTATCTCTCCAGACAATTCATTATTACTGAGATTGAGAGATTTCAGTTTTTTCAAATCCCATAATGCATTAGGTATAGTACCAGTTAAAAAATTATTTTGAAGTCTTAAAACCTCAAGATTAATTAGTTCACTTAATTCCAGTGGTATCTTACCAAACTTCTTAGTTGAGGATAGATCTAGTTCTCTTGTAGCGATCAACGGGTATTGATCATCCCAGATATTGATATCAAGATCGCCTTTTATAACATTACTGTATGATTCCAATCCCCAATGATCCTGAACTCCTATCTGATAATAATAGACCGAGTCCATTGGAATGATAAAAAGTGTATCTTCCTTTACCGTTATATCTTTTATAGCTACTTTATCATTCATATCACTTGATATGGATCTATACACTATGTAAAAAACAAAATCATTATCATGATTCTGAATCCATCTCATGGATAAAAGATCATCATATTCTACAGGAAGTAAAATGGGTTCTTCTGGAGCCTTGGTCTCTAGTGTATGTGTCACCCTATCACCAGTAGTACTTAGACCATCTAGATCACTGACAACGATCCAAAACCAATTCTCGATCTTTGGATCAAAGTTATTGAGGTAATACTCTGTTTCTTCTTTATTACTTGTAGTTATCAATGTATCTACATCTTCACTTTCACCCACAACCCTTAATAAGGTGTAACTTTTAAAATCTGTTTCTTTCGATGAATCCCATTTAATGGACATATAATTGGTATTGTATTCTATTGAATTAATAGATATTGCTTTTGGTGGTGTCGGAGGTATGGCGACCACAGGTTCTGGTTTAGGCACCGGTTCAGGCTCAATAACCACTGCAGGCTCTGGTTCAGGTGGAACTGGAGGTTTACTTGCACAGGACCAAAAAAGAGCTACTGCAATTAAATAAAAGTTGAGTAGTCTATTTATAAGATTCATTCTTATTCTTTTTGACATGTTCTTCCAAGGAAACTATCTTTGTTTCAAGATCAATTAATTCTATTCGCATGAGGCCTAATTCTCTTAATTGTAACAAATTCAATATTAACAATAAAACTATAGCTGCTCTTTGACTTTTAATAAGTGTTTTTAGCTGTTTGATCATGTTATATACGCTCTTTTATGTGTAAATCTATATAAGTTATGCCTAATGAAAAAACCCCGCTTATAAACGGGGTTTTTAAACGATCACGTAATATTAATTACTTTAACAAAAGCATTTTACGAACCTGAGAGAATTTTCCGGCCTGGATCATATACATATACATTCCTGCTGAAACATCCTCACCATTCTGATTCGTTGCATCCCATACAACCACTCTTCTACCGGGATCATGAGTACCTTGAATTAATGTCCGAACAATTCTACCCTTTATATCAAAGATTCGAATACTAACAAACGCTCTTTCTGGAAGGTCATAGCGTATGGTCGTGACCGGATTAAATGGATTAGGATAATTCTGATAGAGTGCGTATGAATCAGGAACAACTTCCTCATCAATAGAAAGTACAGCCGCCTCGACTATATCTGAGTATTCACTCATGTTCCCTGAATGATCGATAGCCGATAGTCGATAATACTGTGGTTCATTAAGCGTATAATTTGGATCAAGATATACAGTGTCGGTCAATATGAATGTCTCGTGATCGGCAAAGTCTTCAGACAATGACTTATCCAGATTAAAATGCTGGAAATCGTCAGAACCGGAAAGATCCCATGAAAGATGGATACCTTCATCCACAACCACAGCCTCTAAACCCGTCGGTGCTTCAGGAGCGAGATTGTCCAATGAGTAACCAGTGGATATATCTGATTCAAATGTACCCGCATTCATAAATGCAATGACCTTGAATTGAGTTATGCCATTATCCTCCCCACTAGAATCAACCACTGTAGATACTTCGAAAACATAGGTTTCATCTCCACCTGCTGCACCAGTTACGGTACTGACCCATAGTGTGCTATCTTCTACCTGATCTAACCTAAATATTGTGTAGAACTGATTATTCTGGTCAGCATGGTCAAAGAATGAACGCTGAAACTCAATATAAACTCTGCCACCCTCATCTTCAGGAACATCATCAACGGATGTTATCCTTGGTTGGAAATAACGTGATCCCAAATTAAATGTATCACTGACGGTGGTACTGCCATCATTAACTAATAATGGAAAATGATAGTTGCCTTCATCAGGAGCATTACCCATTAACCTGCAGGGTTCACATTCAAGCGTGACCCAATCAGGATAATCAAATGAATCATCTAACGTTATAGAAAGAGAATCCATATCTATGTCATTAGCAAAGATAGGGATCTCAAAATCAAAACCAACACCCACTAATGCAAATAGATCCTCAAATGCTGGCGGATCATTGACCGGTAGAACTGTTAACTGAAACTCTTCCACATCTACTGCTCTACCCATATTATCGTTAACCAGAACTGTGATGGTCGCCGTACCAAACCAATTAAAGTTTGAGTTTAGGTGAAGAACAGTATCTACCATCTCAGCAGTAATATATTCATCAATCGAACTTAAAGCTTGGAAGGATAGCTCTTCATTGTCAATATCTGAAGCAGATACAACGATTGCAAGAGTTGAATCTTCAAACATTGAGGTATCTGATAGACTTTCTAGTACTGGATCATCGTTAATAGGGAGAGTATTGATCACAATCAGAGCTGTATCAGAAAGCGGATCTGATTGCCCAGATGTTGTACCATTGTCCATTAAAACATATTCCATGCTATCTGGTCCAAAATAATCTGGGTTTGGGATATAGCTGAGTATACCATCCGTACGACCTAGATCATATGATCCGTGTAAGAATGCTGAAAGTGATATGTATGTGAGGGACTGTTCATCATATGGACCATTCAAACTATCACCATCATCCGCAGGGACCGTTGTGAATAAAGAATCATCTTCTTCAATATAATATATCTGGTCATAGGCATTTGGAGGGTCATTGACCTCATTGATAGTAACGACAAATGATGCCGTATCAGATAATGAATTTTCAAGGGTCAGGATAACCTCAATAGCTGCACTACCCGTCCAATCAGGCGCAGGCAATAACAAAAGGCTATCGTTTTCTAAAGATGCCTCTACTCCAACTGTATCACTAGTCACAGAAAAATTATACTCATAGCCAGGGTAATCCGCATCCAGAGCTAAATAGAGTTCTGAATCTTCACTCAAAGATGTATCAGGCATATCCTGTAGTAAGATCTGGTCAAACACTAATAAGGATATTGGTATATTCACTTGTGACTCATCCGGGTCATTACTAAAAATAACTAGATCTGCTAAATAATTTCCTGCTTCCAGGTCGGATGCATTAAAATGAATATCCAATGTATCTGAAGCTCCAACTGGAATCACGCCTGAATCTTCTGATGTTGAAGCCCATGACAGAGAAGGGTTGTCAAGAGTAATGATGACCAGACCATGGCCAGCATTAATACCAACTTGATTATCCTGATTCTCTCCGGCGTTAAAAGAACCACCACCGCCGCCGCCGCCATAATAAGGTGATCCTGAAGTGCCACCTCCTGAATATCCACCAGCACCGCCTCCATTACCACCACAGCACCAACCAGCACCGCCACCACCAAATCCACCGCTTGATCCGGGATAACTTGGCCAAGGTGTCTCACCACCATTACCACCATTTAGATATGCTTTACCTCCACCATCGCCGTACCCCGCCGTACCATCGGTATAAAACCCACCACCTGCTGCACCATTTCCATAGTCTTCTTGACCTCCATTGCCACCTTCACCACCAGCACCACCTACTTCACCAGCAGTCCCAGATGTTTCATTTACAGCATCTAATCCATTGCCTGCACCACCAGCACCTCCACCGGCACCAGCGACTATGAGAGGGTTATTATTAAAGTCAGTAACAAACGAGCCGCCGCCACCACCACCTTCTTGTTCCGAGCCGCCAATTTGGCCTACAAGGACATTTATAATCTCTCCTTCAGTTAAATCGAATACCCCTATCATTCGCGCACCTAACCCCCCAGTGTAATCACTTCCGGCGGATGCGTCACCACCTTTAGCCCCCAAGGCTTCAATTGTATACGTACCGGTTTGAGGTACGATCCATTCTTGAATACCTGCTGTTACAACGACCACATCTTCAAGTGATGTTCCTTGATATTCACCATCGCAATCTTCTTGGGACGGTCCAAGAGTTCCTTCACTTCCACAGTTTGTAAATACGTAAGACATACCATCTCGACCATAATCAAGGATGTTAAGGTTCCAATTAAGATCTGCTAATCCACTATTACTTATCATAATAGACTGCAACGATGAATCGCCTAAAAATAAATTATCATCTAATGATTCAGGTGTGACTGCGATATCTGGATAAGGAATATTGGCTATAAGCTCAACAGGGACTAATAGTTCTGGCTCATCTTGATCATTACTGATTATCGCTAATTGTGTTGAATAAATACCGCCTTCAATATCATTTGCGTTAAACTCTATTTGGATATCTTGAGAAGATCCTGGAGGAATATTTCCAGCATCCGGCGAATAAGAGAACCAATCACTCTGGGTCTGCCCTGATATCCACGTCAACGTATTAGCCATTAACAGAACCACATCTGAATTTGGATCCCATCCGGAACCAAATGAATCAGTTGTTGGCGGGTAAAGGCCTAGGTCTACTCTATGGACACCATCTATATCCTTGGTTGCAACAAGGGGATATCCATCAGACCAATCTGCGACCCTGGTCGCATCAAAAGACAAGGTATTTGATGATGGTCGAAAACAACTACCACAAGCATCAAGGGATCCTACGTTATTCATTATTGGGTGATCTGGTTCATGAACTGTACCAATTGAAGCTGTAGTGCCTATGCTAGAGGCCGGATCTATGACCCAATATTCCTCCGTCGCAAATCGACCAAGTATAGGACTTTGACCTACAGCAAACATTGCACAGGCAACTCCTCCGCCCATATCTACATAATCTGCTAGATTATCACCTAAAATGACTGAATTTTGAAATTGATTATTAGACCAGACCAATACTGAGCTGAATGCAGAAAGCTCCTCAGTTGTTGGGGTTTCAGTATTAACACTTATGGCTGTAACGCTATTGAATTGATCAGTGGCGATCAGTCTATTTGATATATCTGAACCCCGGTTCTCAGCATCAGCATATAGTACTGCCACATCCAATGATCGTGTATTACGGTTATTAACTACTGTTGTTGCAATCGGAACAGATGAAGTCTGAGAATATTGATTTTCAGCTCTTACTACAGGTTTATCATGCGAAATATGAGATGGTCGAGATCGTTCATTTATGCGCGATACCGCCTCTTCTACGCTCATATAAGGCTCTAGATATGATGGACGTGAAATGTGAGTATTGCGATGTGTCGACCTAGATCTATTTTCTTCATCTCCAGGAATAATTAAAGAAGACCAATCCAGGTCTCCCTCTCCATTATTATGAATAGTGAGGGTCTGGAAAGAAGTATCGCCTAGGTATAGTTCTTCATTGATCTGGTCAGGTGAAATATCTATATCAGGAAAAAGCATGTATACTTCCATGTCTACTGGAATTGATACACTTGGATCGATCGGGTCATTGCTATTAAGTACAAGCTGAGCAGTATAGTGTCCTGTATCCAACTCACTTGCATTCAAACTGACTATTATATCTTGAGAAGTACCTGGAGCAACCGTACCCGAAACTATATCAGTGGATAACCATCCTGGTGATGCATTTGCTGTCCAGTATATTGCATTAGAGAATAACTCATAAAAATCACCACTGAAACTTGAATAGGCTCCATGTGCAGGAAATATTGTAACCGCAGTGATAACTCCTCCAGGCTGATTGTATGCGATCAGAGGATCACCATCACTCCACCACGCAACTGCGGTGGCATCATCTCTCAACGTAGTTGGACCTCCCCTGTAATAACAAGTTAATTCTTCTATACCTTCTGTCATTGGATGATCAAGGACCGTTCCAAGATCTCGATTGACATAATCGCAGGCACCCCCATACAAAGGATCGTATAACTCAAGGTCTCCCCAACCTGATCCACCGCCATCTGTCCTATCCTGCCAATAAAAAGTTGATAGAATAAGGTTACCCCCATCTAAGACATATTCCGCCAGTACATCACCAATATTAGCTGAGTTGCTAGTACGACCATTCTCCTGAAGCAAGATTACATCAAACTGTTGAAGATAAGTTAATTCTGGCGTTTGTTCCATATACCATGAAGCAAAATCCATATTCTCAACATAGGGTTCAATTTGACCAGCAAAATAATCATTATCGTTAGTTCTATTAGACATCAATAAAACCTGAAGATCTCCATCGCGACTACCTGGACGAGAGCCTAAACGTTCCAGGTTTAGTTCATACACTGGGTCTTGTGCTCCAGGACCGGCCTCTAATGATATATTTAGACCTTGATCTGCGGTTGTCAAATAAATATTATTATCACTGGCAATACGTTGTGAGTTTGATGCAGCGATCTCCCATTGAAGGTCAGTGTCCCCAGTATTATGTATCGTTATGGTCTGCGTGGTTGAATCTCCAATTAATACATGTTGATAGAGCGAGTCTGGATCCACATCGATCGTTGCCCATCCTGGGTTATTTTCAATAAAGGTAGCACCATAAATGGTTGCATGATTTGCGTTACCCGTATGGTCATAGAGTATTTCGCCTTCACCTGCATCGCCCTTCCAATAGACTAAGAGTCCGTCCTCGTCTCCAGTAAGTTCATTATACATGTCACCCTGAATCTCGGTTTGTGTACGCGCAGTATTCCATATGCTTACCTGGTCCACCATATAGTTTCCAGGCTGCTGCTGTGTACTTCTACCCCTACCCAGCTCTATATGGTTCCATTCATCCATGACCCAATTCACTGTGGCGATCAGATCTCCATTGAAATAAAAAGAAGTGGTTGAATTATTAGCGACAACTGCAATATGTGACCATTCAGTGGATAGCGGTGCAAAAACAACTGTGCCCAGTTCTGAGTAAAAACGATATTCGTTCGACCCATTACAATCCAATTGAAAACCATAATTTTGGTTATCATATGAATTAAAGAAACCGCGATACAATTCTTGAGATTCGACATTGGAGCGGACCCACAAAGATACCGTATATGTATTCATATTATCTGACCAGGCTGCTTGTGAATAATCATCAACACCATCAAAACTAATAGAATAATCTCCATTATCAGGATATCCAGAACAACTGCCATCGTCTGATGTGGCATCTGGATCATAATTGCTAGCATAAGGGTCCGTACAACCCAATATATCATCTTGGGTAGAGCGATTATGAAGTTTTGCGCGAAGATTGATATTATAACTCTCACCGATCGAACTAGAGTAGCTAACACCATCTCCAGAAAAATAAGACCTATTGACCGGTGCTGTAAGGTTGTCAAAAGAGATAGCATAGGATTGACCTACTATCTTATATGCAACAAAAAATTCCTGCCCTGGTTGTATCATTACCGAATCCACAGCCACAGAGTGCCAGCCTGAGGTATTTGTATTGCCTGACACCTCAAATAATAGCGTACCTGGTGTACCATTATTAAAAGAATCGTAGACAAATAATATATAATTATTGATATCATTTCTAAATCCAATATCAACCTCGGTCAAGTAACCATTATGGTCTTCTGATGATGAATACTCGAACAGGACACCTCCATAATGGTCTGATTCACTTGAATAGCCCCATCCATAACCAGAGATACCTGTCTGATCATATACTAAAGGAATTCCTTTTTGTGCCTGGACCGCTATATCAGCCATCATTGTGCTGGAAGAACTGCTTATATTGGTCACCACTATGCTTGTTGCTTCTCCCGAGTATCGATTTGAATTAGGATCGGAATTTGAAGAGAAATTTGTATTATTTGACGTCCCTGGAAAGGGATCACCGCCATCACCTCTATTTACGCCATTATCCATATCGCCATTACCATCAGCAGCTTCAATATCCACAAGCTTGTGATCATGGTCATCGTTGACGGTACCTGAACTCCAACGATTTGTTCCCCAACGCCTGTTCTCATCAATATGATAGACCATTAGACCACTTGCTGGAAGCCCTGCATCAAAACCGGTTGATTGACGATTTTCTACTAAAAAGTAACGACTCCAAGAATAATCATCTTCCCATATTTTTAATGCATATGGGTTATTTGCTGATTCAGGTATATCCAAGCCGGTCTGATCTTCACTTAGTACGGTTGGTTCGAGCCAACCCATTTCCTGCTTACACCATGCTGACATATGAGCTGGAGTATCTCCCGCCCATCCGTTCCATGATCCACCAGCCATTAAACACCAGTTGCCAATTCCTTCAGAATTACCATTGCTATCATCCCTATCATAAAGATCAGGTAAACCGAGTATATGACCAAATTCATGGGCATACACACCCATCGGTCTTATGATATCCGTGTAACAATCTCCACCACCTGCTAGTTCTGGAGATACAAAGTAACTACTTACAATAACATATCCCCCATTTGCAGAAGCATCTCCAGTCGTATATTCGTAGCTACTTCCAAGGCTACTCATATGAGGCCAAAGATTATCATTTCCAGGACTCCATTCTGCGCCGCAACCAGAGTAAACAACAGCAATACCATCTACATACCCGTCATCATCTCCTGAATTAGGAATGTTATCGGGGCCATCGTTATCATATTGGGAGTAGTCAAAATCAGGATCTGCAAGTGCAGCTATCTCAGCAACGTATTGTTTCGTATTCGTCTTAGCTTCACTCATTGAATATGATGACTGATACCAACCACCTGTAGTACCATCGACTGTAAAGCTACCATATGATATTTCATCATAGTATTCACTCATCGATCCAGTCGAGTTATTATCAAATAATATATCCTGAAAATCTTGTGCTGAAAAGTAAGTTATTGCACCAGAATACTTGCCTAGAAGGACAGGAAGAGCAAATTCTAATTGTGCATCTCGTTGTGGGCTACTCCTCCATTCTGCTATCTTTTTAACCCATCCGGGATCGCCATACATGAAGCCAATATCCTGTGCCTCCATTTGGTCCCAAAACCCTATTGGGAATTGACCAGATTGTGGTGGATTGATTCCGTAAGTATATGATATCACTAATGATATAAAATATTGTGTGAACTTCCTTGACAGTCGCATATATCTCTCGTAAAGTGTTTATTAGGGCAAAATACTGCCATAAATATAATATATATTGATATTGCTAAACGTTAGCTACATCACTGGCTTTTAGTTATAAATAAATTATTCTATGGTGCCCAGATGAGAGAAGCAGCACCAAGTATTCCAGCCTGGCCTTGAGGTAGACCTGAACGAATAAGTTCTATCGTCCCAGCATGACCATTGATCAAATGGCGGTCCATAGATTCTTTTGCTGGTTTCAGGATACGATCGCCCGCGTTACTAAAACCACCATAAAATATAAATGCCTCGGGGCTTAAAAGAGTAGCCGCTTGTGCTAGGCCTTGTCCAAGTTTATTCCCTGTAAATTCATATATTCTCTTTGCCAATTCATTTCCATTATCAAATGCTGAGTCAATTAGTAGCCCGTCGATCTTATCAGTATGGATACTATTTAAAAATTCATCATTAGGTAATTCTTTTTGTAGATCTTCGATGGTCTTTTTAATTCCACTTGCTGATGCATAGGATTCTAAGCAGCCTCTATTTCCACAATTACAGTTTCGGCCATCATATTCTACTGGCATATGGCCCATCTCGCCAGCAAACCCATCATGTCCATAAAGTAATTTGCCACCGCTAAAGATTCCACTTCCTAGTCCTGTTCCAAGAGTAATAACGATAAAATCATTCATATCCTTAGCAACACCATAATGCTTTTCCCCTAATGCTGCTGCATTAGCATCATTTGTCAAACTGGTATTACAATTGAAACGTTCTTTAAAAAGTTCTACAATATTAACATTACCCCAACTCAAGTTTGGTGGATCTTGTATCATTCCAGTGAAATGGTTACCATTAGGTGCTCCAACCCCTATTCCACAGAGAACTAGTTGTGGATTATCATTAAGAAATTGATTGGTTCTTGATTCAATTCGTCCCACAAGATCTGTAACAAGATCTGCTCCTTTTGTAGGGATTTCTTCGTGTTCATATATATGACCATCCTCACCAATAAAACCGTATACAGTATTAGTACCACCTATATCAATACCTAGTACGACTGGACTATCCATTTACTTTATCCAAAGATTTGAGTTGTTCTAAAATTAGTAAGAGTAAGTTATAAACTAAGCTAGTGTATATCTAATTTAATTCTGAACCCTGCCTAACCTTCATATCTATAACTGGTGGAGTATTTGGTTCAGGTTCTATAATGACTGTCTTAGTTACAGATGCTTTAGAACCGTAATCATCAGACACTGTAAGCTCAAATGTATATTCTCCTGCTTTTCCTTCAAAACTA
>CACEUX010000023.1 GCA_902562835.1 uncultured Fidelibacterota bacterium
AGTCTGCAATTTATGAGCTATCTACTCCATTAAACGAAAGTAGCACCTATGACCTTAATGCAAGTAATTCATATGGACCACAAGATCCGATTTGGATGTATATTGGTGATTTTTTCGCTTGGATACAGTCTGGCGCTTTTAGACTGCCCAACGGAAATACAATTATTACAGTTGCTACTGCTGCACGAATTTTTGAAGTGAGTGGTGAACCTCCCAGTATAATTTGGGATTATGATTTTGATGGTGGCCAAATGATAGCACGCTGCCAGAAATATCCTAATGATTACCTTTTTCCATACTTTACCCTGGGAGATGTTAACTTTGATCAGATGATAACTGTTACTGATGTATTAATAATAGCTGATATGATCTATGGTTACGGTTACGATACTACTCCTCCTGCAGATGTGAATCATGATGGATCCGTTAATATATCTGATGTAGCATCACTGGTTCAAATATTATTAGGTTTATAAAATATTTTAAAAATGAAAATAGCTAATTTTTATAGCATAATTATTTTTTCTTCTTCTTTTATGTTCTCACAGAACACATCTACTATAAATGGTTTTGTTAGAGATGACCGAAATGGAGAGCCTATATCCTATGCAAATGTATTTTTAAGTAATACAAATCTGGGTGCAGCGACCAATAGAGATGGGTATTTTGTCATATCAAATATACCAACTGGCGATTATGAGATAAATGCCACTATGATCGGATATGGTTTATTCAAGCAAGATATAAATATAATTGAGGATAATCCAGTACGATTAGATATTCGATTGATAGAAGAGGTTATTCAAACTTCAGAGGTGTTGGTAACGGCAGAGCGTCAAAAATTCGAAAGATCGATGGAAAGTAGCCAAATATCTTTGGATATTAGGGAGATCAACTCCGCACCAGCATTTATTGAGCCAGATGTATTTAGGACCCTTCAAATGTTACCTGGTGTTCAAACGACTAGTGATTTTTCTAGTGCACTATATGTCCGAGGCAGTACCCCTGACCAGAACCTAATAATGCTAGATGGTATAGCTGTTTATAACCCATATCATCTAGGTGGTATCTTCTCAACATTTAATACAGACGCTATAAAAGAAGCTGATTTCCATGCCGGTGGATTCCCCGCGCGATATGGTGGGAGAATGGGTGCTATACTAAACGTCCTAAACCGCGAAGGAAATACTGGAAAAGTCAAAGGTTCTGCAAATATATCATTAATTTCTAGTAAAGGACTTATTGAGGGTCCATTGCCAAACTGGATAGGAATGAAAGGTTCATGGATGGTCTCCGGTAGGCGAACATACTTTGATACGGTAATTGATGCGCTCAAAATCCCTATTGGTCAAAGGAGTGATGGTTCTAACATATATTTTCAATTTCCATATCACTTTTATGATTATCAGATTAAGGTCAATTTAGATGTAGACCAAGATCATCGTCTTACTTACTCTCGATTCTATGGTGATGATATAGTTGACTTTTCTTTTCAAGAGACCTTTGAGTCTTCAGGGACAAGTGTAGATGTTGAATCAAAAACTGACTTTGGTGTTAAATGGCCATGGGGAAACCATACAAATGGAATCACCTGGCGGTGGATCATTGCTCCAGACTTGGTTGCTAAGACGTTTTTATCACATAGTAGATATAGATTTGACTTTGAACTTAACTCTTTAGATAGGAATACATATACATACACAGATTCTACTATAGTCTTATTCTCAGATATCACATTCAGAGCCTTTGATATAATAAAGGATAATACGCTTGAGACAGAACTTACTTGGCAAGCAGCTCATAATCATACGGTCACTAGTGGCTTCCAAGTAAAGGATGTGAATTTTAACCTTGGGCTCGATATTAGTTTTGCTACCCAAGATACGTCCCTTGATTTTAGTTTACTTTCTTTAGTGAATAACACGCGTGAAGTAGCTTTTTTTGCACAAGACAAATGGGACTTTTCAGAAAAGTTAAAGTTCCAACTAGGGTTCAGGGGTACCCATTATAATCTTCATAATAAACTCTATTTTGATCCAAGATTGAGTATGAAGTATCATTATTCTCAAGACATTGCATTTAAGCTCAATTGGGGTCTTTATCATCAATTTCTTACCACCGCAAATAATCAAGATGAGAATTTAAGGTTAGTAGAGCTTTGGCTTGGTATTCCAAAAGACAAGCCAGCAAGTATTGCTCAGCATATCATCAGTGGTTTGGAATATATGTCCTCAAGGAATATTTTTTATCGGTTAGAAGTATATCATAAGGATTTTGATAACCTGCTGACACTAAAACAAGAAAATACAAATACAATGGAGGGTGCAGATAGTGATTCTAGTATGAATGAATTTTGGGATACGAAAGGCAATAGTCATGGTGTAGAATTCCTTATGAAAAAATCTTCAGGAAGATTTAATGGTTGGGTGGGGTATACCTATGCAAGAACTAAATATTACACTGAACCAAATGGGTGGCATTATCCTAATTTTGATCGGACGCATACACTTAATATTGTTGCAAATTTTGAGTTGTCATCAGATCTTGAGTTCAGTACGGGGCTTACTCAATCAAGTGGAAATCCATATACAAAAATATTAGGGAGAGTATATGAGTGGGAACAGGATCTCAAAAGTAATTCTACTTGGTATCCATATGATAGTTATATAGTTGGTGAAAAGAACACAGAACGTTATAATGGTTATTTTAGAGTTGATGTTGGTTTAACTCGAAAGGGTGGAAATTTATTTGGCCAGGAATATGATACCTACTGGCAGATAATGAATGTGACACAGAATCTTAATATCCTACAATACACTTATGATAACAACACAGATCCCATTTCAGGAGATCAGTTAGGTGTTCGGCGTAGGCCTGTCCCAATGTTTCCTTTAATCTTCACTTTTGGGATCAAATTTGAATTTTAAAAGAATTAATCAATTTGCTTTTGGTCTAATATTGATGTGCATAACTGGATGTTTATATCCAGATCTTAAATGGGAAGATCTGGAATCAGATTATGATCATGTTTTAAATGTTTTTGGCTTAATTAATATAGATGAAGGCTCTCCAAGTTATATTGGACTATATAGAACAACTGATTTGGATGAGGCTTCACAAAATCTTTCTTATGTTGATACTCTATACTGGTGTGACTGTGATAATGATGACTGCTGGGAATGCGAAAATGATTTGCAAGATGGTTACTGGGTGGTAGACTCTATTTATCAACCTGCTGCACTCATAAAAAATGCCTCAGTTAATCTAATCGATGACCAAGGTAATAATTATGAATTTTCTTATATTGATAAAATAACATTTATTGATACAATATATTTTGATACAACTTTTACTTTTTATGGGACAACAATTAATTGGGACACAACTATTTATGATACTAATAATATTCATATCAATTTTTATGTTGATACAACTGGTACATTTATCCCTCAGCCTGAGACAAATTATAGCCTAAGTATCTCTGCTCCTGGCTATGATGTTGTTTCAGGTTCCCTTACAACGCCAGCTCATCCAGTACTGGATTCTCTTTCGATGCAAGGAAGGTCTGTTGATACTGTAATTGTAAATGAGCCTTTTGATATTCATTGGACTCAAACAATGGGCATGGCAATGGTAACTGGAGAAGTTGTTTTTGGCAATTGGTGGGAAGATACATCAATAACTAATTGGTGCGGAGGGTATTTTGATCCTTTTATAATCGATCTAGAGGATGATTCTGAAAGCTCAAGAAGTATTTTTAGTGAATTCTGTGAACAAGCCTTTGAAGAAGTTGAAACTAAGGATTATTTAATTCGTCTTACTGCCATGGATGAAAACTATTATGAATATTTTGTTACAGGTGAAATGGGGGAATATTCTAATGCGTTATTGAATTACCCAACAACAAAAGGAAGATCTATTGGTATAGAAGGTGGATTTGGTTTTTTTGGATCTATTGCTTCTGATAATTTACGATTAAAGATTAGGAGGTGAAGGGAATGAGATATTTATTCCTTTTAATAATTTTTTCCATAATGTTAGGTCAAAAATCAGGACAAAATAATCCTATACCAGAAAATGAACTTGGAACGAGCTCAGGTATCTATGTCAACTTTGGTACATCAGATTTTGAAATAGATGGATTTTTTGAGATTCAAACAAGAGGCGGATTATTCCTTGAAACATCAGGTATTACTCAGATAGGAACTAATACTACCTTGAATACTTCATTAGGGTTTATGCAAGAGGTTTCACCTAACATGTTAATGGGTGGCGGCTACTCGAATTATCATGAAATCAATAGTGATGACATGCTTCATGAGGTATTCCTTGGGCTCAATTCTAAATCCATCACAGGGGTTATTTTTTTAGGTTTGGAAGGTGGTCTTTCTCCTAATTATCTAGGTATTTTGAATTTGAATGCATTGTTTCCAGGATTGAACTTTGATAGTTCAATCATAGGCATCGGAAGTCAAGGATTGGAGGAGTTTGGATTTGATATTTTTTTCAATATATCAAGGACATCTAGCTATGGCCTTTCTTATGGGTATTCACTTTCAAGCGAGCGTTTTGAAGATCAACAAACACGTACTATTAATAAACAAGGTTATACTAAAACAATCACTATACCTGTCTCTTCCCAAGGAATCTTCAATACAGTCTTCATTGGGATAAACTTCTAAAAGTTCCATTCAGTTTATTATCTGACCATCTTTATCCAATATTGGATAAGTCTTTCCATTTTTATTTAGTATTTCAGCTACCTCTGGGTAAGAAAATTCAAAAAGTAAACGTTTATATTCATCATCGTCTATGCGTCTTTTTTTGTAAAGGTTAGCCTCCTGTCTTTGTCGTTGTATCTCAAATAATATGACCGCGTTTGCTACAGACACATTAAGACTTTCAACCATCCCTTCCATGGGTATTCTTATTTCTTGATCTGCAAGGTTAATTGCCTCATTTGAAACTCCATCTAACTCAGCCCCCAATATGATAGTTGAAGCATTTGTATAGTTCGCTTTACGAAAATCAATTGCATTTACACTATTGTTTGCAGCAAAAATAGTGTGACCTTGATTTCTTAGCTTCGTAAATAGCTTTTTTTTACTTTCATGATTATAAAGTTTGACCCAATGGTTAGATCCACCTGCAGCCTTGAGATTGAGCCCCACTTTATTATGGTTTTTTGATATATAATGTATGTGACCAATGCCAATGGCATCACATGACCGGATAATAGCTGCTAGGTTATGAGGTTTATGCACATTGTCCATTATAATAGTCAGGTCAGGCTGGCGTTTATCTAAAATTTTTTTGATTTTTTGAAATCGTTCAGGGGTCATACTATCCGTTAAATTCTGGTAATGAAAATTTCCTCTAAATCTATAAAGAAAAAGGCAGAAGAACTGGGCTTTCAAAAAGTTGGTATAGCGCGAGCAGAAAAAACTCCAAAAGAGAAGTTAGATTTAGATTCATGGTTAATGCAAGGCAACCATGCAACTATGGACTGGATAACAAAAAGGAAAGATGAACGAGGTAACATTCATACCTATTTTCCTGAGGCCCGTTCTGTTATTGCAGTTGGAATGAATTATTATACTGGGAATGAACAAGATGACCTTAGATCAGATTATAAATTTTCTAATTATGCTTGGGGAGATGACTATCATATAGTAATGAAAAAACGACTTTTCCAACTCTTGAATTGGATCACAGAAAATAATTCTAAAGTAAAAGGATTAGTTTGCGTTGATACTGCTCCAGTGATGGACAAGGTATGGGCTCAAAGAGCAGGGATAGGTTGGCTTGGTAAACATACAAACCTAATAAGCCGAGATCATGGTAGTTGGTTATTCTTGGGTGAATTAATAATAGATTTAAAATTAGAATATGATAGACCATTTGAAGAAGATCTGTGCGGGACATGTATGGCCTGTATAGAATCATGCCCTACTCAAGCTTTAGGTGAGTATAACATAGATGCAAGAAAATGTATTTCTTACTTAACAATAGAGCATAGGGGTGACTTACCTGAAGACAGGTCTGATCTTCATGGATGGATATATGGCTGTGATGTCTGTCAAGAAGTATGCCCTTGGAATGAGAAATTTTCTATTAAAACAGAGCTCGACGAATTCAAGCCTAGAGTAGAGATTGCTAATTTTAAAAGAGATGATTGGGATAATTTAAGCGAAGAAGATTTTAAAAAAATTTTTAAAGGTTCAGCAGTAAAAAGAACAAAATATGTTGGCCTTAAAAGAAACATAGGTAAAAACTAAAAGGAGTTATAATGCCAAAAATTGGGGTCGTTTTAGCAGGGTGTGGTGCAAATGATGGCGCTGAAATACATGAGTCTGTAATTACGCTTTTGGCCTTAGATCGCGCCGGGGCGGAGGCCTTAATAATGGCCCCAGATATGGATCAGTTCCATGTGATTAACCATTTCAATGGAGATACAATGGAGCCAGCAAGAAATATTTTAGTAGAAGCTTCAAGAATTGCAAGGGGTGATATTGTCCCTGTGGGGACTGTTAAAGGTGAAGAACTGGATGCATTAATATTCCCAGGGGGAACAGGCATGGCAAAAAATATATTTGACTATGCTATGACTGGTGCCAACTGCACTGTGATCAATGATGTTGAAAGATTGGTTCGTGAAATTATTGAATCAGGAAAGCCTCTTGGTGCAATATGCATTGCTCCTGTAATGGTATCTAAAATTCTTCAGAATATGGGAAGAACAGGGAAATTGACCGGAGGATTCAATGAAGCCATTTCAAAAGATATTCAATCCATGGGAGTCCATACAGAAGAGGTGGGTGCGACGGGCATTGTAGTAGACCAAGAGAATAATATTGTTTCTACTCCCGCCTATGTTGAGGCTAGATCAATAAAGGAAACAGCTGAGGGCATTGAAAAGCTTATTGAAGAAATATTAAAAATGGTAAAATAGATACGCAGAATATTTTTTAGTCCTGCTTGATTGTTATGGAACCATTATAAACTTCAATATTAATCGGGACAGTTCCTCCGCCGATAATACCTCTACCTGTAATTGTTCTATCGCTTATTTTAGTTAGTAATGGGAATTCGCAGTTAAGATCTTTTTCTGAATCAGCCTGGTATATAGTACTATTGATATTCCCCTCAAGCCCTTCAGGAATATTTATAAAAGCATCGCCAGCATGTGTCTCTAAATGGACATTATTATCCTTTGTGGAAGAGTCATAGACTAATTCTAATGAAACATCACCAGCTGAAGTAACACAATCAACACTTCCTGTTATACCTGTCATTTCAATATTGCCAGATGAAGCTTCACACTTTAGTATCCCTTCGAGATCATCTACAATTATTGACCCTCCAGATGTAAAGAGGTTTACCTCGCCATTTATGGTCGAAACATCAATACTGTTCCCAGAGCTATTCAGTGTTATATTGCCTGACAAATTCTCTCCTTGAATAGAACCCCCTGAGGTTCGACAGCCTATTTTTTCTCCACTTACATTAAAAAGGGTTATCGAGCCTCCAGTTGTCTGTACATCTGTTATACCACTTATTTGATTTAAATTAATATTCCCACCTATGGATGATAAGTAAATCTCTCCACGAGCATTGGAGGCCTTTAGACTTCCTCCATAAGAATGAGAACGAATAACACCATGCACATTAATTAACTGGATATCACCACCCTCAGTTTTAGTTTCTATACGTCCCTCACAAGACTCTAAAGAGATATCACCACCTTGGGACTCTAAAATCAACTCTCCATTGATATTAGAGACATCAATATCACCGCCAAGAAGTTCAAAATTTAGATTTATATTCTTTGGTAATTCTAGTTCAAATACATTCTCAGTGGAGCCTTTATATGGATTCTTTTCACCTCCTGAGATAAGTATGAGTTCTTCATTCTCAAAATGTGTTATAAATGCTCTAGCTAGTTTGTGAACCTCATCTATCTCATTTTCTGGTATCCCATGGGCTATCTTTGTTAAGGTCAGTTTCGCTCCTGAACCTTCATGCCCCCGTAATTTTATATTTCCTGATATATTTTCTATCGAAATGGTATATGATCCATCATCAAGTAATTTATCAAATCTATAGTTTTGTTTGACACGTGTAGATGAACTCCCACGGTTATCTATGCTTTGAGGTTTATTTGTTCCACATAAATAAGATGTAAAATAAAAAAAAAGCAGTATAAAGGATTTTAATTGATTTTTCACCAGCCGATTCAATTTACACTTGTATCGTAAACAAAAAAAGCTCCCTTAAGAGGAGCTTTTTTATTTTTGAGATTAAAATTTTAGAGGCCTGTTTCAGCTACAGTTCTTTTCACCGCTTCAAGAGTCCTATCCAATTCAGTTTTTTCCTTATCATTTAGTGTGAATTCTAGTATTTTTTCAACACCATCTGAGCCAATAACAGTCGGCACACCAATAAAATAACCATCAATACCAAATTCACCTTCACACAAAGATGCGCATGGGATGACTCTCTTTTTATCTCTTAAATATGATTCAGCCATCTCAATTGCAGATTGGGCTGGTGCATAAAATGCAGATCCATTACCAAATAATTTTACGATTTCGCCACCAGCCACTCGGGTCCTGTCTTCTATTTCTTTCAGCCTTTTATCTGTGATCAGATCAGTAACGGGCACACCACCTACAGCGGCGAGCCTACTGATAGGCACCATAGTATCGCCATGTCCACCAAGAACCATGCATGTCACATCCTGAACTGAGTAACCGGTCTCCATCGCAATAAATGCACGAAAACGAGCACTGTCAAGTGCTCCAGCCATACCTACTACCTGATTTTTAGGGAATCCAGAAACCTTATGAAAAGCATATACCATAGCATCAAGAGGGTTGGAAATAACAATTACAAATGCATTGGGTGCTTTATCTTTTATATTACTTGCAACATCTTTCATAATACCCAAATTAATCCCAAGTAGGTCTTCTCTGTTCATGCCAGGTTTTCTTGGAATACCAGCAGTTATGATGAACACATCGGAATTTTTCACATCATTCCAATCAGATGTACCCACAATATCAGAATCATGGCCATCGTGTGGGCGAAGTTGCATTAGATCTAATGCTTTCCCTTTAACCATCCCTTCAGCCTGAGGTATATCAAAAATAACCACATTGCCTAATTCTTTTTGAGCAGCCAATAGCGCTAGATTCCCACCGATTTGGCCTCCTCCAACTAATGTGATTTTTTTACGTCCCATACTTAAACTATTTTATTTTTTTAAAAAAAAACCCCATCAGGGGTTTTTTAGAGCTAACTATTAATTACCGTTACAATTTTTCGATTTCGGCCTTTTTTACCAAATCTTACTATCCCATCTGAGGTCGCAAATAGAGAATCGTCATTCGCGCGTTTTACATTTAACCCAGGGTGAAACTTAGTTCCACGTTGTTTTAAAATAATTGTCCCCGCAAGTATTGATTGTCCATCTGCTACCTTTAACCCTAGGTAACTAGGGTTTGAATCGCGACCATTTCTTGAGCTACCTTGACCTTTCTTATGTGCCATATGCTATTCCTCTTCCTCTGATAATTTTTCAACAACTGATGCTGCTTTTTTTGAAACAGCGGATGATTTAATGGAAACAGATCCTTCGACCTTTTTAATCTCAATATCTGTATACCATTGACGGTGCCCATTCTTCCTTTGGTAGCCTTTACGTCTCTTTTTCTTATATACCAAAATCTTTCGATTTCTTCCATGGTCTAGGACTACAGCAGAGACCTTGGCTCCTTTGACTGTGGGATTGCCAAATTCCGTGTTTTCTCCATCATTAAGCATAAGGACTTCATCAAACGTCAAGGTAGTCCCTGTGTCTCCAATTTGCTTAGCAACACGAACCTTAGCTCCTTCTGAAGCTTTATATTGTTTACCTGATATATTTATAATCGCATACATATTTTAATCCTAAAAAAGCCGGCGAATTTACTAGGCCGGGTTATCCTTTTCAAGGTTCATTTCTTGCGTCACGTCTAAACCGTCTTTTGTACGAATGAAACTAAATTCATCTTGGGGTATATCTGGGTTTGATTTGATTTTAAGATGTACGAAGTTTTGCCACATAAGTCCTCTTAATACATGCCTTTTTTCTCCACTAAGATAATCTGCATTTTCAGGGTGCAGTTGTAGCTCAAGTCTTAGAGAACGATGTTTACTTTTGTATCTGCGTAGCCAGTGATCAATTCGAGTAATTAGGGTTTCCTGGGAGATTATTCTTCCTGAGCCATGACATGTGGGACATTCTTCGCTCATAGAATCTAGGAGACTTACTCTAATCCTTTGACGTGTCATTTCTAAAAGACCAAACTCTGTAATTGGAGCGACTGCAACCTTTGCTCGATCTTTTTTTAATTCTTTTCTTAATTCATGATAAACTTTTTTTCGGTTTTCTTCAAACTTCATATCAATGAAATCAATCACTATTAAGCCAGATAGGTCTCTTAGTCTTAGTTGTCTTGCGACTTCTCTCGCTGCTTCAAGATTGATTTTTAAAGAATTCTCTTCATGTAGTTTTTTACCTACAAATCGACCGCTATTAACATCCACAACTACCATGGCTTCTGTTTTTTCAATAATTAGGTAAGCACCACTTTTAAGCCACGCTTTTGGCCTCATTAATTTTTCAATATCAGACTCAATTCCAAAGCTTTCAAAAAGAGGTGCTTTGAGTTTATACAACTCTAGACGATCGAGCAGACTTGGAGAAACATCCTCTAAGTATTTTTGTGTTTTCTTAAAAAGCCTTTTTGAATCAATGATGATCTTTTCTACATCTGGAGTCAAAAGATCCCGTACTACACTAGAGGCTGTTTCTAAATCCTCATAGACAAGTACTGGTGCGTCTTCATTATTTGCTTTATTTTCAATTTTATTCCAATTATCAATTAATTGTTTATGATCATTTTCAATATGTTCTTCCGATTTTCCCTCAGCAACAGTTCGTATGATTATACCAATATTGCCTACCCGTAGTTTCTGCGCGATTTTCTTTAACCTTCTACGCTCAAACTTGTCCCATATTTTCTTTGAGATTCCAATATAACTAGCATTTGGTACAAGAACTAAAAGTCTACCAGGCAATGCAACTTCTGTTGTTACTCTAGGACCTTTGCCTGCGAAAGGTTCTTTTATGACCTGTACATATATTTCTTGATCTTTCTTTAGGTCAACTTCTATATTATCGTATTTAACGTTTTTATTATTACGATTTCTTCTTCCTTCATTTTCTTCAAGAAGATATTCATCAGAACCTATCTCTGAGAATGGAAGGAAAGCGTTTAATTCATAGCCAACATCAACAAATGCTGCTTGCATACCAGGTAATACATTTTCAACTTTACCCTTATAGACATTTCCCACCATACGATGGTTGTCTTGTTTTTCAACATAGACCTCTACAAGCTGTCCATCTTCTTGAATGGCTATTCGGGTTTCCCCCATACTCTCATTAATAAATATTTCTTTGTGCATAGCTCACCTATGTTATTTGTATCGCTTTGGGCAGTAAAAGATAGCGTCCAAGTACGCAACTAATGATGCGCCTGCAAGCGAAGGCTTTAGCTTAAGCCAGTATAGTATGTGTGAGATAAAAGAAGGAGGGAAAATTTTGGCCCTTTAAAGGGTGATATAAATCGTATCAGGTGCGTCAAAAAATATTGAAAACTTTGTCTTCCTTCAAATCCCAATCACGCAAAATTACAGGATTTCTTTGATTTTTTCAAAGGTTATAAAATCATATACTCTTTTAGTATAATACCTGATATAAAATGAATTTTAAAATAATAATTCGAATTTTTGTAATGTTTCACCTATGCGAAGAAATAAGTTTTTCAAGGTCAGAAAGTATAGCTCTCTGCACTATTGCCAATGGAGAGCTTGAAAGAAAAGGTCCTGTTAGAAATGGGACTATACGTAAAGGTGATTCAATATTCAATGGCGATAAGATCACTGTGGAAAAAAATGAGTCCCTAGCCTTTCTGACCATTTATAAAAAATGTTTGGTTTATGTTTATGAAAAATCTGTAATAAAGGTTGTGGATAATAAAAGTGATAAAAGTATTTTCCCTGACTTGGCACTCTTTGGCGGTAAAGTTGTTGTGAAAATGCAAGAGAATAATGATAGTGATTTTATTTTAAATGCGCCAACTGCTACAATAACTGCAAAGGGCGCCCATTTTATTGCCGAATACAGAGATGAGCTATTTTTTGATAATAACACTTATTCTATTTTAACGGTTCTGGATGGAAAGATGAAAGTTGAGAATAATACATCAGGGAAAATTATATATGTAGATTCGGGAGATACGATCATAGCAACAAGGGATGGGAAGTTTCTTGAGCTTGATACATTTAAAAATAGCTCTAGAATCATCAACCATTTAAACGTCAATCAATAAATGGAATTAGGGCATATCATTGCTATTGGAGGGGGAGGTTTTGGCCGTAACCCTAAACACAATAAGATAGAAAAATATATTTTATATCAAGCGAATAAAAAAAAACCAAATATTGTTTTTATACCTACAGCGAGCGCAGAGGATAAGTCCTACATAGTAAACTTCTATTCCTGTTTCTCCAAATTAGAGTGCAACCCTTCTCATTTAACATTTTTCCAAAGAACTCCAAGGCTTGATAGTATTCTAAATAAGGCTGATATAGTATATGTTGGCGGTGGTAATACAAAGAGCATGTTGGCAGTATGGCGTGAATGGAAATTGGATAAATTATTGCTGAAAGCATACAAAAGAGGCGCAGTCTTGTCAGGGGTCAGCGCGGGTGCTATTTGCTGGTTTGAGCAGGGCATTACGGACTCCTGGGCAAGTAATTTAAACCCAATGGAATGCCTTGGTTTTCTTAGAGGGATGGCTTGCCCTCATTACCAAGAAGAAAAAGACCGCAGACCAAGCGTCCATGACATGTTAAAAAAAGGTAATGCCGTGCCTGGATATGCCATTGATGGTGGCGCTGCAGTTCACTTCAGAAATGGAGAGTATTATCGTTCACTTCAGTTTTATCCTAAATCTAACGTTTATAAAGTGTCGTTTGTTGGTAAAGAAATTGAAGAGTACAAGATGGATATGACTTCTCTGTAGTTCAACCTTTTTTGCTTTGCCTAAGATTAATTTCAAATTTCTAAGATAGCTAAAATCCAATCCTTTTTTGGTTACAAGTATAACTAATTATTTTATGTATCTTAATTTTAATTAGTTAAAACGCTCATATCGACTATATTAGTTGCTAATGAAACTAATATTAATGTAACTTAGACATATGACGAAAGAAGCATCTCTAAAGTTTCACATGGGTATGGGTATGCTGATTAATTCCGCCCATCGTGCTATGACAAAAAGATTTGTCCAAAATGCAATGGACTCAGGGTCAGATATTTCGCTTGACCAGTGGATGGTGCTAGGCCCCATATGGCAGTTGGGATCCGCTTCCCAAAAAGAACTGGGGGAAATCTGTCTTAAAGATAAGACAAGTATTACAAGGTTAGTTGATGCACTTGAAAGAAAAAGTCTTGTTGTTAGAATTGAAGATCAATTAGATCACAGGGTCAAGAGGGTTGTCCTGACTAATTCTGGCAAGCAACTATTTTTTGATGTATTGCCAATCATGGAAAAAACGAGAGAAGAGGTGAGAGAAAATATTTCTGACGAAGATATTGATACATTTAAGAGTGTATTGTCAAGAATCATTAATAACCTCGGTGATGGAAAATAAAAATCAAATCCTAGAACGGGTATTTTTATTCTGCCTGAATTTCACTTTTATTTTATTTTCTGGATGTGCAGGAAAGCAGCATGTGCATGTCGAAGATCTAGGTGTATCAATCCCTGAGGCTTGGAATGCGCCCTTCCCTGAAAGTGAGGAGATATCAGGTAAATGGTATTCTGCTTTCAATGATCCAGTACTAGATAGCCTCTTAATTCGTCTTAAAACAGAGAGCCCAGATTTTAAGACACTCGTCCAGAACCAAAATATAGCACTTTACAATGCTAAAATAAGTGACGCCATTGTTTCTCCAGTTATCAGCATTGCAGCAAGAGCAGATACAAATGTTCAGAATCTATCGGGATTTGGATTTGCAGATTCATTTCTTAACTCAGGCAATGAGGGTGATTCTTCTGGCAATATCCAAGAATCCTCAAATGGAGTATTGACCTTTGGTAATAAAAACTTTGGGCTAGGTGTTAACTTGCAATGGGAAGTTGATGTGTGGGGAAGATTAATGAATGGCCGTAAGGCAGCATACAGAAATTTTGAATCAATAATGTATGATCTTTCCTACCTGCAGTTTTCGATCATGATAAGAGCTTCAAAATTATACTTCAGTGCCAAAGAAGCCGCATTGCAACTAAAACTTTCTGAAGACTCTTACCAAAGTCTTGTCGAAATCAGAGATCTTGTTAAGGAGCGATATGAAAAAGGTTTACGACCTAGCCTTGATTATCGGCTTGCTGAGACTTCAGTAGCAACATCCATTCTTTCAATTGAAAACAATAAGAATATTCTAAAATCACTAAATAGACAAATTGAGATTCTGATTGGTGAATATCCTTCAGGAACATTCGTAAAGAAATCATCTCTCCCAACTGCTTTACCCTCAGTTCCAGTGGGTATCCCAGCCTCCGTGATACAAAGGCGACCTGATATTAAAAGCCTTGTCTTAAAAGTGGAGGCTGCTGGTCATCGTTTCGCGCAATCAAAGAGAGATCTCTTACCAGGAATTACATTAAATAGTGCCGCAGGCACCTCTACGCAAGATATTGAAAAAATATTTGATAAAGACCATGGTGTATGGAACCTAGGGATGAGTGTTACCGCACCTATTTTTAATGCTGGCCGATTACGATCGGTTAATAAAATTCAAGAGTTGAATTATGAAAATTCAAAACAAGACCTGATTCAAGGCATTTTAAATGCCTTTTCAGAAATAGAACAATATCTTGATCAGAACAAGTCTTTACACATTCAAAATGATGCGTTGAGTATAGCTGTTAAACAATCAAAAGATGCCTACGAACTATCAAAAGAGAGATATGACAAGGGAGTCACGACCCTCGAATCAGTCCTGAACAGTCAACGTCAATACAATTCAATTCGTTCCCAGCAACTCATAATTCGTAGACAATCAATAGATAATAAATTATCGTTAGTCCTAGCAATGGGAGGAGACGTTGAAAAACAATAATATGGAAAAGAAAATGAAAAAATATTTTGGTCCCGGGTTTTTATTTCTATCTATTTTTGTGACCTTCTTGATGATCTTAAATAAACCATCCGCCATGGTTGAAGAGAAAAAAGTTAATGTTCCATACGTCAAGACAATGATGTTACTGCCACAAACAGTAAGTGCTCAAATAGCCTCTCAAGGCTTCATTAGACCTAAAAATAAACTAAATATAACATCCCAGTTAAATGCAAGAGTTGAATGGGTTTCAGAAAAAATGGAGGAGGGCTCTAGCTTCAACCTAGGAGATACACTGATTAGACTTGATCGGAGAGATTACGAATTAGCATTTATCACAGCTGAAGCTAATGTCTTGAATGCTGAAGTAAACCTAGAAAGAGAGAAGGCAGAGTCAGATCTTGCATCTAAAGAATGGGACAGAGTTGGCGGAGGCTCTGGAAGTGCTCTCGCGCTTAGGAAACCTCAGCTTGCCCAGGCTAAAGCAAATTTAGAAGCCGCAAGAGCAAACCTCGAAAGGGCAAAAAGGGACCTTGACAGAACTGCATTTATTGCTTCATTTAATGGAAGAGTTCGTTCTAAGAATACTGATATTGGTTCAACTACATTTCCAGGAACTATGCTTGGGACCATCTATTCCACAGAAAATCTTGAGATTCAGCTTCCGATTGCTGACCAAGATATCATTTTCACTGGTTTGGATTTTAATGGCCTTCAGATACCAGATAAAAAACAATTAGATGTAAGAATCAATCTCAATGGGCAGATGGTCAATGGTAAAGTAATTAGAGCAGAAGCAGAAGTCGATCCAAAGACCAGAATGCTATCTGTTGTTGCCAGTGTTGGAATTAATGATGATGCTACATCAAATCTTGTTCTTGTTGGGCAATATGCTCAGGCGACAATTTTTGGTACCAAGGTCAATGACGTATATGTCATCCCCAGAAATAATATAAGAAATCAATCACTCTGGGTAGTTGATTCAAATATGGAGTTGATGAACAGGCCTGTAAATGTTTTAAGGTATGAAAATGAGTATGCGCTGGTTGATGAGGGTATTGAAGATGGTGACAGACTAATGCTTTCTAGGCTATCATCTCTAATTAATGGGCAGAAAGTAACATACAGCATCAACTAATTGATATGGAAAGTTTAATACGTTGGTTCGTTAATAATAAGGTTGTCTCAAACTTGTTGATGATACTTATTATCATTACAGGTGCGACTACTATCCCAATGTTGAAAATGGAAGTATTTCCAGAAATTGATTTAAATATTATAAATGTTTCAGCAGTTTACCCAGGGGCCACTCCATCTGATGTTGAAGAGGCCATCTGCATTAAAATCGAAGAACGCTTACAAGGTTTGGATGGCGTTAAAAAAATAACATCGAGTGCATCTGAAAACGTTGGAAGTGTGAATATAGAGATCATATCTGGAGAAGATCCTAATGATCTTCTTGACAGGATAAAGGCTGAGGTAGATGCGATTGATACTTTCCCTGATAATGTTGAAAAGCCGATTTGCCGAAAGATTGCTGGTGCAAATCCAGTTATCTCTGTTGCAGTACATGGTGACTTAGATGACAATTCCCTTAACAAGTTAACAGAAGATATCAAAGACGAAATTGATGGGCTGCCTGAAGTTACGCTCACATCGATAGTAGCTGACCTAGAAAATGAAATTAAGATTAATGTTAAAGAGAGTTCACTCAGAAAATACGATCTATCATTTCAAAATATTGCGCGATCAATTAGGGAATGGTCTCTAAACATGCCAAGTGGAAGTATAGAGACTGAAGATGGTGAGATTCTGATCAGATCCAATAGCCAGGGTTATACCATAGCTGATTTTGCAAAGATTCCTCTGATCATAAACCCAAATGGATCCATTGTCTATCTTGATGATATCAGTGATATAACTGATACATTCTCCGATAAATTTGAAATGGATTTTCAGTTTAATGGAGATAAGGCAAACCTTATCACAGTATTTCGAGTTGGAAATCAAAATGCTTTAGATGTATCTGCTGCTGTGAAAGGGTATGTTTTTAGTAAAAATTTAGAATTACCCAGTACTGTAAGAGTGACAGCGTGGGATGATGAAGCACGAATATTGAGCGGGCGAATCGAAACTATTGTAAGAAATGCTCAGCAAGGTCTTATACTTGTAATAATTGTTCTGGCATTATTTCTGAAACCTAAATTAGCATTCTGGGTTTCTCTGGGTATCCCAATCTCTTTCATGGGTGGTTTTTGGTTATTTGGTCCTCTCGATCTTTCGATTAATATGTTATCTTTATTTACTTTCATTTTAGTACTGGGAATTGTCGTAGATGATGCGATAGTCGTAGGAGAAAATATTGCGTTATTTAAAGAACGCGGAATGAACTCAGTGGATGCCGCAGTCAAAGGTGCTATGCAAGTTGCTACACCAGTATTTTTTGCAGTCCTGACAACAATGGTCACATTTTCACCGATGCTTGCTGTTGAGGGAGACATAGGTGGCATATGGCGTATTTTCCCCTTGGTTGTTATTTCAGTTTTAGTATGGTCACTAATCGAAAGTTTAACCATTTTGCCAGCACATCTGGCACACAGTAGCGATGAAGATCCTAAGAATAGACTACTCCTCCTCGTGTCTAATAAATGGAATTCAATGCAAGAAAAGATTATTAGTGGTCTCTATTACGTAACCCATCATGTTTATAAACCAATACTACTTAAAGCAGTGAATAAACCTTTTTCTGCGCTTTCTTTTGCAGCAGGAATTTTTGTATTAACAATTGGGATTATGTTAAGTGGCATATTAAAATTTTCTTTTTTCCCTGCCGTTGAAGATGACCTTGCGATAGCAACCATAGAATATCCTTCTGGTACTCCCTTGGAAGTAACTAGGGAGGGATATAATAAGCTTGAAGAAGCCGCAACTGAATTAGAATCTCAATTAAAAAAAGAATTCTCAGATCAATCCATTATAAGAAATAGGTTATCAACTATAGGTTATTTACCGATGCTTACCAAGACATCTCGTGGCCCTGGTAATCTAGATGCTTTATTTGTAGGGCCAAACATGGCAGAAGTCGCACTTGAACTAGCTCCATCAGAGGATAGAACAATCAGCACAGAAGAAGTAGTTCGAAAATGGAGAAACATAATGCCGAACCTTCCAGGTGTTAAAGAAATATCGTTCAAGTCCGACCTCTTTTCTGCGGGTGATCCAATTAATATTCAACTATCTAGCAAATACATGGATGATCTGATTTCAGCGAAGGATGAATTAAAGACTCAGTTGGTGAGATTTCCTGGGGTTTTCGATGTAAGTGATACCTATAATGTAGGTAAAGAAGAAATTTCAATAAACCTCCTTCCTGCTGCAAAAAGTTATGGGGTAAGTATGTTAATGGTTGCATCTCAGGTCAGACAAGCATTCTACGGTTTAGAAGTGCAAACAGTGCAGAGAGGAAGGAATGAATTGAAAGTCATGCTTCAATACCCCAAAAATGACAGATCTTCAATATCCGATCTTGAAAACATGATGATTCTTACTCCCACAGGTTCAACCATTCCTGTAAGGCAGATTGCGCGATTAGAAATTGGAGAGGGGCTTGCCTCCATTGAAAGAAAAAATAGAAAGAGATCAATAAATGTTACTGCAGATGTTGATCTTTCCATTACAAATGGTAACGAAGTTATCGCCACTGTAATGAGCTCAATAATGCCAAAAATAGTTCAAAAATATAATTCTGTAGCCTATTCTTTAGAGGGAGAACAGCAAGAGCAAGGAGACAATCTTCGGTCGCTAGGAAAAAACTTTCTTCTGGCGATGATTGTCGTATACATGCTACTTGCAATCCCATTCAAATCATATTTCCAACCTCTGGTTGTCATGTCATCCATACCTTTTGGAATAACTGGTGCGGTGCTTGGACATATTTTCCTTGGATTAAATTTATCAGTACTTTCAATGATGGGGATTGTAGCTCTAACAGGTGTTGTTGTTAATGATAGTTTGGTAATGGTAGATTTTATAAATCGTTATAGATCAGAAGGAAACAGTATTAAGAATGCTGTGCTAGAAGCTGGCCCTAGAAGATTCAGGCCTATTTTTCTCACATCATTAACAACCTTTGTTGGGCTCATTCCATTGATTCTAGAGAAAAGTACTCAGGCAAAATTTATGATTCCAATGGCTGTTTCATTATCTTTTGGAGTTTTATTTGCCACAGCAATAACCCTTCTATTGGTACCAGTATCATACCTAACTCTTGAAAAATACATACTAAGAACGGAGACACAATAATGAAAGTAGCAATATTTGGAGGTACAGGTTATGTAGGCTCATACATAATTGATGAGTTAATAAATAATAATATGGTTCCTCGACTTTTAGTAAGAGAGGGGTCTGATTCAAAATTAATTCAGCCAGATCAGTGTGAAATAGTAAATGGAAATATTGAAGATGAAGATGCAATCAATAAAACCCTGGATGGTTGTGATGCAGTTATATACTTAATAGCCTTAATTCGAGAATTCCCTTCAAAAGGAATCACAAATGAGAGATTTCAATTTCATGGTTCTGGGAGAGTAGCAGACCTTGCTAAAGCTAAAAATGTCAAAAGATTTATTTTAATGAGTGCGCTTGGTGCCAGTCCAGACCCCAGCGGTTCAAAGTACATGCAAGCAAAATACCTTTCAGAACAAAATATTAAGAATACAGACCTTGATTGGACTATTATTCGCCCTTCTTCTCTCTTTGGTGACCCCAGAGGAGGAGAAAGACCAGAATTTTGTGTGATGCTAGATAAATTAATGCTCAATCTGGTACCATATCCAAAATTTATTCCATTTCCAGCCCCATCCTTCTTTACTGGAATGAACCCACTAGATTCCGGTAATTATAGCCTTTCAATGATTCATGCTAAAGATGTTGCATCCATCTTTATTAATGTTCTCAAGGATGAATCTACTCTTAATCAAACATTAGAAATAGGTGGAGACAGAGCAGTGACTTGGAATGAGATAGTAACTTCAATAGCAAAGGTTACTGGGAGAAGAGTGATAATGACCCCAGCACCTTTTTTTGTAGTAGCAACTGTAGCAGGTATCTTAGATCGTTTCTCATGGTTCCCTGCCGGAAAAGATCAATTAAATGATCTAGTAAAAGGGAGCGTGTGTGATTCATCAGATTTGTTAAAAAAGTATGGTATAGATCCTATTCCATTTAACATCAAAAATCTAAAATATATAGCAGGATAGTTATTATGAGGTTCATCTTAATCTTTTTATTCTTAATTATTCAATCAGTTGCTCAATCCACAATGATTTCTGGGTTTATTAGCGACTCTTCATCAGGAGAAGCTCTGATTGGTGCGAATGTCATTCTTCAGGAAACTGGACAAGGAATGGCGACTGATATCAATGGCTATTATATCATACAAGATATAGTTCCAGGAAATTATGTTTTGATGGTTTCATATGTTGGTTTTAGTCTGAGAAAAGAGAAATTGAGTATTTCTGATAGTCAGTCAATTAAGCTGAATATTGCCCTATCAGAGGAAGTAGTTGAACTTTCTCAGGTAGAAGTAACTGCTGAGCAAATTCAGAGAAAGGCTAATATCCAACCGAGCAAGATAAATCTAAGTCCCAGAATGATGAAGGCAGCGCCTGCTTTAGCTGAACCAGATCTTTTTAGAACTATTCAAGCTCTTCCTGGTGTATTGACTACTTCTGAATTCAGTACTGGATTAGTCATTAGGGGAGGTAATACAGATCAAAACTTGATCCTTTTGGATGGTGTCACAGTATATAATCCATCTCATTTAGGTGGTATTTTTTCAAATTTTATAGTTGATGGTGTTAAAGAAGCTGAATTAATTAAAGGCGCCTATAATGCAGAATACGGAGGTAGGCTTTCGGCTGTACTAAATATAATTAGTCGAGAAGGAAATCAAAAAAAGTTTGAAGGCAAAGCTAATCTTTCGCTTCTTTCAGCTCAAGCGACACTAGAAGGACCTTTTTACAAGGGAGCATGGGTTTTATCAGGACGCAGGACTTATTTTGATCAAATATTTAAAAGCAACCCCAATATACCTCCATATTACTTCTATGATATCCAGAGCCACGTATACTCTGATTTAACACCCAAAGATCGGTTGTCGATCAGCTTTTACAACGGGATAGATGATCTATTATTTGGCACTTTTGGCCTTGCTGGTCGCTGGGGGAATAATACTTTGAGTACTCAATACAGAAGAGTTTTTTCTGAAAAGCTTATTGGGAATTTTTTATATGCGAATAGTTTATTTTTTACAGAATTCGGTTTAGGTGGTTCTAATGGTTTGAACAGTGATAATCAAATAGATGATGCAACGGTGGCAGCTAATTTTTCTTGGTTCAAATCATCTGAAAGTACGTTAAAGTTTGGTGCACAACTAAAAAACTTAGGGTTTCTATACACGAATACTTTCGGTGATTCATTACAGTTCAAAATTGAAACGAAACCAAAAGAGTTTGCCAGTTATGCAAAATTGAAATACTCACCATCTGAAAAATTTATTTTTGAACCTGGCCTCAGAATTAATCTGTACAATGTTTACAGTGATTCAATATTCCCTGACCTACGTCTTGGTATGAAATATTTATTAACGGATAATAGATATTTAAATTTTTCCTTAGGTAATTATCACCAATTCATTGCTACGTTCCAAGATGATTACAACCCAACGATTTTAGACCAGTGGATAGCGGTTGATAATAGTATCGCTCCGGCTAAGTCATCTCAAATAGTGTTAGGATATGAAGAATATCTTAACAACTTATATAAGTTTCAGATAGAGGGATACTATAAGGATATCAAAAATTTATTTACTTTTGAAGAGTCAAGGGCAACCACTGATGAGGCAATCTCTGATTCAGTTTTATCTGATATTGTAACTCCATCTAATGGTTATGCTTATGGTCTTGAACTATTTGCACAGAAAATGAGTGGCAGACTTAGTGGATGGCTTGCGTACACTTTTTCCGTTTCAAGAAAATCAATGAATAGTATTTTTTATGATAAAAATGAAGAATATTATAATAGTTGGGATAGGACCCATTCTTTCAGTGCTCTTGGTAATTATATTTTCAGTAAAAAGTGGGACATGAATTGGAAGCTTTCTCTGCAATCTGGGCAGGCATATACTCCCATAATTGGTTATTATAATCAGATCTTACCAGAAAGCCCTGATGAGGTTTTCAGAACAATACCTGGCACAAGAAATTCAGCCAGATATTCTCCATACAGCAGACTAGATCTTGGGATTGTATACCATACCAAAATTTTTGGTTCGAAAATGGATGTATATATTCAGATAATTAATGTATTTAACAAAAAAAACACGTTTAGAAAATCATATAGCGTGGGAAGTATCTATAATGGTATTGATGATGATGGAGATTGGGATGAGGACGTACATGATATAAATGGAAATGGAGAGCCTGATGTTGGCGAGGTTAATGTCGATGAACCAGATGAAGGAAGACTTCAAGTCAATAACATTAGTTTGTTTCCAATTATTCCTACTATTGGTTTTAGCTGGGAGTTTTAAATGTTTAAAAAAATAAAATTAATTATTCAACTCATTACGATTTCAATGATTTTTCAGTCATGCTCTTTCGATGATGATACAATTAATTATGAAGAGCAGCTTGTAGTTTTTGCATCAATAAATGCCGGTTTTCCAGTATTTGATACTGTATTTGTATCGAGATCGGCTGAGATTAATGAATCTGTAGATTCTGAGGACCTATACATTGAAAATGCAGATGTGAGGCTAATGAATATTTCAGATGGCTCAGAACTCAAGCTCTACTCGCTTGGAAAAGGTAGATATTATCCAATGGATGCAACAATCCATAGTTACTCAGACTCTGTTTCCAACTATTGGCGTAACTATATTATCAGTTCTGGGACTACCTATAGGTTAGTTGTTACGCATGAAGATAACTCTGTTATAGCAGAAACTAACGTCCCAGAAAAAATAGAGATTTTGTCATCTGAAATGTCAGAATTCCAATGTCCAGATGGAAGTTCCGAGCCTGTTAATATTATTGATGTAAATAATTTAGAAAACTTCACATTTTCACAAATGTTGTCTCTATATCTAAATCCATCAGAGTATATTGAAGCAAATAATATTAATGTAGACTCAGTAGAATTTAAAATTGGAGATTGCTTCACTAAAAGTTTTGCCAGCGCTCCAATGTTTAGCGTAGACTATAACCAAGATGACTACAACACTATCCAGATCATATCTAATGCCTTAGAATCAGATGTCGTAGGGTTAGAGCCTTTTAATGATGAAAATCAGAATGGAGTTTTTGATGAAGGGGAAAATTTCTCAGATAGGAATAGAAATGGGCTCAGAGATAATTGTTATATAAATTTAATATATAGTGAGCAGAAAGGTCTATTTGACAATGACAGTTTAGACTATAATACATTAGCTAACATCTGGAAAGAACCCTTAAAAAGAGGTGCCGATGACGGCACATGGCGTGCGAATAGTCCATACAGAAATAATCCATGGTTATGGAATGTAGATATTTCTCCTACACCAATTATGTGGCTCTACTTCGATTATTATGGTTATTATATGATGACTTTTAAATCAACAAGCGACTCGTACTTTAATTATTTTAAGGGTGACCCCGTAGGCCAAAATATTTATCTGCTTCCAGATTCTAATTTTGAAGGAGGGCTAGGGGTGTTTTATAGTTCTTCCTCAACATCTTTTATTGTTAAGGTAATTGCAGCTACTCAATAATTCAAATTCTTAGGGGAAAGTAGCCCGTAGGAGAATCGAACTCCTGTTGCCAGGATGAAAACCTGGAGTCCTAACCACTAGACGAACGGGCCAAAACAGAAATTATAATAGTGATAGATTGCGAGAAATTTATTGTTTAAGGTAACGTTTCACCAACCCATTTTTGTTAGGTTCTTTTATTTATCTGTAGTATCAAGTATATCAAGTAACTGACCATTCTGATGAAGTTCGATTGTTATGTCTGCTCCTCCAACTAATTGCCCTTTAACAAATAATTGTGGTATGGTAGGCCAGTTAGAATGCTCACTTAACTTTACTCTAATCTGTGGGTCTTCAAGAACATTAATATCTTTATAATCTACACCATAATGGTTGAGTACCTGAATTACTGAATTTGAGAATCCACACATAGGCATCTCTTTAGTTCCTTTCATATAAAGGATGATGGGGTTATTGTTTATGTCATTAATTATTTTTTCTTTTAAATCCATTTTTCTCTCATTTTTAATTATTTATTTAATTTAATTCCTTTGTAAGAGCATGAAGTGCAATGATAGTGCTTTACTTGTATGAAATAAATATAACTCATTACTAGATGCTTAAATTCTTTACGTATTCGATTTAAATCACTTCCACACTTAGGACAATTTCTTAATTCTGAAAACCGTTCTATCATTCTTTCTCGCCACCGTTCTGCTATTAAATATAGTACATAAATAATGAGACTGATACCAACTAAATCAGATACTTCAAATTGTTTTATAATAAATAGGGTATAATTTCTAAACCATATAATTATATCACCTATTGTAAACATTATAAATCTTATAAAAGTATATATGTAATTCTTAATCTCAAGATCTTCTATCAATAAAAAAATACCCAATGCAAAAAGTATTACTACTTTTATTTCAAAGCTATATTCTGAAAAGAATGCCTTCTGTTTTTGTTTGGTAATTCCTTTTCGTTTTTGTGCCATCTCCAATTCTAAATAAAAGGTACTAAAAAAAAAAATAAATACTTGTTATTTGTATAATAAGATAATTTGTTAGTAATAATAGGTTCCTAGTAAACTCAATCTTTAAATGGGTATAATTGTATGAAACTTATTTCTTGGAATGTGAATGGAATCAGAGCCGCTGTTAAAAAAGGTTTTCTAGATTATCTTGAATCTGAGCAACCAGATATATTGTGTATTCAAGAATCGAAAGCTCATAAAGAACAACTCACATCTGAAATTCTAGAGGATCATGGATATCACACCTATTGGCATTCTGGCATTAGAAAAGGATATAGCGGCGTTGCAACATTTTGCAAAGAAGAACCACTATACATCCAAGAAGGCTTGGGAATAGAAAAATATGATAATGAAGGTAGGGTCCTTGTTACAGAACATGATAATTTTCTTTTATACAATATTTATTTCCCTAATGGTCAAAAAGATGAAGTGCGCTTAAAATACAAGTTAGATTTTTATGATGATCTATTACCAATTATAAACGAGCAGGTAGAATCAGGTAATAATGTCATAGTAACAGGTGACTGGAACACCGCGCATCACCCTATCGACCTTGCGAGACCTAAAGAGAATATTAACACGTCAGGTTTTATGCCAATTGAAAGGGAAAAATTAGACCATTATGTATCTGAAGGTTGGGTAGATACATTTAGGTTATTTCATTCCGAACCAGATAGATATTCTTGGTGGACCTACCGATTTGGAGCGAGAGAAAGGAATGTAGGCTGGCGAATAGATTATTTTTTTGTAAATAAGGACTTGATAGAATCTTGTAGTGATGCAGATATACATCACGATGTGTTTGGATCAGATCATTGTCCAGTCTCTCTTATATTGGATATTTAGTTTTATTTAATTTGCCTTATTTAATCTTTTTCATTTTATGTAGCTATTTTTTTGGGGCTTTCTTTCCAATAATGGAAATTGATGCTATGCAATATGCATCAATGAGTCGAGAATTATTGAGAGGCGAAAATATTCTACATTTTTTTGATAATGGCGAAGAATATTTAGACAAACCCCCACTAATATTTTGGACGACTGCACTATTTTTTAAAATTTTTGGTGTCTCTGATTTTATTTATAGAATGCCATCGATTCTGTTTTCGTTGTTGTCTATTTACTTCACTTTTCGATTCTCATTACTGCATTATTCTAAAAATACAGCAATGATGGCAGCACTCATACTTGCCTCATGCGAAGCATTTTTTATCATGAATACTGATGTGAGAACAGATATATATA
>CACEUX010000024.1 GCA_902562835.1 uncultured Fidelibacterota bacterium
GGTGCGAGGATGATCCTCTTTTAGCTCCACAAACAGAATCGGATGAGGGTGGTAGTTATGGAAACCTCTCTTTACCAGATACTGATAAAGATGATGCTATTGATAATCCAGAGCTTTATTAGGCTACCCATGAAATCAAAGTTATTTAAATATTTTATCGTTTTACTAATGGGTGTCCTATCCGCGGATGATCATGAAACAAAAGTATCCGGAACAGTATACAGAAATGAAAAAAACATACCACTTCAGGGTGCGAATGTAATCTTCAAAGGTCAGTCTGGTGATGAATATGGGGCATCAACTGATAATAATGGAATGTTTAATATCAATGAGATCACTCCTGGTGATTACAATATAAAGATCAGCTTTATTGGGTTTGAGGATTTTAGTAAAAGTATATTAATTGAATCAGGTAAGGTCTATAAGGTTGACGCCATATTATCAATAGAGCCCATTCTGATGGCAAAACTCGAGATCATAAGTGAGGTAGAAGCACCATATGAGATTATGCCAGGTGCTGCTACTGTCATGGATATGCATGCCTTAAAACTTGTTAACCCCATTGGCACTCAGGAGATGTTAGAGTATGTACCAGGCATAAATGCTTTTGCAGATGATGGTATTGGAAACTCGAGGATAAGTATTGGTATAAGGGGCCTTAACCCTAGAAGAAGTTCAAGGGTGCTGATTCTCGAGGATGGTGTACCAATTCAGCCAGCATTATACGTGTATCCTAATATGTATTATAATCCTCCTGCAGACCGTATTGATCAGATAGAAGTTATCAAAGGTAGTGGCACAATATTATATGGTCCACAGACAATGGGTGGAGTGATCAATTATTTTACTAAGAGGCCTCGCAATGAATTTGGAGGCGCTTTGAAATTAACAGGCGGAGAGAATGGCTACGGTAGCCTGTTTGCGGAAGTTGGAGGCTGGGGAAGCGAAAAACTTAAACCTGAGCTCCAGTTGCTTTTAAAAAGAGGTGATGGGTTCAGACAGAATAATAGCTTCGAGCAGATAAATAGCACGTTTAAGTTGAATTATCTTAGTTCTTCCTCTAAGAACATATACCTAAAAGCTAATTTGAACTATGAGAATTCAAACGCTACTTACACAGGTCTGACAGAGTGGTCTTTTGAGAATGATCCTACATTTAATCCCAAAGAGCATGATAGTTTTACAGTTTTCAGAGCTGCCATAGACTACATACAATCTGAAAAATTGAGTTCTACCTTAACAAAGAGCACCACTGCCTTTGCTAGTTTTTTTGATCGACGTTGGTGGAGAGAAAATGATATTTTTATTAAAGCTAGTGATCTTGCTGAAGATTCACCACTAGCTCAGCCATATTATAGTCCATACGATCTTGTACGGGTCGGAAATGGAAAGAATAATTTTGGTATTCTAAGAACATTTTATGTGTTAGGTCTAGAACAATCCTACAAGATGAAACACAACTTTTTAAATAGACCATCCAAAATGGAAATGGGTTGGAGAGCTTATACGGAAAGATTTATTGATGATAGGCAAACAGGTTTTACTGGGGATTCAGTATATACTCCTGACGCTAGAGAAGGGGTGTATTTTAGAGGGTCAGGAGATTCTCTAGAGATATTAGGTACAAGTCATCACTACGAGACCATGGCATTATCAGGATTTATCAGTCAATCAATTGACTTCGGTACACTCACACTAAGACCTGGATTACGTTTAGAGCTATTTGAACAAGAGAGAGTAGATAGAATGCAGGGTTCTCTTTATCAGGACAAAACTCTCTTTGTGATGTTACCAGGAATTGCTTTTTCAAAAAGCTATAACAATTTGAATGTTTTTGGAGGGATCCACCGCGGTTTTACTCCACCTTCCAGTGGTGCGTTGAAAATTTTAAATTTTGGAGAGGGGCTAGAAGATTCAGGCTTAGATCTTGATTCTGAAAGAAGCTGGAATAAAGAATTCGGTGTGAGAGGAAAATCAAGTCTCATTGATTATGAGTTAGCGGGATTTCATATAGATATTGAAAATCTCGTTGCTGCTGGCAGGGGTACAGCATTTAAGAATTTAGGTAAGGTAACAACGCAGGGTCTTGAGTTGAGGACAAGCTTTTTATTATCGAATGTATTCTCTTTATTACCGGATATCGATATATCATATGCATTTCTTTCAACAGAAGTGAAAGATGCTACTGTTATATCTAATGTGTCTGGTACATACGGTTCTGAGGTCAGTATCAATGGCAAAGAATTACCTTATTCCCCAGACCATACTGTTACTGTTGGGCTTGAGTATAATATAAACTCAAAAGTGAATCTTCGGGGTGACCTTCGTTATGTGAGTGAGGTTTATACAGATTTTGAGAATATAGAAGAAACGGATAACATAGGTGTAAGCGGTCCTATACCATCATATAGTATTTTAAATATTTCAGGTAGTTATCAACTCAGTGCGCAATTAAAGTTATTCTTTTCTGGAAAGAATATTGCAGATGAAATATATATAGGGTCAAGATTGCATTCAAACCCTGGTCAGAAAGAAGCAAATATAAGTTCAGGGATTATACCTGGACCTAGGAGGCAGGTCAATCTAGGACTAGAATACTCGTTCTAGGTCTTAAATAATTATGAAAATATCAGAAAGAAGGAGTTCTGTTATGTAAAATAAATGAGAATGATTCTAGTTATCAATAAAGAAATTTTTAAATAAAGGAAAACATAATGATAAATAATAATAAACTACTTTACATACTGTCTTTTGCGCTGATGTTAATGATCGGTTGTGAAGACACGGATAATAATACTGCTGAAGAGGACACGTCTATATCGACTCCAACGGAGTTTGTATTTGAGAGTCGTTTTTCAGAAGGAGAGAGCAGTGTATACTATAATGGTCAGGTAGTAAGGCAACTCTTGATTAATGATATAAAGACACAGTGTGGAACCGATGCTGGTTCAGGTGATGCTTCTACTTTATTAAGTATGATGGCGAATGACGATGAGAGCAGGACCATATTAACTTCAACATCTCCAGCTTCTGTACAGTCTACATACCGTTCTATATCATCTAGTCATTTGAATGACAGATTAGCTGCAGTTGCAGACTATACTGTTGTTGGCTATAATGATAATGCGGGTAACCTTATTTCCACATGGGTCACTGACCTTGTAAATAATGGTAAAACTAACGCAGATGGTCTCAGACTTGATCAAATGATCCAAAAGACACTGTGGGGTGCTGTATCATATTGGCAGGGAACCTCAAAGTATATGTCTAAGATACCAGATGATGACAACTCTATGTCTGATGATGGAGACCCATGGACTGCTATGGAGCATCATTGGGATGAGTCGTTCGGTTACTTTGGAGCCGCTCGCGATTATAATACTGGTTATACTGATGACGATGATAGAAAAAGCGACCCTTATCATGATTCTAATGGTGATGGTGCAATTGATTTCCTCTCAGAATATAATTCTGGTTGGGCAGTCACTGCAGCAAAAAGAGACCTGGTAGAGGCTTCAGTTGACTATGATTTTACTAAAACGATGATGGATGCCTATCTTGAAGGTAGAACCCTGATCACTAATCAGGCTCCATTAGAAGAGATTCTAGTCCAGAGAGATATCATCCTAAGCACATGGGAAAAAGTTGTTGCTGCTGTTACAATTCACTACATAAATGATGTGAATGCTGATATGATGGCTTTATACCCAGCTGATTCAACTGCAGGGCCTCTTTCAGAGTTATCCGCTGATTATAATAATCACTGGGCTGAAATGAGAGCATATGCACTTGGATTGCAGTATAATGATTTCAAAGTGATCAGTGACGCAGACCTAGAAGCAGTACTTACAGCAATGGGTACTGCGCCAGTTTACCCCGCAGATGGCTATGGAGCTTACTATGCTTACCATGGAGGCTTAGTAGGTACTGCAAAAAGTTTGCTTCAGGCTGCTTATGGCTTTGATGACGAACACATGGCAAATTGGTAATACTCTTTAATATATAAATCTTGTTAAAAATAAGGGGTCTTAAATATTAAGACCCCTTATTTTTTATGTGTTAATCCAAATAATGTTTAAAAATCTTACCGAAACCCAATTTTACCTATTGCTATTTGTGGCCTGTATCATAACACGTGTTGCCACAAGTATTTATTATATTGAAGATATTGATAGTTTAAGATTTGCCCTGAGCATAGAACATTATGATATTTCCAAACTACAGCCTCATTTCCCTGGATACCCTGTATTCTGTTTCATAGCTAAGATATTATTTTTAATAACTGGTAGTAAGGCAGCATCATTCTCAATCATTGGTGGTGTATCTGTCTTCGCTATTATATTTTTTATTTTAAAGATCAGTAAAATAGAGATAAATAATCGCATTGGTATATTTTGCTCTTTTATTATTTTCTTTAATCCAATGATATGGTTGATGAGTAATCGTTATATGCCAGACCTGATGGGGTTGGCACTATCAGTTGCAGCCATATATTATTTCACAGAAAAAAATAATAATACAAAAAATTTAATTTATGCCTATATATTAGTGGGGCTATTGGCTGGTGTACGCCTTTCATACATCCCACTTCTAATAATTCCACTTGTTCATAACCTTATTATAAATAGGCAAAGAACATATCTACTCTTATCATCACTATTAGGGTTTGCTATATGGTTTTTACCATTAATAATAATGACAGGCTATGAAGATTTGTACGTTTCTGCAAGTAAGCAAACCCTAGGACATTTCACAGATTTTGGTGGGACTGTCATTACGGATAATAACTTTTACTTTAGATCTATGAATTTATTTAGATCGGTATGGGCTGATGGATTAGGTGGTTATTGGTATGGCAGATCATGGCAAACTGCTATCTTATCCATATCTTACCTTTATTTTCTCTACCTTGGGTACATTGGAATAAAGAAATATCTAAAGTATGATAAAGACCTAAGAATGATAATCTATTGTATAGTTCTATATACGCTTTGGATATTTTTTTTCCAAAACGTGATATATAAGACCCGTCATATTCTACCTCTACTTATTTTAGTTTTTTTAATTGCAACAATAGGACAAAAGTACGTTTTAGATCCAAAAAGCATTTTTTTTAATACCCTAGTTGGGGCCTTCTATATTGCGTTGGTCACTGTAACATCAACCCTCGTAATGCAACACCAAAACCCTACTGCCGTATCTAAGGTAAAAGATAATATTTCTATTGAGGATGATATAACCACAATAATTAGTAGCCCATTAATAAACTATTATATGAAGAGACATGGTGTAAGAGGTAATTACATAAGCGTTGAAGATAAAGATAAAATAAGTGCATTTAATTCAACTAATGAAAAAGGAGCACTCCTCATAGGTAATTTTCAGGAATTATTTGCTGATAGTTATAAAGTCATCCCTGAAAACACATTTTTTCACAACCCATACGTAAATAGAATGTGGCCACAAATTAATACTTTCTCTATTGCCCAAGATAATAATGGCATTCAACAATAATATTAAACTACATATTCTAGGTGCAGGCCCTGCTGGATTGGCTGCAGGGTATTTTGCTAAAAAAGAGGGCATACCATTTCATATTTTTGAAGCATCAGGTGTATATGGTGGGAACTGTAGAACTATAGTCGAAGGTGATTACAGATTTGATACTGGCGCTCATAGGTTTCATGATAAAAATCAAGAGATCACCAAAGAGATCAAATCTTTGATGAGAGATGAACTACAATTAGTAGATGCTCCTAGCAAGATCTTTATAAATGATAATTTTATTGATTTCCCACTAAGGTTAAAGGACTTATTTCTACATTTGGAAACAGTTGATATGATAAAAATTATTTTTGAAAATATTCAAAATATTTTACGAGCAAAAAGAAGTCCGATGAATTTTAAGGAATTAGCATACAGCAAATATGGCTTTACTCTGTCAGAGCTTTTCCTTATTGGTTACACAGAAAAACTTTGGGGTAGGGAATCGGAACTTTTGCACACAGATGTAGCAGGTGGCAGATTAAAAAAACTCAATTTGCTTTCTTTTCTGAGCGAAATGATTTTTAAAAATAAAAAATCAGATCATCTGGATGGTTCATTTTATTATCCAATAAGTGGATTTGGTTCAATCTTTGATAAAATGGTGGAATTCATTGGCATTGAAAACATCTCATTTAACTCACCAGTACGTAAGTTATTACATAAGGACAAAAGATTAGAAGCAATCGTATATGGGGATAATGATTCTGTCAAAATAACCGATGTCATAAATACTCTTCCAGTGGATCTTACAACCAATATTTTTGAACCTTTATTACCAAAAGAGATCCAAGATGGTATTAATAATATCAAATACAGAAATTTAAAATTATGTACTGTATTTTTAAACATTCCTCAATTTTCACCTAATGCATCAATCTATTTTCCTGAAATTTCAAATCCGATCACCAGGATCTATGAACCAAAAAATAGAAGTTCCAAAATGGCCCCTAAAGATAAAACATGTATAGTGGTTGAAGTTCCATATAGTATTGGAGATGATACCTCAAGTTTAGTCGATGAAGATATATATAGTTTGATAAAAACTAAATTGAAAAAATTGTTTCTTATCAAGGAAGAAGATATTTCTAGGTTTAAGGTGATGGAACTATCTAATGCATATCCAATTTTAATGGCTGAAAATCAATATCAATTGAAAAAGACTGTTTCATTTTTAAACACTTTCGACAACCACCATATGATTGGTAGAAATTCTGAGTTTAAATATCTTCATACCCATGAAATAATGCTTAGGGCAAAAAGGTTAATAGAAAATTTTTTATAAGGCCATTGCAGGCTGCAATGGGGCACTAATAACTCTTTGTGGATGTTTTCCCCATGTCATTCTTAATGAGGAAATGAGATCATTGATATCGGTTATTGAATGTTTTGGAGTGACCGTTATCCTTAATCTTGCGCTACCTTTTGGTACAGTTGGGTAGAAAATTGGTTGCAAATATGTATTATGCTTGTTTAGAAGGGTATTTGAATAATCTTTGACCCTTGATTCATCGTAGGCAAGTACTGGGATTATATGGCTATCACTATCAATAAAATCAATACCGACTTTCTTCAATTGGTTCTTAATGTAATTAGCTTTTGAAAAAACTAATTTTCTTTCCTCATCCAATGTTTGAACGATCTCAATGCTTTTTGATGCTGCAGCTGCTATTGCAGGCATCATAGATGTTGTAAAAATAAAGCCGGGAGCAAATGATTTGATAAAATCAATTAGTATTTCATCTCCTGTAATATAACCACCTATTTGTCCAAAGCCTTTTGCAAGAGTTCCATTGATAATATCGATCTGATCTGAAACGCCATATTCTTGGGCAACTCCTCGACCTTTTTTACCATATAATCCAACAGCATGTACTTCATCAAGATAGGTTAATGCATTATACTTTTTAGCAAGCCTAACATATTCAGCCACATTGGCTTTTGTTCCATCCATAGAGTAGAGGGATTCAAAAACAATTATCTTTGGCCTATCCAACTCACACTCACTTAAAAGTTTTTCTAGGTGATCAAGGTCATTGTGTCTGAAGATTGAGCAGTCAGCCTTAGAGTTCTTTATGCCCTCAATAAGGGATGCATGATTTAGCTCGTCAGAGAATACCTTAATATTTTCTATACGCTTGCACAAAGTGGATAGAGTTGCTTGATTTGCGATATATGCAGATGAAAATATCAATGCCTTATCCCTGCGATGGAAATTAGCAATATCCTTCTCTAGCTGATTGTGATAGGGTGTAGATCCCGAAATATTTCTTGTGCCACCCGAACCAGTGCCAACGGTTTTAATAACCTCGATCATTCTATCAATAACCTCGGGATTGTGGCTCATATTCAAATAATCATTAGAGCACCAGATACGTGTGTTTGTACTGTGGTGTTCTTCTTCAATATTATTAAAATCTATCTTCGTAAATGGGAATGTATCTTTAAACCTATATACAGGGGTAAAGGTCCTTTTAAATCCCTTAGCGCTGAATTCATCGATCTGATTTTTAATATACTTTTTATAATTCATTTTGCTACTTTATGTTTTAGAAAGAATAATAAAGTTATTAGACTCGCCAGTCGAAATTACGAATATATAATTAGTTTGAACAAATAGAGTCTTGCAAAAACAAAAAATTATTAAGATTGTTTCTAGGGGTAGTACCCTGGCAAGGGTGCAGGCAGAAGAAGTTGGAAATGCTCTTAGGTCAGCACATCCAGATCTTTCAATAGAATATCATACTTCAAATGCTGTCGCAGATATTGATTTGAATATGGATATTACAAAACCCGAAAATATTGGCGTTTTCACCAGAGATATAAGCAATAGAGTGATAGATGGAGATTTTGATATCGCAATCCACTCCTGGAAAGATCTCCCCGTTGAGCCATCATCAGGTACTGAAATAATTGGCACATTAGAAAGAGGGGATATGCGCGATATAATGATCGTTAAAAAAGATACGGCAATTCTTAAGTACAAAAAAAATATAAAAATTCTGACTTCATCTCCCCGCAGAAAATATAATATTAAAAACATTTTACCTGACCTACTTCCGATGGAAATAGATTCCATGAGCTTTAGTGATATCAGGGGAAATATTGAAACAAGATTAAATAAATTTATTTCAGGTGATGCAGATATAGTTCTAATGGCCAAAGTGGCAATAGACCGTTTAATGAGGTCAGGGAATCAAAACACTATAAACGCTGTTAAGGAAATACTTTTTAGAACAAAGTGGATGATTCTACCTTTATCAATATTCCCAACGGCTCCTGGACAAGGTGCAATTGCTATTGAAGCAAGAAAGAATAGCTTACATCTAAAAGATCTCATAAAGCCCATTAATGCTCTCGGTACTTTTGAGGATGTAAAAAAAGAAAAATCAACACTATCTCAGTATGGCGGAGGATGTCATCAAAAAATTGGAGTGTCAATATGGAATGCAAGACATGTCAGAATGTGTTCGTTGATCGGTGAGACCGAAGATGGAGTTCCATTAAAAACAATGGGGCCATTAGATAAAAAACCTTACGATATGGTAAAAAAAGTTTCTTCAGATGATATATACCCTAATAAAAGTGATAACAATATGTTTGTTAGAAAACGTATCTTGAATGAGCAAATTAAAACCTTGAAAAAAAGCTTTATTTTTATAAGTAGAAAAAATGTCCTAGATAGTTGTGGTAGTATTCATAAATCAAATATTTTTTGGACAAGTGGTGTAAAAACTTGGAGGTATGCAGCGCGAAAAGGTTATTGGATCAATGGTTCATCAGATAGCCTTGGAGAGCAAAATGGAATTGAAATAGATCATCTTATTGCATGGAAATTGAAAAAATATAAGCTTAGCCATACGAATGCATCTTCAAAAATTTTTCAAATCCTTCCCACATACCAGTTAGAGTTTGATGAAGATAAAATAAAAATGCTGAGACTTGATGAAAGATCGGACTTCTTCTGGATGAGCCCTCTACAGTATGAAAAAGCAGTAGAGCTTTTTCCTGAAATATCTAATGGAAATCATAGCTGTGGTTTTGGTAGGACATATGAATATTTGAAAACAAATTTACCAAATTCAAAAAAAATAAATTGTTACTTTTCGTATAAGCATTGGTTAGATGACCAAAAGGTAAAATAGTAAATAAATGAATCATAAATTTAAAAACGTATTAAATGGAACTCCTCAACCTATACCACCGATATGGTTCATGAGGCAGGCTGGTAGATACCATTCACATTATCAAAAATTAAGGAAAAAATATTCTTTTGAGCAGTTATGCAAAACGCCTGAGTTAGCCACGGAAGTGGCATGTGGTCCAATTTTAGATTTCGATTATGACGTCGCGATACTTTTTAGTGATATTTTATTCCCGCTTGAATTATTTGGTTTAGATCTTAGTTATAATCCTGGTCCTGTTTTTGGAAATTACTTGCAACCAGGTGACGAAAATAAAACTATAAGTGTTGATAAAATTCAGGAAGAATTATCCTTCCAGTCTGAAGCAATGGCTCTTACAAGGAAAGCTCTGCCAGAGAACAAAAGTCTTGTTGGTTTCGTTGGAGGTCCTTGGACCATACTATCCTATGGGCTAAATATGAAGAATGAAGATAAGGTCGATGTCCCATCCATTGGAGATCATGTCGAAAAACTATTATATGATCATCTATTCCCAATTCTTAAAAGTAATATAGAGATGCAACTCAATGCTGGAGCAGAGATCGTCTATATATTTGATACCAATAGTGTACAATTAGAAGAGCGATATTTTTTGGATCACTATATAAACAAAATTAAAAACGAGTTATTCCTAACCTTTGAAAAGAAAATAGCATACTTCTCAAAGAACCAATCCTTCTATCACCAAGAAATATCAAAAATAAATGATATGAGATTGGCAGGCGTAGTTTATTCTGGGGATATTGGTTTTAATGATTTTTTAACAACAAAAAGAGATTTTTTTGTACAGGGTAATTTTTCACCTAATTCATTACTAAAGCCCCACGATGATTATTTACATGATTTTGAATTATTTGTTGATAGTTTAAAATCCGTGAATATGAGCCAGACATCTGGCTATATCTGTAGTCTCAACCACGGCGTCTTACCTAAAACCCCTGAAGAAAATGTTAGGCATTTTATAGGTTCAATTAGAAATGAATTCTCTTTAATGGATTAGTTATGCAGGATTTTGAGCAAGGGTTTTCAAATAAAATAGGGATCTTAATTACAAACCTAGGAACTCCAGACGCTCCCGATAAGAAAAGCCTAAAAAAATACCTAAGACAATTTTTATCTGATAGGAGAGTAGTTGATTATAATCCCTTTTTATGGAAAATTATCCTTTATGGGATAATTTTAAATATAAGACCAAAAAGATCAGCTAGATTATATAAGTCTATATGGACAGAAGAGGGTTCTCCACTTCTAAAAAACATGAATGAAATCGTTACTGGTATGGATAGACTATTCACAAATAAGAATGTAACTATTAGACTTGGTATGCGATATGGTAATCCTTCAATAGAGAGTGCTTTAGAAACATTCAAAAAAAATAATGTTTATAAGATTCTAGTTCTTCCACTTTACCCGCAGGCGGGATCACCAACGAATTCAAGTACCTTAGATGAGATCTCAAATGTTTTTTCAAAATGGCCATGGGTGCCAAGCTTACGGTTTGTAAATGGCTATCATGATAGAGAAGATTATATAGCAGCTCTTTCCAAATCAATTATTTCGTCAGTTTCAGATACCTCTACAATTGAAAAATTGATCATTAGCTTTCATGGAATGCCATTTAGATATCTTAAGGAAGGTGACCCCTATTATTGTTTTTGTCATAAAACAGCCAGGTTGCTTGCAAATAAACTCAAACTGAAAAGTGAACAATATTCCTTAGCATTTCAATCCAGGTTTGGCAGGGAGGAGTGGCTTAAACCTTATATTGATGAAGAGATTGTTAAATATGCTAAAAATGGTACTAAAAAATTGCATGTTATATCACCAGGCTTCAGTGTTGATTGTTTAGAAACGCTGGAAGAGATAAAAATTCAGTATAATAAACTATTTAAAGAAAATGGTGGAGAAGAACTTGCCTATATCCCTTGTTTGAATAGTAGTGAAGAACACCTGGAAATAATTAAGGGTATATTAGATGAAAATTTAAATGGATGGTTAACATGAAAGATAAAGCAAGGGAATGGTTTGAAAAACTAAGATCAAAATTGATTTCAACCATAGAAGTCCATGAAAATGCTCGTTTTACTGAAAAGCAATGGGAACATTCTGGTAGAGGCGGTGGGCTAATGAGTAAAATTGAAGGGAGTCTTATAGAAAAAGGTGGTGTTAACATTTCAACTGTCTCAGGGCAGTTCTCGGAAAAAATGCAAAAAAGAGTACCTGGCGCTGAAAAAGACCCCTCTTATTGGGCAACAGGGATAAGCGTCGTCCTGCATCCTAAAAATCCTAATATTCCATCAATGCATTTTAATACAAGGTACCTTTCTACCACCAAAAATTGGTTTGGCGGGGGGATAGACATTACCCCCTGTCTAGATTACACTAAAGAAACCAAAATTTTTCACAGTGACCTGAAAAATATGTGTGATAAATATGATAATTCTTATTATCCAAAATATAAGAAATGGTGTGATGAGTACTTTTTTTTAAAACACAGAAATGAACCAAGAGGTATTGGTGGTATATTTTTTGATTATTTAAATACTGAAAGTGACAATTCTGATTTCTTATTCATTAAAGATGTAGGAATGTTTTTTCATGATTACGTCGATAAGATAATATCTAGATATAAAAATAATGACTGGTCAGAAAGTGATAAATATGCTCAGTTAATAAAAAGAGGGCGATATGTTGAGTTCAATCTCCTTTATGATAGAGGCACAAAATTCGGACTAGAGACAGGTGGCAATATTGATGCTATCTTGATGTCAATGCCTCCTCAAGCAAATTGGGAGTAGCGATTGGGCAATATTTATCTATGGGTCAAGGTCCTACATGTCAGTTTTGTTGTTGCGTGGATGGCTGGCCTTTTATACCTACCTAGAATATTTGTTTATCATTCTATGAATAATGTAACCAAAGAAACTTCAGCGGTCTTTAAAGTTATGGAGAGAAGATTGTATTTGTATATTATGCACCCCTCTGCAATACTAGTCTGGATGTCAGGACTGTATTTGGCCCATGTTTTAGGTATATATGGTTGGCTAATTATTAAATTTATTCTTGTGATGCTTCTTACTCTCTATCATATAAATCTTGGTAGGCACCTGAAAGACCTTGCAGGTGATATTAATGTTAGATCTTCAAAGTTTTTTCGTTTGATCAATGAGATACCGTTCCTTATTCTGTTTTTTATACTTATTCTAGTGATAATAAAACCCGAGATCAATTGAATTAAATATGACTAAGCAAGAAAGAAAATTTCCTAATACAAGGATGAGAAGAAATCGAATGCAAAAATTTTCCAGAAAGCTTACCTCCGAGAACGCAGTATCAGCTAATGATATTATTTGGCCTGTATTTATTAAAGAGGGGAAAGCTATAAAACAAGTTATTGATGCGATGCCTGACGTGTTCTGTTTTTCAATAGACAGTTTGATAAAAGAATTAGAGAACCCCATTCGTTTAGGACTGAATGCGATTGCTTTATTCCCAAATATTGACTCTAAGTTAAAAGACAGAGAGGGTTCTCAAGGTATTGATCCAAACAATTTGATATGTAGAGCGATCAAGGAAATAAAAAAAGAGTTTCCATCACTGGGTATCATTTGCGATATAGCATTGGACCCATTCACTGATCATGGTCATGATGGAGTGGTGCATGGTGGTATTGTTGATAATGACCTTACACTAGATAAATTAAATAAGCAGGCATTGATCTATGCGGAAGCAGGATGCGATATTATAGCACCATCTGATATGATGGATGGCAGAGTCGGCTCAATAAGGAGTTGTCTTGAGAAGAATAATTTTAAAAATACCATGATAATGTCCTATGCTGCAAAATTCTCATCCTCATATTATGGACCATTTCGTAGCGCAATCGGATCAGAGAAACTTATCCAACCAAAAGATAAAAAATCATATCAACTAGATTTTGCAAATTCAGATGAGGCAATGCATGAAATTTTAATTGATATTAATGAAGGCGCTGACATGGTTATGATAAAACCAGGAATGCCTTATTTAGATATCGTTTCTAAAGCAAAGCATACATTTAATATGCCAACATTTGTTTATCAAGTGTCAGGAGAGTACTCAATGATAATGTCTGCAGTGGAAAAAGGTCTTGCCAATAAGAGGGACATAGTATTTGAATCAATGGTGTGTTTTAAAAGGGCAGGTGCGGACGGTATCTTTACATATTTTGCTCCATATCTACTTAATCATTTGGGAAAGGGTATTTAAGTTTTCAAAAAATAATTTTTAAAATAAAATGATATTTACTATTGAGAATAGGTCTCATTATCATTATTTTTGTTTATGTTAATTATAGACTAAGGAATTAATATGTTACAATTATATAAAGAAGAACCTATATCAATATCCTTTTTAAAATCTGGTCGCCAGCTTCAGCTTGAATTTTGCAATGTAAAAATGAATTTAAACCCATGTCAGTTTAAATTATTTAACCAGTATTTAATACGACTTCAAAAAGGTTTGGATTCGGATACAAAATCTGTTCAAATTAATTTAGTTAAAGACTGTTTAAATATAGAAATATCCCTAAAAGATTTTTTACAGTTATGTAATGGTGTTGAGACAGCTCTAATAAATAAATTTGGATACAAACCAAAGATTCAAAATTGAAGTGAGATTAATTTTATATAGTTTTTTTTCTTTCTGGTTACTTTCATGTAATTCAGAACCAACATTGACCGAGAGGAATATGATGGTTGAAAAAATCAACGCTTTTCAATTTCTAAGCAATTATCACCATCAATTACATGTGATGATAGGCGAAGAAGAGGGTGATATAGATAATGCATTTGATGAATTATTAACTGCATTATCTAAAAATAAAAATCCTGAACTTATCCCCATTAAAAATGCTGTTAAGAGGATAGACCAATTGGATAAAGAAGCGCTTTCCGTTAAAAGGTTAGATTATTTAGTAGACTATTATCAATCAGGTTTGTCAATCCAGATAGAGGGTGTTATGAGAGGATATGGTTACTTAGAGTCTTTTGCTGTTGAAGATGCACTTACTCTATATGATGGTCTAGATAAGTAAGACCTTTGATCTTCTAAGATCTAAAAATTATCACGCAGCATTTTTTTTAATTCAGCCTCATGCATTTCTTCTGCAGCAATTTGAGTACGAGCAAATTCTTCCAACATAATTGAACCACCATCAACATTCTTCAATAGCTCATAGTATGATCTGATTGCTTCTTTTTCATGTTCTAAACACTCATTTAAAATATCTTCCGTTGAGTGTTTATGAGTTTCAAGTAGATCACTTATTTTTAAAGTGGGGTGTTCACCGAGACTAGTGATATGTTCACCTACTGCTTCGGCATGAGTTAAAGATTCCTGGGCTTGCTCTCTTAACCATTCTACAACCGATAAACGGTAGGGTCCTTGTACCATAAATGCATAGTGCGTGTATTTTACAACTCCTGCTAACTCAAGTTCTAAGATCTTGTTTAAGGATTCAAGAACGTTTTCTTTGTTCATTTTTACTTTCCTTTTTATATATGACTATTGATTATTGTTAATATTTAAGAAATATGTGCTCATATATCAACCTATAAAATTAATAGATAATTATTTAATATATATTGAATTCAATTTTTGTTTCACAAACATTAATATTTTAAATTTCGACTAACAATTCGAATATGTAGATACCTTGATTTTATGTCCATTTCAGAAAGACAATTAGAAGAAAGAAAAATGCGCCAGGCACGTATCCTTGATGGAGCCCTTACTGTTTTTAAGGAGAAAGGTCTTGATGGTGCAACCATGGATGAGATTGCAAACTCCTCTGGATTTGGTAAAGCTACCCTCTATTATTATTTTAAATCTAAAGAGGAAGTCTTATCTGCTATTCTAGAGGATGGTTGGCAAAATATATGGGAGTCTCTTGAACCTGTCATTGCAGTTCAAGACTCACCTAGAAAGACATTTGTTAATGTTTTGATCAAAATAGCTGAGAATGCTCAAGCTCGACCTGGACTTTTTGAATTTCTTTTTAATGTTCCCAAGGCAATTAAATTAGATAAGCAGCCATGGAAAGATTACCAGCATCGTCTTTATGCAGTCATTCAAGGGCTTTTAGAGGATGGTGTTAAAAAAGGTGAATTCCCCCAAGTAGATCCACAGCTCATGTTTAAAGCGCTTGGTGGTCTATTTATGGGGTTGGTTTTTATGGGCGATAGAAAGGAGCCTGTCACAGATAAAGATGTTGAAAATCTTCTGAATGAATTGATCACAGATCCAAAGATCAATAATTAGACTATAATACCTAAAAAAAATGTACCATTTAATTTTTTTCATGATCTTTACTTCAATAGTAAGCGGACTATCCATAACGGGTTACGTAGTTGATAAAGAATCAAATGTTCCCTTGGAAAATGTAAATATATTTATAGAAAATACAGATACAGGGACCACTTCAGATAAAGATGGTTACTTCCAAATTGATAATGTGCCCCAAGATGAGCACCAAATATTATTTTCAATCATTGGCTATAAAACATTTTCAAAAAGTCTAAAGGTTAAAAAGGAAATTAAAGAGTCACTAAATATTGTTCTCGAAAAAGAACCTCTTCAATGGAAAGCAGTGAATGTAATGGGGCTGATCCCTTCTAAACATGCACCAGAATTAACCGAGATAGTTGAGACAAACAAAATAACTAATACGGACCAAGAAACTCTATCTGCTTTATTAGGTAATCTGCATGGAATTGAGGTCCAAAGCGCTCATGAGTATGGTCGCAATGTAAATATCTCAATAAGAGGTTCTTCTGATTTCAAACCAGGGGGCTATAATAACAGAGTGCTATTATTGCTTGATGGCTTCCCTGTCTCAATACCGAATTCTGGATCCTCAGATTGGAATGCCATTCCCTTTGAAACAATAAAGCATATTGAGGTTGTTAGAGGTCCTGCTTCATCTATTTATGGGCATAATTCAATGGGTGGTGTTATCAATATTGTTACAAGATCAGGTGGGGATTCGAACAAGTGGTATCCAGAGTTACGTTTTGGTAGCTATGGATCACAAGCTCTCTCACTATCATTTAGTGGTAATAAGAATGAAACAAATTTTATTAGCACTTTAGGACATGGCAGTTCAAATGGCCATAGATTTAATTCAGGTCATGAGCAAACGCGGTTATCCTTCAAAATTAATAGAACACTACCACATGATCAGCAGGTTCAATTCTCATTTATAAATTCGAATAGTTTTAATGGCCAGCCTGGTTTTGTTTATCCAGATAACCCTGGTCTCATTTCCTACAGAGAATCAAATCGTGTAAGCAGTTACCTTCAATTTTATTATAAACGATTGATAGGTAAATCACTATTCTCTTTATCATTGGCCACAAACCAGTTTAAAACCGATTATAATGATCGCAACGATGCTCCTGAAGAGAAAATACTTGGCAATACACATTACAAAGATAAAAGCTATATAGTTAGGAGCCAAGTACACAGGTTTTTTGGAGGAGGTACCGATCTGGTCCTAGGAACCGAAGCATCAATAGATCAATCAAGATCAAATGTTCTAAGGAATATATACACACAACCTGAACAATTCACAATTGCTGGCTTCGCACATTTAAGAAAGTCGATCTCAAATAATTTTATGTATGACCTAGGCTTGAGGTATGATAATAGAGGAGTGACAGGAGGAGAAGGATATAGCGTTAAGTCTTTTCAGGCATTTTCTCCAAAATTGAGTCTTTTCTACAAATTAAGTTCTAGATCCACCTCTTACATTTCATTCAATCAGGGATTTAGAGCACCTTCCATATCAGAATTATTTTTAGAATATGAAAGCAGTTACGGATTAATACTGCTAGGGAATCCATCACTTAAAGCAGAATCATTAATTAATATTGAAGCAGGGATAAAACATCAGAGAGAAGAAAATTTTTCATTTTTCAGCAATGTTTTCTTAAATCGATATACAGACATGATCGATTTTATTTATACAATTCCAGTTAGATCAATTAACCGCGAAGCGGTCAATGGATTAGGTTTTGAATTTGGTTCAAATATTAACGTAGATCAAACTGGGTCAAACATAAACTTTACTTATAGTTATTTAGATATGGAAAATATCAATTCAGTCGTTCCATTGCTCTACAGGCCAAAGCATAAGATAAGATTTACTGTTATGCAGGAGACACCCATAGCCGATATTTTATTTTCAGCAAAATATGCAAGTACTCAATTATATGAAGATTTCTTAACCGATGATCACCCTATTCAAGATAATACAGTTATCTTCCCATTGGAGACTCTGCCCGAAACAGTGATAGCGGATGCTAGCATTTCCAAAACTATTATGGAATATGATATAACTATGAAAATAAAAAATGTCTTCAATAAAAAATATGTAATGATCCAACATTATCCAATGCCTGGAAGAAATTTTGAAATATCAATTAATAAACCTATAAAATAAGAGAATCACTCATGAAACAAATTACTAAAATTATAATAGCATCATTTTTTCTAATGATAATATCATGTGATGATAATGAAACTAGTGAAGAGGTATTGCCAGAATTTGGAACAATATCTGGTAATGTGAATTTTAGTGGTACATGGCCAGATAGTGGCGAGGTATTGATCACATTAGATACTAACTATCCACCTCAAGGTCCTCCAGCTGCTTTTGCCTATATCACAAGTGATGATGTTTCCAATGGCGTTTATAATTATAGTTTTGGTGATCTATCTTTCAGAGCTTATGATGCTATTACGATTACCTATTGGTCTTTAGGGTACGGGACGGCAGGTTCAAATTATAGTTTGATAGGTAGCTATATAGAGCCTATAGATGTTTCGCAGGATACTCCAGAGATCACTTTAGACATAGACGCAACTTTCAACTAGGCCTATTTCTCTTATCACACATCTAATCAACTACAAATGAATATTAATAATAATTCTATCATTAAATACTTTTGGCTTATGCTAGGATTATTACTATCAGGTATTGGTCTAATCGGTATCGTTGTCCCAGGGTTACCAACCACACCAATAATGATACTTGCAGCTGCATGTTTCTTTCGTAGTTCTGAAAGATTATATAACTGGGTAATAGAAAACAAGTATTATGGGCATCATGTTAAAAATTTCCGTGAGGGAAGAGGGATGCCTAAGAAGGCTAAGTTCATGGCCATAGGTACGATGTGGGTCTTCGTATCTATTTCAGTTTTTTTTGGAATCCCTGATCACATGTTAATGATCAAGGTTATTACTATTTTAGGTGCTGCGACAGGAACTGGGTATGTAATAAGTCTAAGGACGATGTAGAATTTATTCGGTCAATCTTCCTAGGCGTCTATATTTTTCTTTATACTTTTCCCATAGGTTCTTTTGCCTGTCTGATAGATCTAATTCCCGACCTTGTATAAATGCTTTGATGGGATTGGTGGTCTGAGTTAATGGTTCACTCTCAGCTATAAAAAATGTAGCATCTTTACCAGGCTCAAGTGATCCAATTTGTTCATCTACGCCTAATATCTCAGCTGCGGATAGAGTAATGGACCTTAAGGCTTGATCTTCTGTCAATCCCCATGACAAGGCTTTCATTGCTTCATCTGGAAGAGTCCTCACATGTCCATCCATAGGGTAGCCTGGATTAAGTGAAATACAAAAATGAACTCCAGCTTCGTGAAGCATTGCAGGCAGTTTATAAGGAAGATGAATAGGCTCAAATCTTCTTCTAGGAGTGACCTGTACACCTAACAATATTACAGGGATATTATTTTTTACTAATAGCTCTGGATTGATCCAAGAATCTCTGCCACCTAAGATCACAATGTTCAGGTCTTGGTCGTTAGCCCAGTTGACAGCAGCTTCTATTTGCCGAATATCATTTGCTTTCACATGAATAGGTTCTTTGTAAATGATAAATGGGATCATTGACTCTAATCTTAGATCTGATTCTTGTTTATGCTCTGCCTTTCTTTCTTTAGCATTCCGTCTATGATGATAGGCACGAACATTTCTTATGAGATGATCAATCTTTCTTATCGTTTCAATATATTCTGCCCGCTGAGTTTTTTCGTTCTTTTTTATATTCTTTCTAAAATCAAAATTCATATTCGGCCAGTTCAAATTCAGCGCCGCTGGATGTTTCATAGTTGCATCTTCCCATGTCCATCCATCCATCATCATAACCGATGATTGTCCAGATATCCTGCCCGATGAAGGTGCAGAATTCACAACTAATACACCATTTGACCTAGTGACTGGGATCAGATCCGAATCTGGATTGTAAGCAACATTCGCTCTAACATTAGGATTAATATCACCAACTTCAGAGTGGTCATTCGTTTGTTTTACAGCTGAGATCTCCGTAAGACCAATTCTAGTGTACCCAGCCACATAACCAGGCACCACATGTTTTCCAAAAATTTCGTATACATCAGTCTCAGGAGATGGTTGTATCCGCTCATCGATAGTAATGATCTTCCCTTCAGCAAATAAAAGGTCGTATTTTTCCAGAACATCGCCTGAAACTGTATGCAGAGTTCCGCCACGGAGTAGAATAGGCCTTTTCTGATCGGCGCCTGGTATCTGATCATTTGATAAGACGATGGAGATTAAGAATAGTAGACTAACGCTTCTCATCTGAGCTCCTACATCCCCATTAGGTCATCATCATCTATCAAACAATTATGATGGTGTTGAGGAGTTTGACCATTTGGTTTCATTTCCTTACCATATGAAGATGTTTTTGAAGATAATATTTTTTGAATAAGATCTTTCCGCTCTGTCTTATCTCGTTCTTCCAATTGAGCATTTTCATCGATAGACCAGTAGCGGGTACCTTCGATCCATGTTTCTTGTACTTTGGAGTAAATAGATAAAGGTGGTCCATCCCAGATCACAAAATCTGCATCTTTACCTTCTTCTAATGAGCCAACCCATTTATCAATTTTCAATTGTTTCGCTGGATTAATTGTAACAAAGTGCAACGCCTCTTCTTCAGAAAGGTTTCCATACTTTACTGCCTTCATGGCCTCTGTGTTCATCCGCCTAGCTAATTCAGCATCATCCGAGTTAAAGGAAACAAGAACATCATTATTTGCCATAATAGTGCCATTGTAGGGGATCGCATCGATCACTTCATACTTATATTGCCACCAATCTGAAAAAGTAGACGCTCCTGCTCCATGTTCGGCAAGACGTTCGGCCACTTTATAACCCTCAAGAACATGCTGAAATGTGGCGATCGTGAATCCAAAATCCTCAGCGATCCGTGTCAACATCCATATCTCATCCTGACGGTATGAATGACAATGTAAGAGGCGGGTCCCCTCTAAAATTTCAGCAAGGGCCTCGAGTTCAAGATCTTTTCTAGGGGGGATGGTCTTTCTCTGCGCCTTGGAATTCCTCTCATATGTCTTGTGTCGGTGTCTATAGTCCTGTGCTGCACGGAAAGCATCCCTTATAACCTGCTCTACACCCATTCTGGTCTGTGGGTAACGACCTGTTCCAGCCCAGTTTGCCTGCGTCACATTTTCTCCCAAAGCAAATTTTATTCCCTGAGGTGCGTTCTTATATATTAGGCCCTCTGGACCTGAGCCCCACCTAAGTTTTATCACAGCGTTTTGTCCGCCAATAGGGTTTGCAGAGCCATGTAAGACATTTGCTGTCGTCAATCCACCTCCTAGCTGTCTGTAAATATTAACATCATCGGCAAATAGGACATCTCGTATTCTGACCTCAGCCGTCACAGCTTGAGCTCCTTCATTAATAGAAGATGCGGCAGAATGACTATGGCAATCTATAAGCCCTGGTGTGACATATTTCCCTAACCCATCGATCACTAATGCACTACCCATGGGTACACTAATATCAGGTGCGATCTTATCGACCTTACCATTAACAAAAAGAATATCCCATTCCTCAACAATACCTTTTGGACCGCAGGTCCAGATATTTGCATTATCAATTAATATGGCGTTTGGAGATAATAGGTCCTTATCTAGACCATATGCGCCTTCAGGTTGGTAGAGAACTGTGCTACTGGCGATCTCCTTTTCACGAACGATAGGCTTTATACTCACAGTCCGTTTTGCATTAAAGGAAAGACCCTTTTTAGACCCGTCATATACCTCACCCCTGAACTTGTCTTTTTTGACCTCGCCTTTGAATGCCAGCATTGCGTCTAGATCAAGTAACGTACCTTTTACTTTGAATTCAATTACCTTATTTGAAATTCTTACATCGATGAGGTTCAAGGTCTCATCACCTATCTTTATTTTTCCTTCCAACTTATTGGTCGTTAATGCTTTCTGCCTTAATTCTTCTGTCTTTGTATAGGTATTGGGAACAAAGAACTCCATATCATAGGCGTTTCCATCTATCTCTAGTTCCCATTTTCCTGCAATAATAGGTTTGTGACGCTCTGAAATGTACTTTTCTTTACCTGCAAGCCAGATAGAGGTGACCCTAGACCTTGAATCAAAATAATTGCCATCAGTTACAACTAAGTTTGCAATATATCCTGGCTGGATCTTTCCAACGGTCTTATTTACCCCCATTGCTTCAGCTGGATATGTGGTCAATGCCGCAAGTGCGATATCCTGAGATAGTCCACGATCCGTGATCTTTTGAAGGTTTTTCCTAAAATCTTTTTTGTTTTTTAAGGTACCAGAAGTAAAACTGAAACGAAGGTCCGCATCAAACACCTTTTTTATATTATCTGGTGCCATATCCCAATGCTTTAGCTGCTCATTAGAGAACTGAAGAGCAATATGAGGATCATTCACCTTTGGCTTATTGGGAAAATCAAGAGGGAAGATAATGAACGGATTGAATTCAGCTATTTCTTTTAATCTACGGTATTCATATCCACTCCCAAGTAGCCATGGATTGAGATTGAATTCTCCAGCGATCTTTAGTGAGCGTAAGGCACTATGCTCTTCTTTGGTCATGAATAATATTGGTAATCTGTTAGCATGGTATCTTCCTAACTCAGACAAAGATGGATTTAGAGGCAGGGGCTCATTTTCCTCAGGGTATTTTTCAAAGATCTCAAGAGATCTTAGATACCATTCAGCATCTAAAAATGTCTGCCTCATCACTGCGATCACACCAAGTAGAGAATTAGGATATCCCCTATCGGACCATCCAGTTGTCTTAAACTCTAATACTTGTGACACACCCTTTGCAACAGAGACCATATCATCATTGAGGATAACAAGGTCAGATTTACCTTTAAAAATACCTTGCTCAGGAACAACATGCGCTGCTGTAATACCAATGGAGTGAAGTGCCTTCAGTTCTTTTTCTTTAAGCTTAAGGTCATCCTTCGCTCTATATTCGGCTCTGATCTTTTCATTCCAGTGATCATCTGGACTTTTAACTTTTTCATCTTTTTTTATTTGGAGCCAGCCATCAATGAACCCAGCATAAAGGTGGGCTCCTTCCATATCAATTTCATAAGCGTCCAGAGGAATTTGTATATACCTTCCTACTTTTTCTATTTGACCATCCCTTATAATAACAGTTCCATCTTTAATAGAATCTCCTGGTTCTGTATGTACCATGGCATGGGTCAAAGCCCACACCCGAGGATCGTTCCTATGGATATCCTTCACAGGCTCGGTCTGTGCTCTCAGGGCCGCGATCACTAAAAGTATATAAATAGATCGTGGTATCAAAAGTTTGGTCCTTTAAGTTGGCTCTTATTCAAGAAGTCTGTAACAAATTTGAAAGTATCATTCACATCATCAGAGATATAAAACAGGTCAAGGTCTTCAGGTGATATAGTCCCTATTTCTACAAGGTATTCCCAGTTCACTACTTTTTCCCAAAATTCCTTTCCATATAATACTATTGGTAATCTTTTTTTTATCTTTTCTGTCTGGATCAACGTCAAAAGCTCCATCACCTCGTCTAGGGTTCCAAAGCCTCCTGGCCAAACGATCAAACCTTTTGCCAGATATAGAAACCAGAATTTACGCATAAAAAAGTAATGGAATTTCATGCTCAGGTCATCAGATATCCACTTATTTCCTGATGACTCATAGGGTAGCGATATGGTCAGGCCCACATTAATACCACCTTCTTCTGAGGCACCACGATTAGAAGCTTCCATTATGCCAGGACCACCACCAGAGCATATGATATAGCGGTTGTTAGTACCTTTTAAACTTTTACTCCACTTTGTGAATTTCCCCGCCAATAAACGAGCGTCTTCATAATAGCGGCTCATTTTCAGATCCATTTTGAGTCTATTCATTGTTTGTTCATCTGCATTTTTTGGAGCGTTCTTTAATGCCTTTTCCGCGTCCTCCTTTGATAAGGTTCTTGCAGATCCAAAAAAGACAATAGTATCAGAGATCTTATTGCGCTGCAATCTTTGGAGTGGTCCATAATATTCAGATAGGATCCTTAATGACCTTCCCGACGGACTAGAGAGAAAATCTTTGTCATAATAAAACCTATCTTTAGCATCAATTTTCGACATGCTATTTATTCCTTTTGTATGCAATCTTGAAAGTAAAACTTTTCATTTTGCTAAGAAAGTATTGAATATCATATATATAATCTATTGGTTGCATTATTTTAATCTAGGTATTTTCAGCCAATGTACTTTCGTATTTTATTATTTGGATTTCTCACTTCCTGTGCCGCACCACCTCCACCAAAACCAGTTCTAATGCCCCCAACAAAAGCATTAGCTTCTCAGCCAAATGAAGAGACCATATACACTCTAGGGTATATGTCAGATTATGAGATATGGGAATTCCTTAAAGAAAACCCTTCTGAAAAGGATGTGCTCGATACCTTTGGGTTTCCAGACTCTGTTTGGCTAGATGATGGAGAATCCACAAAATACTTGTACTATTTTATTTCTGAGATGCAGGACTATAATACCATAGAGATAAGCGCAAGATCTGATAGTGTTTCTGGATTTGAATGGGATTAAAAGACAATGACTAAAAAACCACTTAACTATAGTGACTATTTGAGATTGGAAGATATTTTAAATAGCCAAGAATTAAAAAGTGCAGAGCGAGGCACACCGGCTCATGATGAGATGTTATTCATTATTATCCATCAGGTATATGAGCTTTGGTTCAAACAAGTGATCCATGAGTTGGATTCCGTTTTGGGGATCTTTGGAAAGGCGACTGTTGTAGAATCAGATGTAAGCCTGGCCGTCTCAAGGCTGGATAGGATCATTGAAATACAAAAGGTACTGATCGACCAGGTCAGGGTACTCGAGACCATGACAGCTATGGATTTTCTAGAATTCAGGGATGACCTTTTCCCCTCATCAGGCTTTCAAAGTGCTCAATTCAGACTTCTAGAAAATAAACTGGGACTTCCTCAGAATAATAGGATCAATTATGGAAGAGAAAATTATAAATCCGCAATCATTGATAAGGAAAAAGAAAAAGTAGAGCGTTCAGAGAATGAAAGATCTTTATTTGCATTACTTGAGAATTGGTTAGAGCGTACACCATTTCTATCTTTTGAAGGATTTGATTTTTGGGAGCAGTATAGTGTCGCTGTTCGATCCATGTTGAGTAAAGAAAAGGAAGTGATCAAAAGTAATCCAAATTATTCAGAAGAGGAGATAGACTATCATTTGCTTGAACATGAGCGTGCGGTAGACTCCTTCGTAGCGATGATCGATCCTAAAAAGCATAATGAATTGATCGAGAAGCATAAAAAACGTCTATCCCATCGAGCAACCCAAGCAGCATTGTTGATTTTTTTGTATCGCGATGAGCCTATCCTTCACTCACCATTCAATTTCTTATCTCGCCTCATGGATATGGATGAACTTTTTACAACATGGCGACAAAGGCATGCAATTATGGTGAGACGAATGATCGGTGCTAAAATTGGAACAGGTGGTTCATCAGGACACGCCTACTTAAAAGCAACGGCAGAGCGTTATAAAGTAT
>CACEUX010000025.1 GCA_902562835.1 uncultured Fidelibacterota bacterium
CGGCTCAGATCCTAAAAGTAAACCAAAGTCTGTTTCTACATTATCTACGTTCATGGATTCAACCAGCTATTCCCTAGGAGCAGATCTTGGTGAAAATCTAAAGCGACAACAGGTGGAAATTGATTATGATGTATTTATGGCTGGACTTATGGATGGAATGGAAACTGAAATGGTAAAGCTAGACCAAGGTCAAAGACGTGCAGTCATGGCATCTCTCCAAAAAAATATTAGAGAGAAGTCCAAGAAAGAAGGTGAGGCAAATCTAAAACTTGCAGATGAATTCTTAGATAATAATGTAAAAGAAAACCCTGATATAAAGGAAACACCAACAGGATTACAGTATAGAGTTCTCACAGAGGGAAATGGTGAAAGTCCAAAAAAGACTGATAGAGTAAAGGTCCATTATGTAGGGAAACTCATGGATGGTTCTGAATTTGATAGTTCAATAGAAAGAGGTGAACCTACGGAATTTGCACTTAACCAAGTCATAAAGGGATGGACAGAAGGACTCCAGCTTATGAAGGTAGGTTCAAAATATGAATTCTTTATACATCCAAATATCGCATATGGCCAGCGAGCAAGACCAAAAATTCCAGCAAACAGCGTTCTTATCTTTGAAGTAGAATTATTGGATATCGTTTCAAAATAATAATCAGGAAAAATCTTTATCATTAAAAAAGGGAGCCACATCAGCTCTCTTTTTTAATGCCATCTCTAATGAGAAAGCTATGAATTATTAGAAGTACCCCGGACAGGATTCGAACCTGTGACCCACAGCTTAGAAGGCTGTTGCTCTATCCAGCTGAGCTACCGGGGCATGTATTAAAATCAGGGGCCAAATTTAAAATTGTTTATTGGAGTGTGATATATAGAAATAGAAAGTTTCTTTTAATGATAAATAGATAGCTTAGGCAGAGGGGCTAGCTGATGATGTTTATTGAGGTAAGGACAAACAAACCCCTCTACCTACCCAAGGTCTAGGAATAAAGTTATTTAATTTACGTATGATGATTTAGTGAGCTAGGACACAGCCATGATTTAAATCACAATATCTCTTTAATACTCAATTTTATAAAATAAGGCATATAACAATAAAAATCTCTCCTCGGTGACTCGTCGAGAAAAATCTTGACACTTACGGACGATAAGTCGTACACTTCACGACGAGAGAGGTAGAGATTACTCTCTATCCACTACCAAAGAACCAATAAAAACTAAAATGGAGGTCTTAAATGGCTGAAACAGTTGCCAATACAGGCGTAACAAAAGAAAAAGGTTATTTATATTATTTAGGTAAAGATGGGAACGTATGGCGTTCACAGATGGCTCGTGCTGGTAAAGGTGGCGGTAATGCGGAAAAAGTTGCAGATGCTGGTGTCACTAGAGAATCAGGATACCTTTATTACGTAGATAAAAATGGTAATGTATCTCGTTCTCCTATGGCTAGGGGACGCAAATAGGGATAATATTATCCATAGATTCAAAAAAGGCTCTCAAAATAGAGAGCCTTTTTTTTTATAGAACATTGTATTAAGTTTGGTAAATTCAGATGGAAGATTGTACCAAAAAATCCGAGGTAACATAATTCCGTTGAAAAAATATATTATGAAGAATATACTTACATACATACTAGCAGTTTTGTTTTTCCTTCCTGTAAAGGCTGATGGTTTACAGCTTTTCGGATCAAGGAAATCTTCTGAAAAAGATAAAAGTAGCGAGCAGAGCTCTCGGGATCAGAGTGATGATATGATGGAAGATTTCACCAGTTCAGAGGTTACAACTAGGAAGAATATAGAGTCAGTCATTCCTGTGAAGCGCATTCCAAGTGGATGGGTTTTTAGAGATGAGCTCTTAGCTCCCTGGGAGTCTAATCTTCCTGCGGTGCTATCTATTATCCCAGATACTACCGTAGAAGTAGTTTATCATGACGATAATAGGACCACTAGAGAAGGGTTTGTACTCCCTATAAAAAGAGCTTCAGTAGAATTTCAGTATACATCACGTTTGACCCATGAGTTGATCATGCTTGAATTCGTTAATGTAGATTTTATTTACAGTACAACAAATAATAATGATTCCCATTTCATTCTCCAGGGTATTACAAAAAAGGTCAAATTAAAAGATACTGGTTTTCCTCAGTTGGCCTCTTCAGATATTATAAAACACAAAGTGCTGATGGAGTATGGTACTCCAAAAGAATTTGATGGTGTCTGGCACATATATGAGGATGTTAATTCTACTTATAAGGTTCGCGAGTTAGATGAGCGTAATATAAAAGTTGAAACAAAAAGTTTAAAAGTAACAGATAAACTAGAGAAGGCCATCCAAGATACTTACTCTAAACAAGGTATCGAGTACAAGAAGCGTTTAATGGTACAGGGGATCGATATATAATCTGTGAGCAAAACAATTTCTAGAAAAAGGCCTTATATAGGCCTTTTTTTATTTTACCTATTAAGTACAATAATTTTTTGTCAAAGCAATTATAAACCTGTTATCTCATCTGTCCAATTTATAGGAAATACAAGAACACAGGATTTTATTCTAGAAAGAGAGATACATCATAATGTCAATATATCTTTAGATAGTACAATGGCAATTGCAGATCGAAATCGTCTTGAAAACTTGGGTATCTTTAGCGAGGTTGCTTGGAAAGTAGTGCCCTTAGAAGATGGGAGTGCAATATTAGTATTTAATGTAATTGAATCCATTCAACGTACACCGCCAGTAGCATTTCCAACCTACAGCGAGGATACTGAATGGTCCCTAGTTGGGCTGTGGATCGTTAACAATTTTAGAGGTCGGAATCAATCGCTTGCCATAGGGGGTAGTCTAGGCGGAGAAGACACTTATGGTTTAAGCTTTAGCGATCCTTGGATGTTTGGAGATCATGTTTCTTTATCCTTAAACATAGGTCGAACCTTATATAGCCATAGGTTTTTAGATAAAGATCTTGATGTCAATAGTCTCTATATTAATCTTGGTAAATGGTTTGGGAGTTCCATAAAGACATCAGTTGGTCTTGAGATAGAATCAAAATCATTTTCAGATCAATTTATAAAGGATGACTTTTTTTATTTTTCACCAACTGCCTCTTTAAAATATGATACTAGAGATATATTCTGGAATCCTAGTAAGGGGATTTTATTTAGTCAGAGTATCTACCACAGACAAGGTATTGATCCAAAGAATTGGAAGATCACACTCTGGACCCAATCTTATTCATGGTTCTATAAGTTCAATAATGAAGGGAAAAAACTAATACTTGCCGTTAATGGTAGTCTAAATAGAAAAATTGGTAATAAGGATGAATATTGGCTTGACTACTTTGGGAATTCAATGACTGTGAGAGGGTGGGTATTGCCTGATTCCAAACTATACTATTCAGGTAAAGAAGCTTTTCGTTTTGGTCATGAGTCTGTCCACGGTTCAGTTGAACTGAGGCAGGAAGTCATACCTAAACACGCTACCTCTCTTGGTGCTGAGTTAGGATTGCTTGTTACGCTTTTTACTGATGTTGGGATGATATCTAATGATTGGGGTGATATAAATGATCAATTACCTATCTATGGTATTGGTGCTGGTATAAGGATTCCATTCCCTATGGTTGGAGTGATCAGATTAGATTATGGTTGGGGATATAGAGATGGAGTCTGGAATTCTGGAACCTTACACTGGGGGATAGGACAAAAATTTTAAATCGGGAAAATTAGCGAAGTGGATTTTTATCTGGTGCAAGTAATCCACCAGATATAATAGTCTTCAATCCTTCTTCAACAGACATCCCCGTTGGAATTGTATCTGATTGTGGTATCATAAGGAAAAAACCTGATGTGGGATTAGGAGTCGTAGGTACAAAAAGATGATAATATTCTATACCTTCTTCATTTTTTGACTCACCACTGATAAAAGCCATTGTCCATAGTCCATTTCTTGGATATTGAATATATACAGCTCCTACAAATGCATCTGTTGAACTCTTTGTAAAAGTTTCTGTTATTTGTTTAAGAGTAGTATATATCATGTTAACAACAGGCACTCTTTTTACAAAATTTTCACCTATATTGAAAATTTTTCTACCTAAAAAATTAGTGACGACCAGACCAAGTAGGTATATCAAGGAAACTGTTAGGATAATCCCAAGTCCGGGGATATCAATGTCAAATCGTTTTAATAGAGGATCTGAAATTTCTTCGAGAGTAACGAATAAGAATTTTATTACAATGAATGTAAGATACAGAGGCAACAGTGTTGCAATGCCTGCAAATAATTTCGATCTAAAGGTTTGTGTCATCCAGTCCATAGTGTGATAAGTTAATTTATCTATACCCTTATTAAAAGTTGCTCTTTAAAGAGTTTTATTTATGCCTTCTTGATTTAGAAGGAACACTTTTTTTTCTAAGCCACCTCCATATCCACCTATTTTACCATTGGAAAATATAATCCTGTGGCATGGAATTATGATTGGTATTGGATTATTTGCAATAGCTGCCCCAACTGCCCTAACAGCTTTTTTATTACCACTCTTAATGGCAATATCCATGTATGAAGCTGTTTGGCCATGCTTGATCTTAGAGACCTCAGAAAGTACCTTTTTATAAAAAGGAGGTAAGTCTAAATATAGAGATAAGTTGAAAGTCCTTCTGGTCCTATTAAAATATTCATGCATTTGAACAGAAACACTGTTTGCAATTTTAGAAGGATTAGATGAGGGGGTGATATTATTATTAGCACTATCAATAAATTTTATCATAAAAAGATGAAAATCATCTGAATATATTCCCAGCTGACCTATAGGAGTATCTACTAGCCAAATATTATTCATTTCTATTGATTAACACTGCGCCTAATATAATGAGTCCAGAACCTAAAATAGCCAAAATTGATAAGGATTCTTTTAGAAATACATATCCTAAGACCATTGCAATTAGAGGCGGGAAAAAAGCAATATAAGATATCTGAGCCATTGTTATATGTGAATAAAGCCATATATAGATGAACCAGGCTATAAGTGACCCGGGAATAGTAAGGTATATCAAGGCAAAGATATTATAATTACTCCAGTTCATGTTTTGGTTTGCTTCAACTAAATAAGAAAGAAAGAGCAGCAAAGTACCTGCTAATAGCTGACTAACAGCATTTATGTGTAAGGATGATACAACATCACTATGTTTTTTTAAATAAACGCTTGGATAAGAAGCTATAATGACCGCAATAATAACCATGATGATTCCAATAGCAACCCTGCCGTCTGTAGGGTTTATACTTTCACATAGAATAAGAAACGCACCCGATGTGCCAAGAATAAGGCTAAAGAGCTTTTTTAGGTTCATGTCTTTAGGCTTTAACATAAAATATGAAAAAACAGCTACTGTTAATGGGAATCCTGACCAGATGATTGAAGATAAGCTGGAGTAGATATATTGAGTGGCCCAATACGTTAGACCATAGCTAATGGTGAGATTGAGAACCCCAAATTGAAAATATATTTTCATTGGCAAAGGGTCAAAAGGTGGAAAGTTCTTGCTATAAATAATAGCAATCCAGAGAAGTGAACCCGCAATGATGAAACGCATACCTGCACCGAAAAAAGGTGGTGTGCCATCCATTAGACTCTTTTTCAGAACAAGCCAGGTCGTACCCCAGATAATACAAAGCAACATATATCCAAAAAGAACCTTAGGTTTCATATAAAAAAAACGCCCCTTATAAAGAGGCGAACATATTTATTGCTTATAATTATAGTTTTAGTTTTCTTTGGCCATTTTGATTACAACTGGACTGGCGACAAAGATACTGGAATAAGTACCCACAATAACACCTACGATCATTGCAAAGGCAAAAGAATGTATTACTTCACCTCCAACTAGAAATAGGATGAGTACAACTAAGAAAGTGGTTACTGATGTTACGATAGTCCTGCTCAAAGATTCATTGATACTTTGATTTATAACAGATCTGAAGTTAGCACTTTTCAATCCTTTTACATTTTCACGAACTCTATCAAAAATAACAATAGTGTCATTCAGAGAGTACCCCACAATTGTTAAGAATGCGGCAATAACTGCTAATGATATTTCATAACCAAGCAAGGAGAAGACCCCAAGTGTGATCATAACGTCATGAGTTAGGGCTGCAATTGCACCTACAGCATATTTGAATTCAAATCTTATTGATATATAGGCAAGTATTAATGCTAGTGCACTGAAAATTGCTAAGACTGCATCTCCACTTAGTTCAGCCCCAACTTTTGGACCAACTTTCTCCATAGATAGTATGTAGTCTTTACGGTCTTTAGGTACTAATTCGGGATAGACCTCAGCAATCTTATCAGCTACTCTTTGAGAAAACTGAGGAGGTTCATTTTTCAGAGATGCTAGTCGTATTGCCACGTTACTCTCATCGCCAAAGTGTTTTATTTCCTCTTTACTGAAATCAAAATTTTGTCCATCTAACGACACATTTGTCATGGCGCTTCTGATCTCATTGATATCCACAGGTTCTGTAAAGTTCACGGCGACCATTGTTCCACCCTTAAAATCAATACTCAGTTTAGGGCCACCATTCATTACCATGGATATAACTCCCGCTAAGATAAGTCCAGCAGATAATAGTCCAGCTACAAAGGAGCCACTCATGAAATCAATATTTGTTTCTTTTACAATTCTCATTGCTATATACTTAAAGTGGTTAAGGTCTTTCTAGATACATAAGCATTAAAAATAGTTCTAGTGATGAAGACTGCGGTAAACATACTAATTAGGATACCCCAGAAAAGTACAGTCGCAAATCCTTTGATCGGTCCAGTTCCAAATTGGTATAGTACGAGTGATGCGATCAAGGTCGTGACGTTCGCATCTATAATAGTAGTGATCGCACGATCATAACCAGAATCGATAGCTGCCTTTGGCGTTTTTCCTTTTCGCAGCTCTTCTCTAATGCGTTCAAAGATAATAACGTTTGCATCAATCGACATGCCAACTGTCAGAATAAGACCTGCAATTCCAGGAAGAGTTAGGGTCGCCTGAAGCGATGCTAATATTGCTAGGACAAGTAGTATATTCCAAACCAAGGCAAAATCAGCAACTGTACCAGCTAATCTGTAATAGACCAGCATGAATACTAAAACAGTCAGAAGTCCAACCATAACAGCACGAGTACCCTGTGCAATGGAGTCTGCTCCAAGACTAGGACCAACAATTCTTTCTTCAATTATATTTACAGGAGCGGGCAGAGCACCAGCTCTTAATATGATTGCAAGATCTTTTGCCTCATTTATGTTAGCAAATCCTTCTATCTGCGTCCTACCTCCTGGAATCTTCTCTCTAATTGATGGTGCCATGTGTACTTTCTGGTCTAAGACGATAGCGATTCTCTCGCCAACATTCGAACCCGTAACACGAGACCATGTCCTCGAACCTTCGCTATTCATTGCAAGAGAGACCACTGGTTGTCCTGCAGAACCGCCTCCTAGAGATCCAAGATTGGCCTCTGCTTCTTCAACAATTCCGCCAGTTAGTTCAGGCTTTTTCTCAAGATAATAAAGTCTATAGAAGCTTACGGCATCATTAGTTGTGGCTGTTTCTACTTCTTGGCTCAAGAGAAATTGGCCATTAGCATTATTTAATTTTGACTGGACCTCTGGTTTCGCTAATAATTTTTTAAATGCATAGACATTCTTCTCTTCAATACCTATATCCCCTGGGAGAGATGTCAGCAGTCCTGAAAATGGTGCTTCTGAGAAGATATCATCTAAGGTATTCTCAGTATCCGCATTTGCAGTCTGAGAGTCTGATTCTCCAAAAAGTTCTGAAACAGTTGTCGATTGGTCTTCAGTTTTATTTTCTTCTTTTTTGGGTTCTTTATCTTCTTTAATGGGGTCAGTACCCTCACTAATATCTGATTTAAGAGCATCATCTAACTGAGCAATGATCTCATTTGTAACCGCCACGTTTTTCACCAAGTAAAATTCAAGTAATGCTGTACTTTGTAGGAGAGCTCGAGCTCTTTCTGAGTCTTGTATTCCAGCTAGTTCCACGACAATACGATGTTTACCTTGTTTTTGGATAGTTGGTTCTGACACTCCAAATTGATCTACGCGATTTTGAAGGATTTCTAATACGCGGTTAATTGCATCGTCTGCTTCATCTCTTAAAGCGAGCATTATATCATCAAGAGATGCTCCATACTGATGGTAATAGCGTGACAGCTTTAGTCCCTCTTTTTTTACATTCGCTTCAAATACTGTAAAGAAATCTTTATCTGGGTCGTTAGATTGTTCCTCAGCATCTGCGATTAGATTCTCAAGGCGTTCATCTTTAATTGGAGCAAGGTTCCCAACTAAAGTGGGGATATCCGCTTCAAGTACAATATACATTCCGCCTTTAAGGTCTAACCCTTGACGTATGATGCGTGATTCAATCTGCTCTAATTCACCAGCAGTCCTTAGTTCTTCCTTTTTTTCCTCGGACATATTCTGGTACTGCCAGGTCGGCCATAGTGACCAGACTGCCCAGCCAAGTATAACCGCGATAATTATATATCTAGGTGTTAGGTTTTTTTGCATAAGTAAAATTAAATATTCGCTTTAAAAAAGCCGGTGAATATACTTTATGCCCTCTCTGGGTGGCAAGAGTTCAGACATTAAATTTATGAAGAGATAATTCCCATTTCATTTCCTACTTTAGTAAAAGCGTGTATTGCTTCATCCAATTGTCTCTCATTCATAGCTGCAGATATTTGCACTCGGATCCTCGCTTTGCCCTTAGGGACAACTGGGAAATAGAAGCCAATTACATATATACCTTCTCCTAACATTTTTGCTGCCATTTCCTGTGCAGTAATAGCATCATATAGCATAATAGGCACTATAGGATGAGCCCCTGGTAAAATATCAAAACCAGCTTTAGACATCTTTTGCCTAAAGTAGATAGTGTTCTTTTCTAATTTATCCCGAAGTTCAGTGGTAGATGATATCATATCAAGCACTTTTATCCCTGCTGAAACAATTGCTGGAGCAACAGTATTTGAGAATAAATAAGGCCTTGATCTTTGTCTTAAGAGGGAAATAATCTCTTTGCTCCCTGTCGTAAACCCGCCTGAAGCGCCGCCCAGGGCTTTTCCCAAAGTAGAGGTAAATATGTCAATATCTCCCATTACACCATAATGCTCTGCCGAGCCTCTACCGGTCCTACCGATAAAACCTGTAGCGTGGCTATCATCAACCATAACCATTGCACCGTATTTTTTTGCTAATTTTGTTATCTCGCCTAGTTTAGCGATGGATCCGTCCATGGAAAAGACACCATCAGTTGCTATCAGTTTTAATCTTGTATTTTTTGCTTCGATTAATTTTTCTTCTAAGTCCACCATATCATTATTTTGATACCGCAACCTCTTTGCTTTACATAACCTAATTCCATCAATGATCGATGCGTGGTTTAGCGAGTCTGATATCACGGCATCCTGTTCTCCTAATATGGTTTCAAACAATCCACCATTAGCATCAAAGCATGATGTATAAAGGATAGTGTCATCAGTCCCGAAAAAATCCGATATTTTTTCTTCTAATGCTTTGTGAATATCTTGTGTCCCGCAAATGAACCTTACAGATGCCATTCCAAAGCCATAAATATCCATCGCATTTTTTGCTGATTTGATCAGATCTGGGTGATTGGCAAGACCTAGGTAATTATTTGCGCAAAAATTCAATACCTTTTTGCCTTGCTCTGTCGTGATTTCTACATCTTGTGGTGTAGAAATAGTGCGTTCTTTTTTAAAGAGGCCTTCTTCTTTAATGATACTTAAAATTTCTGAATAATGGTTTTTATTATTTTTCATTTACCATTCAAGGACTACTTTCCCGCAATTTCCAGATTTGATAATATCAAAGGCTTCTTCAAAATTATCTATTGAGAACCTATGTGTTAATACTTTAGAAATATCTAAACCGCTTTTTAGCATTTGAGTCATTTTATACCATGTCTCAAACATCTCTCTACCATAAATACCTTTCACTTTAAGACCCTTAAAAATAATATTGTCCCAATTGATGCTTGTAGATTTTGGGAGAAGGCCTAATAGCGCTATCTCACCGCCATGGTACATATGTTCTAGCATACTATTGAATGCATCAGGATTCCCTGACATCTCTAAGCCGACGTCAAAACCATTTTTTATATTTAACTGAGCGTAAAACTCTTCAATTGAGTTTTTGGAGGTGTTAATTATCTTTGTAGCTCCTAATTCTTTTGCTAGACTTAATCGGTAATCATTGATATCGGTAATGACCACATTACGCGCACCAACAAAATTACAAATAGCGACAGCCATTATTCCAATTGGACCCGCCCCAGTGATCAGCACATCCTCGCCCACCATTTCATATGATAGCGCAGAATGAACAGCATTTCCAAAAGGATCAAAAAAAGCAGCTATCTCAGATGGGATATCATCGTGGATAGGGAATACATTTGATTCAGGAATCACTAAAAATTCTGCAAACGCCCCATCTCGGTTTACTCCTACACCAATTGTTTTATGACAAAGGTGCCTTTTACCAGCTCTGCAATTTCTACAATAGCCACAAGTAATATGACCCTCTCCAGATACGCGTTGTCCTGGTTGGTAATTTGTCACCCCGGGGCCAACTTCATGAACAACCCCACAAAATTCATGCCCAATGACCATAGGTAGTTCAAGTGTCCTTTTAGCCCATTCATCCCAATTGAATATGTGTAGGTCTGTTCCGCATATTGCTGTATGGGTGATCTTTATTTTAACATCATTCGTCCCACATTGAGGTTCAGGAGCATCCTCTATCCAAATCCCTTGCTTGGGTGATGTTTTTACAAGCGCTTTCATCTATTTAAAATCAATTATTGTAAATTATTTGCACCTAAAGTTAATGCTAATTAAAATGGTTTTAATTTCTTTATCTTTTACTTCAAGCATTTGAAAAAGGTGTCATAAATTTTACCCCCATTTTTTGACTCTTAATTAATGAAGAACATATTAGCATTCACAAATCAGAAAGGAGGTGTTGGTAAAACCACATCTGCAGTCAATGTAGCTTTAAGCCTAGCTGTATCCGAAGTTCGTACTTTGCTAATTGATCTCGACCCGCAGGCAAATGCAACCACTGGCCTTGGAGAATTATTTGAGGAAATAAATGGAAATATTTATGATGTTATACTCAAAGGAGACGGTATTAAAGAGGTTATTACATCCACTTCATTTTCTCATTTAGATATCATCGCATCTACAAATAATCTTGTTGGTGCAGAGATAGAGCTTGTAGGTGTGATGGCTAGAGAATATCAACTCCAAAAAGCTGTAAGGTCAATAAAGAAACAGTATGATATGGTCATAATTGATTGTCCTCCATCTTTAGGCTTATTGACAATTAATGCATTAACAGCTTCAGATGCATTAGTTATACCAATACAATGTGAGTATTATGCGCTTGAAGGTTTAGGCCAACTTTTAAATACAGTCAGGCTAGTCCAGCGTCATCTAAATAAGGATCTAGAGATAGCAGGTATCTTGATGACGATGTATGATAGTAGATTAAATCTCTCTAAACAAGTCGTGAATGAAGTAAATAGCTTTTTCAAGGATAAATTGTTTAAAACTTACATTCATCGTAATGTCAGATTAAGTGAGGCTCCAAGTTTTGGTAAACCTGCTTTGTTATACGATGCTAATTCAACTGGAGCACAAAATTATATGAGTTTGACCGAGGAGATACTTCAGCGTGTCAGAAAATAGATTAGGTAAGGGCCTGGAAGCCTTGATCAGGCCCAAAAAAGAAAAAAAGAAAAAAGTAGTAAAAAGTTCAACAAGCCTAATGCCTGGGGTGACCGAAATTTTGCTTAAAGAGATCTACCCAAATCCAAATCAGCCAAGGAAAGACTTTGACCAGTCTTCTCTTGAAGAATTAGCAATGTCAATAAGACAAAAAGGGGTGATTACTCCAATTACTGTCAGAGACACTGACTCTGGATACGAATTGATTGCGGGCGAGCGACGCTGGAGGGCATCAAAAATTTTACGAAAAAAGAGAATTCCGGCATATATTATTAAAGTAAAGGATGATGCCGATATACTGGAGATGTCTTTAATTGAAAATATACAAAGAGAGGATTTAAATGCCCTTGAAGAGGCAGAGGCATATGCCGTACTAAATTCTAAATTTGAAATGTCTCATGATTCCATTGCAAAAGCAGTTGGTAAAAAAAGAGTTACGATTTCTAATAGCCTACGATTACTTAAACTGCCTCCTGAGATAAGAAGGAGTTTGAGAAAAGGTGATATTACAGCTGGACATTGTCGTGCTATCCTACAAAGAAAGACAATTCCGAAAATGATAAAGGTCTGGAATACGATCATGGAAAAGAATTTGAGTGTTCGCGCTGCAGAATCACTGATAAAACAAACCAGGAAGGTTCAACAAAATAAAAAGATCAACCAAAGATTAAAATCACCTCAAATATCCGCATTAGAAAATGAATTGATTGAGATTCTTGGGACAAAGGTGAAATTAAGACCTTCTAAAGAAGGTGGTAGTATCGAGATTTCTTATTTCTCAGATGATGACCTTGAAAGAATTATCGATCTTTTAAATAATATAATTTGAATTAGATATGAGGCTAGAAAAATATACGGTAATGTTCATTCCTGAAGGCGAGGCGAGGACTCATTCGTATCATTTCTCAAAAAATATTTTTTTATTTATCATTACAAGTATCCTAATTATTATTCTCTGCGCCTTAGGAACCATGGTCTATTTTATTCCTAGAATATCAGATTATACATTAATTAAAAAGCGTAATGATGAATTTATGGCTGAGCGTACAAAGATCCTCGAGCTTACACGTGACCTTGAAAGGATCAGGCAAATGGATGAACTTGTTCGCGCTTCTTTAGGTACGACGCTAGATATAGATCCTAAACCTGTAATTATAGATTCCTCAGCAGGGATACTAAAGCTACCAAATAGACAAGTATCCTATATCGAGAACATTCCATCGCTAGCTCCTATTGCAGGGTATATTAGCCAACGTTCTATAAATGAAGGTCTTTTTATTAAAGAAAGTCATAATGGCATTGATATTGTTGCTAAAGAAGGAGAGCCTATCTTGGCATCAGCTTCCGGCGTCGTAGTATTCTCAGGTTGGACATATGAATTTGGGAATATGATCATCCTTTATCATGGAGATGACTATTTCACTCATTATGGGCACAATAAACAAAATCTGAAAAAACAATTAGATATTGTAAGCAGGGGTGAAGTTATTGGTTTAGTAGGCAGTACAGGTATGTCATCAGGACCTCATTTGCATTTTGAAATATGGCGAGAGTTCATTGCAGTAGACCCACTGATTTACTTCCCAGAATATAAAACGTATGATTTGACCTCTTCAAATGAGTAAGATCAATTTTCAAAATGTCCAAACTATGATTGGTGCAGATGCTGTTATACAAGGTCCTGTCTATCTTGAGGAAGGTATTATCGTTTATGGGAAAATAAATGGCGATATAGAGACGAAAGGCCCCGTGCGCGTAGCGCAGAATGCTACAGTAGATGGAAATATAAAAGGCAGTGATATTAGAGTTGGGGGTACGGTGAATGGGAATATTCATTCTGATGGACAAGTTCTTCTAGGTAAAAAAAGCGTATTAAAGGGTGATATCATTTATAGAAAATTACTTATTGAAGATGGAGCACAATTTGAGGGGAAATGTGATATCATTATTGATAATGATTCGTCTTCTTTGGACCAATAAATATGGCTGATACTGAAGATCGGTCAGGGATAGATGTTGGTAAATCACTTGACTCTTTTCAGAAGGTCATAAAACAAGCGGCACCAGCCGCATCAGCGTCCTATGGCCTTGTCGCCTCAATTCTATTATTCACTTTCATTGGATGGTATATTGATTCAAATAACGATACATCACCTTTTTGGGTTACAGTGGGTATATTTATTGGAATTTTGGTGGGTTTTTATCATTTAATAAAAACAATGAATTTTAAAAAATATTGAAAGATTTTATTTATGGCTTGGCTGTTTCTCTCTTTATTTTGGGAATCACGATTTTCTTTTTTCAACAATATAGAATTGAATTATTCCTTGGGTGGTTTCTACCCGCATTTGCCGGTATTGTGACGTCATACTTTGTTTTTTCAGCTCAAAAAAAGGATGCTATCACGGTCACAAAAACAATTGCAAAAGGATTTGCTCTAAAGATGGTCTATTATGGCGTCTCAATTTTAATTTTATTCAAACATTATTCTTTTCAACCGATCCCTTTTGTGTGTAGTTTTTCCGGCTTTTTTATGGGGCTTCATGTGCTTGAAGCGATTATAATTAAACGAATTTCTGAAAAATACATCAACCACCCAAAGTAAAGAAATAGTGGAATGATCATAGCCGCAGCTAGTCAATCTTCCAAAAGTATTATGGAACAAGTTGGCCCAAACATTATACACCATGTTTCAAATACTTATAGTTCGGACCCTAATAGTTTTCACCCGATTCTTCATATTCCATATGAAATTTTTGGAATAAACTTTTCTGTTTCCAAACATGTATTCATGCTTTGGCTCGTAGCCCTAATTGTAGGGATTGCAGTAATAGTCCCAACTAGGATATTCTTAAGCAGAGGTGATCAAGTACCAAGAGGTTGGATGAATGCTCTGGAATCAATAGTCCAATTTATTAGAGATTCTATTGTAAGACCAAATTTAGGAGATAAATGGGTCATGACGTGGTCTCCAGTTATCCTCACTTTCTTTTTCTTTATTCTATTTGCAAATGGTATAGGAATGGTACCTATTTTTGATGTCTTGGGTGCGATTAATCGCTTTGTATTAGGTGTCCCATATTCTGATAGTCATAATTTTATTAATACTTTATTACATGGTGGAGTAACTGCAACTGCTAATTTTAACGTGACTGGTGCATTAGCGACTATTACATTCTTTTCTATCATGGCAGCAGGGATCATGGCTCATGGGTTTATTCAACATTGGAAAAATCTTGTACCTCATGGTCTGCCTATACCTGTTTATTTTATTTTAATACCCATTGAGATAATGGGTTTATTTGTCAAGCCATTTGCATTGACGATGCGTTTGGCTGCAAATATGACAGGAGGTCACATAGCTTTATTAGCTTTGTTATCGCTCATGGCCATATTTGGTGAAATGTTTCATAGCGCAGCTGCTGGCATTGGAGTTTCATTTATAGCTGTTCCAATGGCTGCCGCAATTGCGTGTTTAGAAGTTATTGTTGTGCTGGTTCAGGCATATGTATTTACACTACTTACGGCAGTCTTTATCGGTATGGCAATTCATGTACATCATTAATTAAATAAAAAGGAAATCATAATGACAGCAACTTCATTTATCCCAATTGGAATGGGCTTAATTGTATTAGGTGCCGGACTAGGTATTGGCAAATTTGCAGCTGCAGCTGCTGAAAGTATTGCCCGTCAGCCTGAGGCCGCAGATAAGATCACCGGTGCGGTGAACCTACCACTCTTTCTTCTTGAGGGTGTTGCAATTCTAGCAGAAGTTTTCACTTTCTTGATGCTTATTCTTTAGTATTTCATGAGAATATATGGATAAACATAAAAAAAATACTAAAGGGAATGAGCTCCATGAGTCAACAGGGGCAAAGGGTCATGAAAATGCCCCCAACCCATTAGTTCAACTTGATCCAGGACTTTTTCTATGGACCATCATTACTTTTACAATACTTTGTTATGTCTTAGCAAAGTTTGCATGGAAGCCATTGCTCGAGGCTCTTGAATCAAGAGAAAATACTATTAAATCATCATTGGAAGATGCCGCGAATGCAAAGATGGAACTAGAACGACTGAATGATGAATCTGATAAGATCTTGGCAGAAGCCCGTTCAGAGGCACAACAAATAAGAATGGATGCAAAATCTGCTGCTGAAAAGATCAAAGCAGATATAAGGTCTCAGGCTGAAAAAGATTCTAACAAGCTTAAGGATGAAGCAAATAATCAGATTCAAGTTGAAAAAGATAAGGCGATAAGTGAAATTCGTCAAGAAGTGGTCTCGCTCACTATGTCTGTTGCTGAAAAAGTAATTGGTAAGAACCTATCTAATGAGGATAATCAAGAACTAATTGATCAATCATTAAAAGATCTTAGAGAATATGAAGCATAAACTTCGTCCTAAAGAGCTCACAATAGCTCTCTTCTCAGTCTCAGAAAAACAACAGGTACTTGAAGAAGTTAGAAACGCACTCTTATCGCTTAGTGGACTAGCTTCAACAAATAGTTATTTTCGGGTATTTTTTCAATCAAAGAAGATTACAGGGAATCAAAAAGTAAATATTTTAAATAATCTCTTAGGTGACAAAGGACACCCCTTGGTCAATGAGGTGGTATCTTACTTAAATGCCAGTACAGCATTGAGCGATCTTAAGAGCATATCTAAACTTTTTGATACAATGTTTAAAGATAGTAAAAATATATTATCTGTACATGGCACTGTAGCCCAAAACATGACCGAATCTGAGATCGAAGCACTAAGGTCTTCATTAGCTCAGCTACTTGGAAAAGAGATGGACCTTATTATTGATATTGACCCATCGCTTATTGGCGGAATTAAACTAAGGATAGATAACACTTTTTTGGATGCATCTATTCAGAACCAATTGCAGAGCCTTCATTCTAAACTTCTGCAAACTTAACATTTTAGGAAATTATGGAAATAAAAACTGATCAATTAACACAATTACTCAGAGAACAAATTGAAAAATTTGATGGGTCGGTAGACATATCGGAAGTAGGTGAAGTTATCCAAGTTGGAGATGGTGTTGCCCGTGTATCAGGGCTAGAGAATGTAATGAGTTCTGAGCTGGTAGAACTTCCAAATGGTGTGTTTGGAATGGCCTTGAATCTTGAAGAAGATAATGTTGGTCTTGTTCTTTTTGGAGAATCCCGTTTGGTCAAAGAAGGAGATCTAGCCAAGAGGACAGGCCGTGTAGTAGAAGTGCCTGTTGGAGATGCTATGCTCGGTAGAGTGGTAAATCCATTAGGCCAACCTATTGATGGTAAAGGAACGATAAATACAGAATATTCATTACCTATAGAAAGAAAAGCATTGGGCGTGATGGCGCGGCACCCTGTTAAAGAGCCACTGCAGACGGGTATAAAAGCAATTGATAGTATGATTCCAATCGGTAGAGGTCAGAGAGAATTAATTATCGGCGATCGCCAAACAGGGAAAACAGCTGTCGCAATTGATGCAATTATCAATCAAAAATATACTCATGAAACAGATAATCCTGTTTATTGTATATATGTGGCGATTGGGCAAAAAGCTTCAACAGTGGCCGCTCTGGTCACTGAATTAGAGAACAATGGGGCAATGGAATATACTACAGTTGTTGCAGCCAATGCCTCTGACCCTGCGCCAATGCAATATATCGCACCCTATGCTGGTGCGGCGATGGGGGAATATTTTAGAGATAATGGTAAACACGCGCTTATTGTCTACGATGATCTTTCAAAACAGGCAGTTGCCTACCGTCAAATGTCATTAGTCTTGCGTCGCCCTCCAGGTAGGGAAGCATTCCCAGGGGATGTATTTTATTTACACAGTCGTTTATTAGAACGCGCCTCGAAATTATCTGAAGAACTTGGTGGAGGTTCTCTTACAGCATTACCAATTATTGAAACGCAGGAGGGTGATGTTTCAGCCTATATTCCAACAAATGTCATATCAATTACGGATGGCCAGATCTATTTAGAAACTAATCTATTTAATTCAGGTATCAGGCCGGCTATTGATGTAGGTCTTTCTGTATCTAGAGTAGGTGGAAATGCCCAGATCAAGGCAATGAAATCTGTTGCAGGAACCTTGCGATTAGATTTAGCGCAGTATCGAGAATTAGAAGCTTTTGCAAAGTTTGGATCCGATTTAGATCAAGCAACGCTTGCTCAATTGACACGCGGAGAGAGGATGGTTGAAATCTTGAAGCAGAATCAATATGTACCAATGGATGTGGAAAAACAAGTGGCTATAATTTTTGGAGCTTCCAAAGGGTATTTAGATGATATACCTGTAGCACAAATTTCAGATTTCGAATACGGTCTTTTTGAATATTTAGAGGCAAATGCTGCAGATAGTCTTGCTTCCATAGTAAGCGAAGGTGCGATCAGTGATGAAACAGCAGAAAATCTTGAAAAAGCTTTCAAAGATTATAAAACAGGTTTTAACGCATAATCGCTTATGGCTAACCTAAAGGATATACGAGACAGGATAAAATCAGTTAAGAGTATCCAGAAAGTAACGAAAGCAATGAAAATGGTTGCAGCTGCAAAAATGCGAAAAGCCCAAGAACGTATGGAGCAAGCTCGTCCCTATAGTAATTCTGTTTCGGAAGTTATCCAACACCTATTACCAGATGTTGATAGAGGTAGGCTGCCTCTATTGGACAAAAGGGAAATAAAACGAAAAGCCTATGTCGTTGTCTGTGCTGATAGAGGACTTGCGGGTGCATTCAATACTAATCTTCTTAAAATTGCCCAAAAAGAAATTGATGAGTTTGGGAAGAATCAGGTTGATATTTTTTGCATTGGTAAGAAAGCACGTGATCATTTTACTTATAGAAATTATAATATTATAGAAAGCCATGTGGATTTTTGGGCAGAAATGGAATTTGAGAATGCCATGATGATAGGTAGAAGTGCTATTGACCACTTTAAAAGTGGAATAGTTGATGAGATACATGTTGTATATAACTATTTTGTGAATGTTGCGCAACAAGAAGTGAGGTCAGAGACTCTACTTCCCTTAGCTTATGAAACAGATGAAAGTCAACCCACAGATAGGTTATATGAACCTTCAAAAGAAGAACTGGTAGATACCTTGATTCCAAGGCACCTTAATGTTCAGATGTGGAAATATTTACTAGAGTCCTATGCAAGTGAACAGGCTGCTCGCATGTTATCCATGGAGAATGCAACATCAAATGCACAGGATATGATAAAAGATCTTACTTTACAATTCAATAAGGCGCGTCAGGCAGCGATTACAACAGAAATGTTAGAGATCGTTGGTGGTGCTGAAGCCTTAGGTTAAAAAAAGGACATCATTTTATGTCAAAAAATGGAAAAATCTCACAGGTGATGGGTGCGGTGGTCGATGTTGTTTTCGAAGATGGGCACCTTCCAGATATTTATAACGCATTAACAGTTGACCGAGGTGAAGAAGGAACCCTAGTTCTTGAGGTCGCTCAGCATCTTGGAGACGCAGTGGTCCGTACAGTGGCAATGGATTCTACAGACGGATTAGTTCGTGGTCATAAAGTTGAAGATACTGGGGAACCTATATCAGTTCCTGTTGGTGAAAAAACATTGGGGCGTCTTTTTGATGTGCTGGGTAATACCATTGACCAGAAGGGTGATTGTCAAACTGAAAAACGAAACCCCATTCATCGCCCTGCGCCAAAACATGAAGATCTAGCTACTTCAACTGAAGTTCTTGTTACAGGAATTAAAGTAGTTGATCTAATGGAGCCATATACCAGAGGTGGGAAAACCGGGCTTTTTGGAGGTGCTGGTGTAGGGAAAACAGTTTTGATCCAAGAGTTGATCCGTAATATTGCTACAGAACATGGCGGTTACTCAGTATTCGCAGGTGTTGGTGAAAGAACACGTGAGGGGAATGACCTATATAATGAAATGACAGAGTCAGGGGTAATTGATAAAACAACGATGGTTTTTGGTCAGATGAATGAACCTCCAGGAGCTCGCTTGCGTGTTGCACTTAGTGGTTTAGCTATGGCTGAATTTTTCCGTGATGATGAAGGTAGGGATGTTCTTCTATTTATTGATAATATATTTCGTTTCACACAGGCTGGTTCTGAGGTTTCTGCGCTATTAGGTCGTATGCCTTCAGCAGTGGGTTATCAGCCTACGTTATCAACTGAAATGGGAGATCTTCAAGAGCGTATAACATCTACAAAAAAAGGCTCTATTACATCAGTCCAAGCAGTTTATGTTCCAGCAGATGACCTTACTGATCCTGCTCCTGCAACTGCATTTGCTCATTTGGATGCAACAAGTGTTCTTGAGCGTAAAATTGCAGAGCTTGGTATCTATCCTGCTGTGGACCCATTAGCATCTACCTCCAGGATCTTAGACCCTAGGGTTATTGGTGACCATCATTATAATGTCGCCAGAAATGTACAGTCCGTATTGCAGCAATATAAAGATCTGCAAGACATTATCGCTATTCTTGGTATGGATGAATTATCGGACGATGATAAACTAACAGTTTCAAGAGCAAGAAAGATCCAGAAGTTTATGTCACAGCCATTTTTTGTTGCAGAGCAATTCACAGGGACACCTGGTAGATATGTCAGTCTAGAAGATACGGTATCTGGATTTGATGCTATATTAAAAGGTGAGGTTGATGAGCTTCCTGAAAATGCATTCGCATATGTAGGAACCATAGATGAAGCAATTGAGAAGCATAAGAAGTCTGCTGCATAATGAGTTCATTTAATCTAGATATTGTCACTCCTATCAAAGAGCTTAAACTGGGGCAGGTAACGTATTTGCGTTGTCCAGGTATCGATGGTGCATTTGGGGTTATGAATAATCATAGACAGGGGATTCTTGCATTAACAGTTGGTGAAATAAAGATATCTCAAGATGGAAAAGATGAATACTTTGCGACGGGTGGAGGATTTGCCGAGATCATGGATAATTCAGTGAAACTTTTAGTTGAATCTATAGAACCATCAAATGCTATAGATTCAGATCGTGCGCAGAAGTCGCTTGAAAGAGCAAAAAAGCGAAAACTAGAAAGAAATCCTGATTTTAATGCTGATCGAGTAGAGGTGTCTTTAGTAAGAGCTATGAATCGCCTGAGGGTATCAAAAAGATAATCAATAATTCTAACTTGATTTTAATAACCGCTAGTAAGTTACAAGCGGTTTTTTTATATATTTATTAAGGTAGAGATGTTTAAACGAACACATAATTGCGGTGAGCTTCGCGGATCTAGTATTGATGAAGTTGTTAATCTGAATGGATGGGTCAATACGATAAGGCTGCATGGGCAGGTAGTATTTGTTGACCTTAGAGATCGATTTGGTAAAACACAGATCGTATTTGATACAGATTCCTATAGTGGTGACTTTGAATTAGTTAAAAAGTTGTCGATGGAAGATGTTTTATCTATAACTGGGATAGTCAGAGAGCGTTCACAATCCGCAGTCAATCCAAACTTAACAACTGGAAAAGTGGAGGTAGTTGTTTCAGATTACTTTATGTTGAATGAAGCGGCACCATTACCTTTTGTAATTAATGATAGAGATAGTGCAGAGGAAGATCTAAGACTTAAGTACCGCTATTTAGAACTTAGGATGGACGCTCTCCAACATAATATCATTACCCGTCATAAAACTTATCAAGCTACAAGATCATTTCTTTCCGATAATAATTTTATAGAAGTAGAGACACCAGTATTGATGAAATCGACACCTGAAGGAGCAAGAGATTTCCTTGTCCCCAGCAGGATTCATCAAGGGCAATTTTATGCACTGCCACAGTCCCCGCAGATATATAAACAGATATTAATGATTTCTGGCTATGATCGTTATTTTCAAATTGTAAAATGTTTTAGAGATGAAGATCTTAGAGCAGACCGTCAACCTGAATTCACCCAGATTGATATTGAGATGTCCTTTGTGGATGAGGAAGATGTTTTTTCAAATATGGAGAATTTGACTCGCCATATCTTTAAAAAGGTTAAAGATATAGAACTTCCGGATCCCTTTCCTAGGTTAACATATCAAAAAGCAATGGAGTTATATGGTTCAGATAAACCTGACCTAAGATATCAGATGGAGCTTATAGAATTAAAAGATTTCACTGATACATCTGACTTCAAAGCATTTAGATCAGTTGAAAGAGTTAAAGGAATAGTTTGTAAAGGAGGAGCGCATTATTCTAGGAAGATCATTGATGAACTAACAGAGTTTGTTAAAAAATATAAAGCCAAGGGATTGGCATGGATGAAATTTCAAAATAATAATTTTGAAGGTGGAATCAGTAAATTCTTTTCAGAAGAACTCCAAGGTTCAATTCAAAATAAATTGGATATAGATGATGGCGATATTCTTTTTATGGTTGGAGATGATTCATCGATTGTATTAAATGCTCTAGGTCAATTACGAAAAAGAATAGCTATAAAAGAAGATTTAGCTAATAAAAATGACTTTAAACCTGTTTGGATAACAGAGTTCCCCATGTTTGATTATGATCATGAATCAGACCGTTTTATAGCGATGCATCATCCTTTTACAGCCCCACGAGAAGAGGATATAGAACTACTTGAAACTAACCCTTCTGATGCATTAAGCCGAGGGTATGATTTGACAATGAATGGATATGAAATTGCTGGTGGTTCAATTAGGATACACTCACCAAAAATTCAGGAAAAAGTATTTTCTTTACTTGGACTCAGCCATGAAGAAGCTGTAGAAAAATTTGGATTTTTAGTTGAAGCCCTTACTTACGGAGCACCACCACATGGAGGGATAGCATTTGGATTTGATAGACTTGTAATGTTACTTGCGGGTACTGAAAATATTAGGGATGTCATAGCGTTTCCTAAAACAACATCAGCAACTTCTTTGATGGATCAAAGTCCAAATTCAGTAAGTGAGGCACAATTAAGAGAATTAGGACTCAATGTGAACAGACCCAAATCTTAGTTGATTTTATTATAATTTTATTTTTGATTGAATTAAGACCAAAAAAAAATAAGAAGATAGACCAACTGCACTAAATAACATACACATGACCATAATCTGATATCTAACTGCTATTAGAGGTGAAATACCAGATAGTATTTGTCCTGTCATCATGCCCGGAAGAGAAACTAGACCTACTGCAAATAAAGAATTTGTAATGGGTATTAGAGCTGCTTTTAAAGCAATACCTCGAGCATTATCATAGCTAACATCTCTTTCTATTTCTGCTTTTAAACGTTCACCCGCTAGGCTAATACCATTCATTGAGCTGGCAAATATCATTCCTGCTAAGGGGACCATGTATCTTGGCAGAAACCATGGTTCTATTTTTAAGACTAATTGTGTCACTAAAAATAATACTACTCCTCCTCCGCATAAAATCGCTACAAGAGATGATTTTAATAACTCAATCCGCTTTTCAGATATAGTCCGCAATGAAATCCAACTTGCGGCAAAAACCATAACAGAAAGGATTGTTACAATAAAAAAGGAATTATTAGATAAAAATATATAAGATAAAAAATATCCTATTGATAATAATTGTATCAACATTCTACCAAATGCATAGGAGGTATTTTTCCATCCTAATGACCAATTGTGAAGAATCACTGTTACAATTACAACCGGAATAAAAATAATGACTAACCTTGAAAAAGGTATGAATGTAATCGACTCGTTCATTGGATATCTATCTTGTCAATTATGAAAACTGGTTTAAAGTTCAATTCCGAATCGGGAAAGTAATAGTATTGTGATACCATAACATCCGATGGTAATGATAATTGATAGAAATATGCTCAAATAAAAACCAATACCTGATCTTAAAAGTATTGGTAAAGAAATGAATAATGAGATTGAGGGAATAACCATCCAGAGTATGCTAATTGAAAGATTCCTTACACTTTCAATATCTTTAGTATCAATGTAAAGCCATATCATTGATAATACAGATATTAAAGGTATAGAGGTTATAAGGCCTCCAAGATATGTACTCTTTTTTGCTATCTCCGATACAAGAACTATAACTCCAGATGATATTAATAGTTTAATGACCGTCTGAAGCATCTCTAAAATAATTTTTTGATTTGAGAAACCCCAGTTTTTACACAGGATTCAATTGTACGCTGAATTTCTAGACCGCTGTAC
>CACEUX010000026.1 GCA_902562835.1 uncultured Fidelibacterota bacterium
ATCAAAGACCCCTTAGGCATGAGAGGAAGACGCCTCGAGGGTAGAGTACACTTAGTTACAGCCGCTTCTACTGCAATGACAAATCTTGTTAGCTGTGTTGAAGAATTAGGTATCACCGTTGATGGACTTGTATTTCAACCTCTTGCTGCAGCACTAGCTGCTTTAAAAAAAGATGAAATGGAACTGGGCATAACTCTTGTAGATATAGGTTCTACTAATACAAGCGTAGCAGTTTATTATGCTGGCACAGTGCAACATTCAGCGACTATTCCACTTGGCTCTTCAAGTATCACTAATGATATTGCAGTAATGCTACAACTTAGTATTAATGACGCTGAGATTATAAAAATGAAGTATGCCTCGGCAAAATCTTCTATGTCATCATCTGAATTAGAAATTGAACTTCCATCAAAAAATGGAGAATTAAAAAGATCGGTTCCGGAGCGGGAAGTCTCGAAGTACGTTGAAGCCCGAATGGAAGAAATTTTTCAGATGGTAATACGTGAAATTTCTAGAGCTGATATCAAAGACCCTCTAACATATGGTATTGTTGTTACAGGTGGAGGAGCAGAATTAAGGAACATTATTTCATTAGCAGAAAATTCAATGGGTGTTAAAGTAAGAAAAGGTAAACCCATAAATATTGACGGTGCTCAAGACATTGCGGATGGGCCTCGCCATTCAACAGCCATGGGACTTCTTCTCTGGCCTCTATTTTCAACAGACCATATTCAAATGGAGAAACCAAAGAACAGAAGTTTTAAAGGGCTAATAGAAAAAATTCGACATACCATCGAAGAGATGTTTTAACCAAACTATTAAAAAAGGAGAGAATCATGCTATTCGAGTTTGATAGCTTAAATGAGCAAAAGGCAAAACTAAAAGTTGTTGGTGTTGGGGGTGCTGGCGGAAATGCAGTAACCAGAATGATTACATCAGGTATGCAAGGTGCGGACTTTATTGCAATAAATACTGATGCTCAGGATTTAGACAACAATCCTTCAGAACATAAAATTCAAGTTGGAAAGAATTTGACCAAAGGTCTTGGTGCGGGTGCAAATTCAAGTGTTGGCAAAGAGGCTGTTGAAGCCGATAGAGAGGCAATAACCACTCTAATTGAAGGCGCCGACATGGTGTTTATTACAGCAGGAATGGGTGGTGGTACTGGTACAGGTGCAGCACCAGTCATATCGCAAATAGCAAGAGAATTAGGTGTACTAACTGTAGGCATAGTAACCCTGCCTTTCAGCTTTGAAGGTCCAAAAAGAATGAATAGGGCTTTAGAAGGAATGGCAGAAATGAAAAAAGCATGTGATACGCTTATCGCTATTCCAAACCAAAAACTAATGTCAATTGTTGACAATTCAACCACCCTGCCTGAAGCATTTCAAATGGCAGATACAATCTTACATCAGGCAGCAAAAGGAATCTCAGATCTGATAAACGTGCAGGGGGTCATCAACCTTGATTTTGCTGATGTGGAAACAATAATGAAGAATATGGGTGAAGCAATAATGGGTACCGGTGTTGCATCGGGTGAAGAAAGAGCTGTATTAGCTGCGCAACAAGCTATTTCTAGTCCGCTACTTGATGATGCATCTATAAAAGGTGCGCAAGGAGTACTAGTTAATATTACAGGAGGAAACGACCTAACACTCATGGAAGCAAATGAAGCTACTAGTATTATATTTGATGAAGCGGGACCTTCCGCAAATATAATTTTTGGGGCCGTGATAGATCCTACACTAGAAGATGAAATAAGAGTGACTGTAATTGCTACAGGCTTTAATATTCCAAAGGCAAAAACAAATGTTGAAGAGCTACATGGCAGACCTGAAATGAAAACTGTAGAGACACCTCCTACACGTCAATTACAAGAACAAATAAATAAACCTCTACATATTCAAAAGGAAAGAACCGAAGACAATAAATCAGATAGTCTAGAAGATAAAAAACCTCTACTTACTTTTGATGATACAGACGACTCTCCTGTTATCTATGGTAAAGATCTTCAGATTCCTGCATTCATTAGAAGACAGCATGATTAAAGCTTGTTGGGTTAAATAATTAAATAATAATTAAGGGCGCTTATTATGTAGCACAAGGCGCCCTCAACAAAAAAGCCCCTTGTTCTAAAAGGGGCTTAAGAAATTTAGTACTGGGATACCCCCTATCGCTAAACTTTAACGCCTTTAGCTCTAAGTTCTTTAACAACTCTTGTGATACCTTTTTTATCTATTATACGCATACCGCGGGTTGATATCCTAAGAGTCACATATCGATTCTCATCTGGTAACCAAAACTTCTTTTTTTGAAGATTAATATTAAACCTTCGTCTACTTTTATTATTAGCATGGCTAACATTATTGCCAAACATTGGTTTTTTACCAGTTATGTCGCAAACTCTACTCATGATTATTAATCAATTTGTTATTCGTTAAAAAATGCCCGGAAAGTTAATCAAACATATCTCTCTCACAAAATCAATTTAGATTAATAATTTAGGTAGCTAAATAACCTTTAAAATTTATAAAAGAAGAATTCTAATATGAGAATTGGCGAAATAAATATTAACAACCCTATACTCCTTGCTCCTATGGCAGGAGTAACCGATTACCCTTTTCGAATACTGTGTAAAGAAATGGGAGCAGGCATAGTATATTCTGAATTTGTATCAGCTGATGGAATAATAAGAGAAAATACTAAAACTTTAGACCTCATTCATTTTGAAGATGCTGAGAGACCTATAGGCGTTCAAATATTTGGAGGAGATGCTCGGGTAATGAGTAAGGCTGCTAGATATGTAGTGGATTCATTTAAACCCGACATACTCGATATTAATTATGGTTGTCCAGTGCCAAAAGTAACCAAAAAAGGAGCCGGTTCTGCGGCATTAAGGGACTTGTGTCTAATGGATGATATAACTGCAGCCGTCGTAGAGTCAGTGTCAGATATTCCAGTTACTGTGAAAATGAGAGTGGGTTGGAATAATGATTCAATTGTAGTGCCCAGAGTAGGCGAACGTTTAGAAAAAATTGGAGTAAGTGCTATTGCACTTCACCCACGTACCACAAAACAGCGTTATACAGGTAAAGCAGATTGGGAATACATAAAGGAATTAAAAGACGCTTGTTCAATTCCGATCATAGGTAATGGAGATATTCGAAATACAGGTGACATGATTCGCATGTTTGAATATACTGGTTGTGATGCAGTAATGGTTGGTAGAGCAGCGCAAGGTAACCCTTGGTTTTTTCAAAATGCAATTGCTGTACTTAATGGAGAGCCCGAACCCGCTCCCCCCTCTTTACTTGATATCGCTAATACTTGTAAACGCCATTTTGAGCTTCTGCTGAAAAACCGAGGTGAACGTACTGGTACCAACCTAATGAGGAAACACTTCTCAAATTATATAAAAGGTTTTCCTGGGGCTGCAATATTTCGTCAAAGCTTGGTCACTGCACCAAATCTAAATGCTATGAATGATGCCTTAAATTTGTTCATGCAAGCTGCTGAAAATGAATAGATAAATTAATAAAATTGTCATACTCTCATTCTTGTCATCCGATTGAATGTCAGGTAATATTTTGACCTATTTACAATGATTTTATATATAATTTGGTAAAGCAATGATACAAATACATCAATCAATAAACGAACCTGTAAAAACATACGAACCAGGCAGTAAAGAAAGAAAAGATCTGCAATTAAAATATGATGAAATGGCAAATCAATCCATTGAGATACCTTTGTTGATTAATGGTGAAGAAATAAAAACTGGAGATATTGGCAAATGTATTATGCCACACGATCACAAAAATGTAATCGCCAATTATCATAAAGCAGGTGAAATAGAAGTAAAAAATGCAATTCAAAGTTCACTAGAAGCATGGAAGACCTGGTCAAAGACCCCTTTGGAAGAGCGGACTAAGATTTTTCGAACGGCAGCAAGATTACTCAAGGGTCCATGGCGCGATACTATCAATGCTGCAACCATGCTTAATCAAAGTAAGAATGTATATCAAGCAGAGATTGATTCTGCATGCGAACTAATTGACTTTTTTAATTTTAATTCAGAATTTGCTGAAAATATATACAGCAATCAGCCGCTTATTTGCCCTGAAGGAGTTAAAAACCATCTAGAATATCGCCCCCTAGAAGGTTTTGTTTTTGCAATCACCCCCTTTAATTTTACTTCAATAGCAGGTAATCTACCTTCTGCCCCAGCACTGATGGGCAATGTTGCATTATGGAAACCTGCGTCTAGCGCTGTACTTCCTTGTTACTATTTGATGAAAATGCTTGAAGAAGCTGGACTCCCAGGCGGAGTAATAAATTTCATTCCGGGTTCAGGATCAAGAGTAGGTGATCCAGTCCTATCTAATCCAAACCTTGCAGGGGTGCATTTTACAGGTTCAACACAAACATTCCAGCATATATGGAGGTATATAGGAAATAACATTCAAAATTATAAAACATATCCAAGGATAGTTGGTGAAACCGGTGGCAAAGATTTTTGTCTTGCTCATGAATCAGTTGACATTTTTGAATTAGCTACTGCAATGATACGTGGAGCATTTGAATTTCAAGGACAAAAATGTTCTGCAATGTCTAGGGCTTATATCCCTACAAACATCTGGAAGGAACTTAAAAAAATCTACTTGAGTGAATTAAAAACCATTAAAATGGGGTCGCCTAGAAACTTTAGTAATTTTATGAATGCAGTCATAGATAAAAATTCATTTGACTCAATAACTAATTATATTGAAATAGCAAGAAATTCTGATTCTGCAGATATAATTTCTGGAGGTATCTATGATGATAGTGAAGGGTACTTTATTGAACCTACTACAATACTTACAACTGACCCTCATTTCAAAACTATGGAAGAAGAAATATTTGGCCCTGTACTTACTATCTTTTTGTATGACCCTGAAGATTGGGATTCAACTCTTGAACTTGTTGATAAAACCTCTCCTTATGCGTTGACTGGGTGCGTCATGGGTAAAGATAAAGATGCAATTCAAAATGCAAAAGATTACCTAACTCATTCTGCAGGAAACTTTTATATAAATGATAAGCCCACTGGAGCGGTCGTTGGCCAACAACCTTTTGGAGGTAGTAGAGCCTCTGGAACAAATGATAAAGCAGGTTCAGAACTTAATCTTCAACGTTGGGTATCTATTAGGACGATTAAAGAGTCATTTGATACACCAAAGGATTATCGTTACCCTTTCTTAGATGAGGATTAATTGAATACACAAACTGCGATGATTGCTTTGGGTGGAAATAGTCTTTCTAAAAAAGGTCAGACTGGGTCTATAGAGCAGCAGTTTGAGCAAACAAGACAGGCTCTAGAAGGTATTAGCCATTTTATTGATCAAGATTACAAAATATGTATCAACCATGGGAATGGACCTCAAGTTGGTAATGAGCTACTTAGAATGGAGCTCACTCAAGATATTGTCCCCCCCTTACCGTTAGGCGTCTGTGTAGCAGGTACTCAAGGCACCATTGGGTATATGATACAACAATCTCTCCAAAATAAATTACGTGATATGAAAAAGGACAGAGAGGTCGTAAGCTTAATTTCACAAGTAATCGTTGATAAAAATGATTCATCATTTAATAATCCTTCAAAATACATTGGGCCACGTTTCTCAAGAAAGGAGTCAGAAAATATATCTAAAAAATTTGGTTGGGATTTTATTGAACAAGAAGAAGGTCAATATCGAAGGGTGGTGCCTTCGCCTATGCCTGATTATATTATGCATGGCAAGTCAATTAAAGCACTCGTCGATAGAGGGTCTATAGTGATAGCTTCTGGTGGTGGTGGTATTCCTGTATATAATAATAATTCTGGGAATCTAGAAGGACTAGATGCTGTTATAGACAAGGACTACTCTGCGGCTAAATTAGGTAGAATTATCCGTGCTCAAGAGCTATGGATAATCACAGATGTTGATAATATTTATTTGAAATTTGGTACCGATAAACAAGAGAAGATAGATTCAATAAATAGGAATGATCTTGAAGAGCTGCTCAATAATAATGAGTTTCAAAAAGGTACTATTGCTCCAAAAATAAAAGCAGCTATTCATTTTTTGAAACATCATGGTGAAAAAGTAAAAATTACTTCAATCGAGCGTATAAAAGAGGCAATGAATAATTGTGCAGGAACGGAGATAATGAATTAAAAATGAAAGTACATGAATATCAAGGTAAGCAAATTTTACAAAAATACGGAATACCAACCCCAATAGGAATTCCAGCTTTTAGTATTGAAGAAGCACTAAAAGCTTATGATAAACTTGAATCAGAGACAGTAGTTGTCAAGGCTCAAATTCATGCTGGAGGTCGCGGTAAAGGTGGCGGTATTAAATTGGCCCACAGTCGCGAAGAAGTAAAGCTGATTGCATCTGAAATTTTAGGCATGACACTTTCTACACACCAGACCGGACCTGAAGGTAAAAAAGTACTACGCCTTCTTATAGAAACAGGAGCTAATATTTCAAATGAATTCTATGCTGCTATCACACTAGATAGAGGTAAAGAAATGGATGTCTTTATGGTCTCTAAGGAGGGCGGCGTAGAAATTGAAAAAGTAGCTGCTGAAACTCCTGAAAAAATTGTAAAAGTATAGATTGACCCACTGCTAGGAATGAAATCTTTTCAAGCTAGAAAATTAGCATATGGACTTGGTTTAAAAGGCGACTCCTTTAAGGAAGCATGCTCAATTTTTATGAAGATGTATTTATGCTACCAATCTACCGATTCATCACTTACCGAAATAAATCCATTAATTCAAACTAGTGATAACCACATTATCGCATTGGATTCAAAATTTAATTTTGATGGAAACGCTCTTTTTCGACAAAAAGAGATTTCTGATATGAGAGATTTATCTGAAGAAGATGAAATGGAAGTTGAGGCTGGAAAATTCAATCTGAACTATATAAAATTAGATGGTAATGTAGGTTGTATGGTAAATGGTGCCGGCCTCGCAATGGCGACTATGGATATTATAAAACTAGCTGGTGGTGACCCAGCAAATTTTTTGGATGTGGGGGGTACTGCTAGTGCTGAAACTGTAAAAAATGGGTTTCGTATTATCTTGTCAGATAAAAATGTTAAGGCTATCTTAATCAACATTTTCGGTGGAATTGTAAGGTGTGACCGTGTTGCCAATGGCGTTGTACAAGCAGTTAAAGAATTAGGTTTAGAAGTGCCTGTTGTGGTCAGATTAGAAGGGACAAATGCTAAAGAAGCACAATCTATACTTAAGAGTTCTGGAGTATCAATCATTCCAGCAAAAGGAATGAAAGATGCAGCAACCAAAGTAGTTAGCGCAGCTTTAGGTTCTTAGGAGTAAGAAAATGTCTATTTTAGTTAATAAAAATTCCAGAGTACTTGTTCAAGGGATTACTGGGTCTGAAGGGCAGTTTCATTCAACTCAAATGCTTGAATACGGTACTAATATAGTCTCAGGAGTAACTCCAGGTAAAGGTGGTAAAACGACATTAAATGATAGAATCCCAGTTTTTAATACAGTTGAGGAAGCTGTAGAAAAGACCAAAGCAAACACGTCTATAATTTTTGTACCACCCTCCTTTGCTGCTGAAGCTATAATTGAAGCCAGCTATGCAGGTATTAACTTGATTGTTTGTATAACAGAAGGCTTGCCAGTCCATGACATGTTACAGGCTAAAAGAATTATTAGTCGAAATGGCACTCGTTTGATTGGGCCAAATTGCCCAGGGATTATAACCGTTGATGAATGCAAATTGGGTATCATGCCAGGGTTTATATGTAAAAAAGGCAACATTGGTGTCATTTCTAAATCTGGTACATTGACATATGAGGCAATTGACCAACTAGTAAATGTTGGTTTAGGCCAGACAACTGCTATTGGAATTGGTGGTGATCCGATTATTGGCACAACAATGAGAGATTGCTTGGAGTTATTTGAATCTGACCCCGAAACAGCAGGAGTTGTAATTATTGGTGAAATTGGTGGCCAGATGGAAATTGAAGCAGCTAGATGGGCAAAAAGTAAAATGTCTAAACCTGTAGTGGGTTTTATCGCTGGACAAACTGCCCCCCCAGGAAGGAGAATGGGTCACGCTGGCGCTATAGTTTCTGGTGGTGATGATACGGCAGAAGCAAAAATGCAGATACTTAAAGAATGTGGTATAGGAGTAGCTGATTCAGTAGCTGATATTGGACAACTAATGAAAAATTCAATGAAATAAAGTAAAAAGGATAGAAATGGGAAATCAAACATTTGCAATTATAAAACCCGATGCTGTTTCAAAAGGGTATACTGGTAAAATTTATGATAGGATTATTCAAGCTGGTTTCAACATATTATCAGCAAAACTATTAAAACTAAACAATGACCAAGCTAAAGGCTTTTATAGTGTACATAGAGAGCGTCCATTTTTTAATGATTTAATTAATTTTATGACCTCAGGTCCCTGCATGGTACTTGTTCTGAATAAACCAAATGCTGTTCGGGCCTGGAGAGAAACTATTGGAGCTACAAACCCTGATGAAGCTGAAGAAAATACAATTCGCAAAGATTTTGCATCTAACGTTCAAGAAAATGCAGTACATGGTTCAGATAGTGATGAAAATGCTGAAAAAGAAATTGCCTTTTTCTTTACAGATAGTGAACTTCTAACCAATCAATAATTTTCATTCGTGCGGATCATAATATACCTAATACCTCTTTTTCTAATATTCTCCTGCGGTGGTAGTGGGATTGAAGGATATGTAGATGAACCAATAACGTTCACTGCAAATAACCCTGAAGAAAGCCAGGATGTTGATTATTTTTGGTCTCTCACAAACCAACCTGATGGTTCATTAATTAATTCTGGGGATCTCATATCTTCAAATGATGGCCAAGAAATGGTCTTCACCCCTGATTACCCAGGAGATTATTCAATCGAGGTTATTGTTTCACAATATGGTGATGAAGTCTCGAACCAAACCTGGTCTTTTTCTATTCTTGAATACAGCTTAAAAGAACCAGATAATGAAATTGCTACAGATAATGAAGACTGGTTAAATGAGGAATTAATTGACAGTATAGATAATGAAGACCTTACAACTATAGAATCAGAACAGGAAGAAGAGGAAGAAGAAGAAGAGGAAGAAGAGGAAGAAGAGGAAGAAGAAGAGGAGGAAGAAGTTTTAGATGAACAAGTTATGTCCACCACCACAACAAAAGTTGCCCAATTACATACAACTGATAGAATTGCTTCAATTGCAGCAAGAACAGACCGTTACACTATTCAAATAACTTCTAAAAAAATGCTTAAAGATGCTCAACTGTTTTCCCAAAGATTGATTAAGCAAGGTTATGACTCATATATTCAAAAAGTAATCTTTAATTCAGAAGAAATCTGGTATAGAGTTAGAGTTGGCAGTTACGATAATTATAATAGTGCAAAAATCGCAGCTGATAATCTATCCGGTGATTTAAAAATGAATACTTGGGTAGACTTTGTTAGAAAAGAACAATAGAAGGAGAAAATATAATGGGTCCAATCAACCTTTATTATGATTTCAGAGATATATTTCGAGCCCCTCGCCTCGCACTTAGCGGGAAAAAAATCTGGATATTCATTGTTGGTAACCTTGGTGGTTTTATTGTCTACTGGATTTCAAGCTATCTTTCTATTTTTCTTTCTGGTATATCATTTAACCATGCATTAGCGCAGTATGGTCTATACCCCTTTCTTTATGGTAATGAGGCTCAGTGGTATAGTTGGTTCATATATTATGCTGGAATTTCAGCTTGGGTTTTGGCAATTCTATTTTCCTGTACTGCTGTGAGCCGAGTAACTTTAAAGCAATTAAAAGGTAATGACTTCTTTTCTTCAGGTGATGCTTGGTCATATGTTTCCAAACACTGGCACGCTATAGTTTTTTCTCCAGCTGCAGTTATCCTGATTATAGCTTTCTTTATTTTATTTGCAGGCCTCTTTGCATTTATTTGTACTACTCCTTTTTTAGGAGAATTTCTTTTTGCAGTACCCTATGTTATCTATTTCCTTGGTTCTATTTTTACGATTTATAGCCTTATCGTATTATTTGTATCAATTCTTTATACACCAGCCATTGTTGGTGTATATGAAGAAGATACAATGGGAACTGTTTTTAATTCATATTCCATAACAATAGGTCATGCCTGGAGGATAGTTTTATATCATATATTATTATTACCACTTTTAGTTTTAGGCCTTGAAATATTCTCATGGTTCTCGATGAACAGTATTGGTTTTATCAATTATATCTTTGGATCTGAATGGTTCATGGGTGCTGAATTAACTAATATCACTAATTATGCTTATTCTCTAGTTTGTCCACAATGGATGTGTGATGCTGTAAGTAGTTTAAGAAATCAACTATTAGATTTATTTGGAGTATATTTTTATTTACCATCTATTTTCCCAGTAAGTTGTACAATTCCGCCTACTGCAATTTCTAGTGCACAAACTTTTGCATCCACACTCTTATCAATGTCATATTTTTTGATTGGATTTTCCATCATTTCATATGGACTATCAATACTTTCGGTTGGTGAAACCCTTATGTTCGTTACATTTAAGAAAAAGTCAGATGACGATGACATACTATCCAGAAAGGATGAAGATGAAATTGAGGAGGATATAGATGATGAATTCACATTTGATGAGGATATAAATAATCCCCAAGATGAAGAAAGTTTGCCTAGCTCAATAGAACATGACTCAGTTCAAGAAGAAGAATAAAAATATCAATCACTTAAAAGTCATGAATGCAAGCTATCCGTTTTATAATGGTTCGGCCTTGGTAAAGATTTAAGAATCCAGTAATTTTTTCTATCAAATAATGAAATTAAAGATATCAGAAATACATTCTGGTTTTCAAGGTAAGTTCTTTGACATTTCTATAGATGAACTCCCAAAAAGGGGCACAGTTTTTAATGATGAGATTGTCAGATGTGAGCTGTCAGTTAAAAAAGAACCAGAAGGATACAAAATGACTGGTATATTAAAATCAAGACCCTCTTATGAATGTGTACGTTGTCTAGATTTAAATCCAGTAGATCTCAAATTACCGATTCAATTTATGCTTTCTAATGAAAATAGAACTTTTAATGAAGAAAATAATGTCGAGATTATTTACCTTAATGATAGTAAAGAGTACCTAGATTTAGATACTATGATTGCAGATCTTATTGAATTAGCTAAACCAATAAAACCCCTTTGTAAAACAAATTGCAAGGGATTATGTTCAGTTTGTGGAATGAATAAAAATAACAGATCTTGCTCTTGCAAGTTAAAAGAAGAAAATACGGTCTGGGATAAATTAAAAGATTTTAAGTAATATAAGAGCTAAGGAGAATTCATGGCACTGCCAAAAAGACGTCAATCGAAAGCACGAGGACGAAAGCGTCGAACACACTATAAATCAGGACTAACTGCAACCACTACTTGCCCCCAATGTGGTTCAAAAAAAATGCCTCATAGAGCATGCCCAAACTGCGGCTATTATCGAGGAAGACCTGTTGTTTCTGCATCATAATGCTCTTTTAGATAATTTTCTTTTTATTTGTTCCGATACTATTTCAAAATAAACCCAATATAAAAACCGATTTTTAAAATATGTGATGAATGCCAGAATAACTGTTACATCCCATAATACACCAGACAACGTAATGACAAATGTTGATCTGGAAAAACTTGTGGATACTTCAGATGAATGGATACAATCCCGTACAGGGATTGTACAAAGACATATTGTTAGCGATGATGAGGCAAGTTCTGATATATCAACTCGGATAGCAAAATCACTCATCAAAAAAAGAGGTATTTCCCCTGATCAGCTAGATTTAATAATCGTGGGCACTGTAACACCAGACCACTTTACTCCATCTACAGCGGCTTTAGTTCAAAAGAATATTGGAGCATCAAATGCTTGGGGATTTGATTTGAGTGCAGCTTGCTCAGGATTTATTTATGGACTGGAAACTGGAGCTAACTTTATAAGTTCAGGAAAATATAATAAAGTAATGGTTATAGGTGTCGATACCATGACCTCCATTTTAGATTATCAAGATAGAGATACATGTGTAATCTTCGGAGATGGTGGTGGAGGTGTCATACTAGAACCTTCAAATAAAAAATCAGGAATAGTTGACTCTATATTACGCATGGATGGTTCTGGCGGTGAATATCTAATTGTCCCAGGTGGAGGAAGCCGCATACCCTCAACAGAGGCATCAGTGAATTCCAGACAACATTATATTAAGCAAGATGGGAAAACTGTTTTTAAATATGCTGTCAAGGGCATGGCTGAAGTTTCCAAAAAATTATTAGATCGAAATAATCTATCAGGAGATGATATAGCACTATTCATTCCCCATCAAGCAAACAAAAGAATTATAGATGCTTCTGCAGAACGCTGTGGTATATCACCTGATAAGGTTTTAATAAATATTGACAGATATGGTAATACTACTGCAGGAACAATACCCATTGCCCTAAATGAAGCTGTAAGTGAAAACCAAATAAATGATGGAGATTATGTTCTATTAGCTGCCTTCGGTGCTGGTTTTACTTGGGGGAGCATGTTAATAAAATGGGATTCTAAATGGGTAAAATAGGTTGGCTTTTCCCTGGTCAGGCTTCACAGAAAGTTGGAATGGGTCTGGACTTATATAATAAAACAGAAATAGGCAGAAATTGTTTTGAAAAAGCACAAGAGATTATGGAATGTGACATACAATCAATCATCTTTGAGGGTCCCGAAGATATACTTAAGCAAACTGAATATACCCAACCAGCTATTTATACGGTTTCCGTTATACTGGGATATCTACTCTTGGAAAAAGGGTTAAAACCTTCTGCCCTAGCTGGGCATAGTCTCGGAGAATATTCAGCTCTAACGATTGCAGGAGCATTTAATTTTGAAACAGGTCTTAGATTAGTAAAAGATCGGGCATTATGTATGGCTAAAGCAGGCCAAATTCAAAAAGGAACGATGGCCGCTATAGTTGGTATTGATGATGATATTATTGAGAAAATTTGCTCTGACTACGATGGGACTGGTATTGTTGTAGCTGCCAATTTTAATTCACCAGGGCAAGTTGTCATATCTGGCTCTCACAATGGAATAAAATGGTTTATTGATATTGCAAAAAGTCATGGTGCACGGATGGCAATAGAATTAAACGTAAGTGGAGCCTTCCATTCCCCACTAATGGCACCAGCAAGGGAACAACTTGCCGAAGTCCTAAATTCTCTCGAAATTTCTGACACAAAATACGCCGTATATACAAATGTCGATTCAAAACCAGTGGTGAAAAGTCAAGATATAAGAGATTCTCTTATACGCCAATTGGAGAATCCTGTGCTATGGCATAAATCAATATTGAATATGAAAGATTTTGGAATTAAATCATTTATTGAGGTTGGACCAGGGAAAGTTTTGCAAGGTTTGAATAAACGAATTGATCGATCATTAAAATGCGACAGTATTGAGTCGCTACAACAATTGGACAATATATTTGTTTGATATTTCTGGAAAAATTGCAATTGTTACTGGCGCAAGCCAAGGGATAGGCCGTACGATAGCCAAAATTTTATCAAAATCCGGGGCTCATGTTATCTGCATTGCGAGAACTGAAAATAAAATTATTGACCTGGTAGAGGAAATCAGAAAAGATAATGGTTTAGCTGACTATATTTCATGTGATGTAAGTGATAGTGATGCATTTTCAAATTCTGTAAATACTGCTATAAAAGATCATGGTAAAATAGATATTTTAATTAATAATGCAGGCATCACTCGCGATGCATTACTTATGAGAATGACTGAAGACCAATGGGAAAAAGTGATTAATACTAATCTCAAAGGAGCATTCTATGGTATGAAATCTGTAATAAGATCAATGATGAAAAATAAATTTGGAAGGATAATCAATATCACTTCCATAGTTGGTATCACAGGCAATGCTGGACAGGCAAATTATGCCGCATCAAAAGCAGGGTTGATAGGCATGACACAATCTATTGCAAAAGAAGTAGGTAGCAGAGGAATTACTGTTAATTGTATAGCTCCTGGTTGGATTGATACAGAAATGACAGATGAGTTACCAGAAAATTCAAAAAACGCATTATTAGATAGAATCCCTCTTGGGAAAATTGGTAAGCCCGAAGATATTGCATATACAGCATTATTTTTAGCTTCTAATGAAGCAAACTACATTACCGGCCAAACTATCACAGTTGATGGTGGTCGAATAATAAATTAAATAAGGAGACATAATGTCCACATTTGACAAAGTAAAAGACGTAATAGTTGATAAACTTGGCGTAGAAGAAGATTCAATAAAACCAGAAGCTCATTTTGTAAATGATTTGGGTGCTGACTCATTAGATACGGTAGAGCTAATAATGGAATTTGAAGAGGAATTTGGAATTGAGATACCGGATGAAGATGCTGAGAATATAACAACAGTAGGTACTGCCGTTGACTATATTGAAAAAATTAAATAAAGTAGATATATAAAATAAAATGTCGCGAGATAAAATTGTCATAACTGGTATAGGTGCTGTTGCTCCTAATGGAAACAACGTAGAGGAATTTTGGACTAACCTCACTGCTGGGAAGAGCGGCATCGGAAACATAACCTACTTTGACTCATCTAATCATCGTGTAAAAATAGCTGGAGAACTATCTGGATTTAAACCTGATTCGGTTTTAGATCCTAAAGAAATAAGAAAATTAGACCCATTTTCTGTTTATGCTTTAGCAGCAACCCAAGAAGCAATCTCCATGTCTGGTTTAGATGCCCAGTCCTTAAACCCAGAGAGGATAGGTGTTACAATTGGTACGGGTGTGGGTGGAATTCAAACCTTAGAAGACCAACAACGTGTTATTGATCATAAAGGAGCACGAAGGGTATCGCCGCAATTTGTTCCTAAAATGATTGCAAATATTGCGGGTGGACATTTATCAATTAGATGGGGGCTCAGGGGCCCAAACCAGACAGTGACTTCTGCCTGTGCTTCTGCCACTGATGCAATTGGTATGGCTATGAGATTAATTTTAGCAGGGGATGCCGATGCTATGGTTACTGGTGGTACTGAAGCTAGTGTAACCGCTTTGACTATTGCAGGGTTTGCAAATATGAGAGCTCTTTCACAGGCTAATGAGATTCCAGAAAAAGCTAGTAGACCATTTGATATGAATAGAGATGGCTTTGTTCTAGGTGAAGGTGCTGGAATGCTTGTCATTGAAAGAGAATCACACGCCAAGCAAAGAGGTGCTTCAATATTAGCTGAGCTTGCTGGATACGGGTCTACAGATGATGCTTTTCATATCACGCAACCATCTGAAGGTGGTACTGGTGCTTTAAGAGCCATGGAAAGAGCAATTAATGATGCTAGTCTCCATTTAAATGAAATAGATTATATCAATGCCCATGGTACATCCACCCCATACAATGATAAAAATGAATCTGCCGCGATTAAGGCTCTTTTTAGGGATCATTGTAAAAATCTTAAGATTAGTTCAACAAAATCCATGACAGGCCATCTGTTAGGGGCTGCAGGTGGAATTGAAGCCGTTGCATCTGTAAAATCTATTTTGGACCAAACTCTACCTCCTACCATAAACTATGATACACCAGACCCTGAGTGCAACCTTGACTATGTGCCAAATTTTGCACAGTCTTGCGATGTTGATGCAATCTTATCAAATACATTTGGCTTTGGTGGACATAATGCTGTCATATGTATTAGGAAATACATTTGAAATTATTCATAAAGCTAAAACAGTATTTTTTAGATCAAACAGAGTCCATATCAAATCTTGAAAAAAAGATAAACTATATTTTTCATAATAAAGAATATCTTAACCAAGCATTTACACATAAATCATTAAATACTAAACCTAGAAAGAACTATGAAAGATTGGAATTTTTAGGTGATGCAGTTTTAGACATTATTGTAAGTAGAGAGTTGATGCGTGAATTTCCAGCAGGTGATGAGGGACTGCTGACACAGAAACGTGCTTCTTTAGTTCAAAAACCATATCTGGCAAACATTGGTCAATTACTTGACCTAATGGATTATCTAAAAATAGAACAAAGTGTTAATCTGAATATTCAAAAAATAGCTGAGAAGCAACAAGCAAATCTTTTTGAAGCTCTAATTGGTGCCGTTTACCTCGATGGCGGCATTGATCCGTGTAGAAAACTTATTTTAGATACAGTGTGGGCCTATAGACAAGAAGCTTGGAAGTCTACCAATTATAAGGGAAAGTTAATTGAATATTGCCATTCTCAAGATATACAAAATCCAACATTTGAATTAAAAGATATTTCCGGACCGGATCATCAAAGAACATTTGAGATACAAGTTAAAATAGGCTCAAAAAAATATAATTCGGGATTAGGAACAAATAAGAAAACTGCAGAGCAAATTGCTGCAAAACTTGCTTTAGAAGAACTCGGTGCTTCTTTTTAAGATTCTAAGTCAATTATCTTATCTCGTAACTTAGCAGCAATCTCATACTCCTCTTCTTCTATAGCACTTTTTAATTTTTCTTTAAGAGACTTTAATGAGATAGTTGACTTTTTTACTTTTGGTGCATAATTGGTTAATGAATCCTCAGATACACTTGCTTCTTTTAAAACTTTTGATGAAACTAAAATGGGTGCATTCATCCTCAATGCAACTGCAATTGCGTCACTAGGTCTTGCATCAATTATACGATTACCAAAACTATCTGACTCTATTTCCATTTGAGCGTAGAACACTCCATCCTCTAGACTATTAATCCGAACAGTTTTAAGTAGACTATCAATCCCAGTAAGGACATCACATATCAAATCATGTGTTAGAGGCCTAGGAGTATCAACTGATTCTATTGCGAGCGCGATAGACTGCGCTTCAAAAGAGCCTACGATTACGGGCAGACATTTTTCACCAGTGATCTCTTTTAAAATGACTGCATAACTCCTACTTGTTGGATGGTATGATATTTTAATTACTTTTACAGGAATCATTATCTTTTCATTAATTCTTTTTTTAATCTGTCAATTTTTTCTACTGGGCTCGGATCAATTCGATGAGCAATTGCACACCAGAAACTTAACCAATCTCCATAATTAATCATATGGAGAAAACGTTCTTGAAATGAATTTCCTGTCATTTCAATAACAAATTGGTCTACCCCATTTTCATTCAAAATCTCTTGTGTAATCTGTTGTCTTAATTTTACCCTAGGATTATCATTTTCATCAGATAGCCATAAAACAAATAAATATTTAAAAATATTTGGATTATTTTCCCAACCAACAATTTCATTATGGTTTAATTCTGGTAGCTCGTTATGATATGCTAGCATCTTTGAATTTTCACATAACTGACCTTTTAGACGTAATGCCGCTACTCCATAAGTGGACTTATCTGCATAAATAATTGGAATATTTTTATATAAATTCTGTGCTAGTTCATAGGTAGGATTCTCCATTGAATCAATACTATATAATTCTCGACTTTCTATTAGCACATTAATAGAATCACTCAGCCATGAATCTAATTTTGTTTCAATAATAGATATTTTATCTAAAAACTTGATAATTGGTATAAAAGAAAAAGCAAGAGCTGCCCTTGGTTGTAATCCTGAAGGTATTAAAATAAAGTCTTTATTTAAATCATTTAATTTATTTGCCAGTTTTCCCCCTGTTGTAATTCCAATAATTTGTGCCTTTTTCTTTAAACCATCATCTAGTGCAGTTAAACTTTCTTCCGTATTACCTGAATAAGATGAACAAATAAGCAACGTATTTTCATTGACCCAATTGGGTAAACTATATCCTCTGCTTATAATAATAGGATAATTAAAATTATCATTTTCTAGAACAGAGACTACATCTCCGCCAATGGCAGAGCCACCCATACCTGCAATTACAATATTATTAATATTACTATATTGATTAGAGAGCTTAATATTATTTCCAAGATCCTCTGCCTTTTTAAGATCATCAGGGAATTGCCATATGGAATCAAACATACTTGTCTGATCTAAATTTTTATACATTAATGATTCCTTTTTTTAATTAGTTCTACTAGTTGAACAAGTTCATAAGTATTAACCCCTTCAAGATTATTTAAAATATCTATACTATAATTAAAATAAGAATTGGCTATAGATCTTGATTCTTCAAGAATACCAGTTTTTTTAAAAAATTTGCAAATATTGTTAAATTGTTCTTGATTACCTGAACTTGAAATTATGTCGTTCCATTTATCAGGATATTCATTTCTAGCCTTAATAACCATTAATGTTTGTTTTCCTTCCGTAATATCACTGCCTAAACTTTTACCCATAATTTGACTATCTGCAGTAAGCTCTAATATATCATCATGAATCTGAAAACCTTTTCCTAGGAATCTACCAAACTGTTCATAGCTGTCAATTAATTTCCCCTTTTCACCATTATAAATAGCTGGTAATACTGCAGATGCTCCTAGCAATGCTCCTGTCTTTTTCTCAATCATATCCAAGTACATATCCTCAGTAACATTTTTATCGTGTTCAAATTCTTTATCCAAAGCTTGACCTTCACATATTTCTAAAGTGGTCTTGTTAAAATATTTTGATATTTTATTTATATTCTCTGGAAGATCGTTCAAGACAATCTGTGCCAAGGTGTAAATTCCATCTCCTGCTAAAATTGCTGTTGAAGAATCCCACTTCTCATGAATAGTTATTTTACCGTGCCGTAAAGTATCGTTATCCATTATATCATCATGGACCAGAGTAAAGCTGTGTAACAATTCGATAGCCAAACTAATATTCATTAATGCGTCTGGATCAACATTTGTTGATCTACCAGACAAATGGGCTAAAATTGGTCTGAACCTTTTACCTTTTGCATCTATGGCATAGCGAATAGGTTGATACAAATAGGTAGGTTTATTAGGTAATTTTAGATTTTTTAGGCTTTTATTGACCTCACTTCTAATAAACTCAATTAGTCTATCAAAATTGGACATTAATGTGATCCAAGCCTTAATTCGCCAAATTCACCTAGTTTTTTAAGTACAATATCCATTATTTCATCTCTCCTTTCAGGAGAATTGGCTTCGAATCTGCAAACAATCACTGGCTGTGTATTTGATGCACGCACTAACCCCCAACCATCACCAAACTTAATTCTTACGCCATCCACTGTGATACAATCATAATTTTGTGAAAAGTATTCAACAGCTTTATTTGAAATCATAAATTTCATCTGGTCATTTTCTGCCTCCATTCTCATTTCAGGAGTTGAATAATAAACTGGAATCTCAGCTTTTAATTCAGATAATGTCCTTTGTGTACGAGATAAAAGTTGAACGAGCCTTGCTGCGACATAAAGGGCATCATCATAACCATAATAATCATCAGCAAAAAATATATGTCCACTCATCTCACCACCGAACTTACATTCTAATTCAACCATTTTCTGTTTGATCAATGAATGGCCAGTTTTCCACATGAATGGTTTCCCATTATGACGATTTATCATATCTTCCAGTGCCTGTGAACACTTCACATCGAAAAGTATGGTTTCTCCGTTTTCGATTATTTCAGGAAGAAATATGGACATGAGTTGGTCTGCCCACAAGATCTCTCCTTTTTCATCAACAACTCCAACTCGATCTGCATCTCCATCAAAGGCCAAACCTACATCGTATTCGCCCGTTTTCATTTCGTAGATTAGATCTTTAAGATTCTCTTCAACAGTTGGGTCCGGGTGATGATTAGGGAATGTTCCATCTGGTTCACAAAATAATTCCTTTAACTCAATTCCCAAGGACTTGAAAACTTCTGGTGCATTAATAGCTGCTGCTGCATTACCACAATCCATGACCACCTTCATTGGTTTCTCAATAGTGATCTTATCCTTAATCATATAATTGTATTCATTCAAAATCTTATATCGAGCTTCAGTACCTTCTCCCTCATCAAAATCATTGTTATTAATTAACGCATATAAGGTCTGGATGTCATCTCCAAAAACAGGCTTTTTATTTAGAGACATTTTAAACCCATTAAATTCAGGAGGGTTATGACTGCCTGTTATTTGTACAGCCCCAAAGACACCTAAATGAAACATGGAATAATAATTTACAGGTGTAGGCAGAATACCAAGATTAATAACATCAATGCCAGTTGAAATGACTCCTGACTTGAATTGGATAATAAGTTCTGGAGTTGTTAACCTTATATCACCGCTCACAGCTATTTCTGTGCCTCCAGCACGTTTTATAAAAGTGCCAAAAGCTTTACCTAATTTGATAACAATATGTTCAGGAAAATCTTCAGAAACTTTTCCTCTTATATCATACTCACGAAAAATATAGGGGTTTATCATAGACATGAATTAGCCTTTTTTTATATCAAAAATTAAAGAGCTCAATAGCGATGTTAGAAATAATTATTGCCAATATTTTTATTTACTATTGAGAAAGGTCTTAATCCTCTTTAGTCCCCCTTTAACATAATCTGTCGGGGTACCATAACCAAAACGGACATAGCCTTCTAACCCATGCCACTTTCCTGCAGTTAGAAGAACGCTGAAATTATCTCTCAGATCAAAAACAAAATCTTCTGAACTAATTGGTAAATTTATTTTGGCAAAAGTTATTGCTGCAGCCTCTGGTCTAGATAAAGTAAGCTGAGGGACATCCTCCGCCCAGTCACATAACATATCTAAGTTATGATTTAAATGCTCTTTTGTACGATCTAATATTTTTCTTCTGCGCTCATAAGATAGGATTTTTGATGCAACCCAATCACTAAGATAGGCAACATTGATAACAGTAAAATCATGAAATGACCATGCTCTCTCTATATATTCTTTTGAACCGATACTCCAACCTAATCGAAGACCTGGCAAACTATAAGCTTTTGAAAGACCTGCATTCACTATGGTTTTTTTGGTCGCGCCTGCAAAAGAACGACATTCATTACCATCTAATTCAGCACCTCTGTATACCTCATCAGATAGAATCCAACAACCTAACTCTTGAGCAATTTCAATAACTCCATTCATTACTTCTTCAGACATGATCGCACCCGTTGGATTATTAGGATTACATATTGCAATCATCTTCGTCTTTGCTGTCACTAAACTTTTTAATTCATCTAGATCCCATTGCCAACTCAAATCTTGTCTTATCGGTAATCTTTTTACCTCAATCCCAAAACTTTTGGCTAGGTGGTATATCTGCAGATAATTAGGGACCATATATACAATTTCATCCCCACAGTCTAACTGTGTCATGACAGATAAAAAATTTGCTTCAGCAGAACCTGACGTGATCAAAACATTATCTATTTTAAAATTAGAGCCATACATTTCTGCTACTCGCTGGCGAAGTTCAGGTGTGCCATTTGTATATCCATAAAATAGTTCGGTATCCAGAATTTTATCCTGTTCTTCATGAGAAAGTATTTCTGACAGTTTGAGCGGATGCACCCCACTTTCTGATAAATTATAATCTACTTCATTTTCAAAAAGGGACTGGTTTCGTTCTAATTGAAATTCTTCAAATTTCATTATTATTCTCCAAATATTTATTATAAACAGCAGTAGCTATCTGTACGTCTTGTACTGCCACGCCAGTTAAATCTGCAATAGTGATCTGCCTATCATTGGCTCTACCTAATTGATCTTCAGATAAAACATTACCTAACTCTACTATATTATTAAATAGATCTCCATCTTTAATAGCATTCGCTATCTCCCCTCTTTCCTGACATTGAATGATACTATCCGCTACAATTATATCTGCAGATTTTACTACACCAGGCCCCAATTCTCTTTTGCCAGGAGTATCAGAACCCATAGCAGTGATATGTGTACCTGCTAATATATCATTTTTAAAAAGTAATGGCTGTTTGCTAGCAGTAGCGGTGATAATAAAATTACATACTGAAGCAACTTGTTTAGCTGATTTACCAAGTAAAACTTCGAATCCCAAATTTTTCATATCATTTTTATACTGCTTCATTTTATTTGAGCTTCGCCCCCAAACCATTACCTGCCTACATTCAGTTATACCTGATAGGTATTGAACTTGAAGCCTAGCCTGTAAACCAGTACCTAATACACCAATCATCTCAATTTTATTTGCAAATCTTCTAGCGCAAATTTGTCCTGAAATTGCAGTACGTATATCAGTAAGTATCGCATCATCCAGTAATACAGCCTTAGGCTGTCC
>CACEUX010000027.1 GCA_902562835.1 uncultured Fidelibacterota bacterium
TTTTTAATGACATACTTGATTTATCAACATGAATTTTCACTAAATGCTCTTTAATTAAAAAAAAGTTGTAGTTTGTTGCTTTTAAACTCATCCAAAATAAATAATCTTCTACCGCTATAAATACAGGTAGTTCATTGAATCTCTCGCTTAATGAAATATTTGAAATCATAGATGTTGAAAAATATATCTGGCTAGAATAAATTAAATCATTAATGCTCTTTATCTCTTTTATATTGGTATTCTTACTAAAATCATCATTAACCTCTATACAATTAGTGTATAATACAAATTGATTATTCTCTAATTTATTTCGATAAATAAAATTTATTTGTATTTCTAATTTATTTGGCTCCCATATATCATCATCATCGCAAAAAGCAAGAAAAGCACCATTGGCTTTAGAAATTCCATAATTCCTATTTTTAGCAATTATTCCATGGTTATTTTTCTGAAAGGGAATAATCCTCTTGTCATTAAACGCATTAATAACCTGCAGGAAATCATAATTAGAACAATTGTCTACAACAATCAATTCAAAATCCTGAAATGTTTGGTTCAAAATCGAATCAATAGTTTTTTTAACTAACTCAGGTCGATTGTAAGTAGTTAGAATAACGCTTACTTTGGGCATCATTCAGATTCTAAATAGTTAAATAAATCCTCAATACCATCTTCTAATTTTTTATTGAAATTAATAGAAAAGGATTTTGCTAATGCGTTAGAAATTATATTCGTGTTATTCTTTGAGCTAGTACTACCAACCCAAAGTTCATTACCGTTGATATAAATTGGTATTTCTTGATTATATCGTTTAAAGTATATACTCTGCACCAAAATAGCGACATCAAGCATGGTTAAAGATTTAGATGAACTAAAATGAATCGTATTTTTACCATTAAATTCGGTAACATTTAGAATTTTATTAATACCATTGCATATATCAGAAAAATGGATAAAATCTCGAATTGCACTACCATCTGTCTTTAATACAATTTTTTTTTCTATAAAAGCACTCCTTGTAATATCATTCAAAATCAGATCCCAGCAATTTGCATCCGAAAAAACAGGACTCCCATAGCTATTAGACAGACGAATATTTATGCAATCTGTGTCTGCTTTTCGCATATAATAATTGCAAATTTTTTCACTTAAGTAATGAGTAAGCCCATACGCATTTATCGGGGTGGGGGATTGTGTTTCTTCAACTAATCCATTTTGATTGTGTCCATAAACATGGATTGTTGAAAAATAGATAAATTTTTTTAATCCGTTAGCAGTACACTGTTCAAGTAGGTTCCAGGTTGGCAACACATTTATATCCATAGCCTCCTTATTATCTTTTTCAGAATTATGTTGATCAAGAGAAACTAAATGGATAAGTACATCAGTTTTAATAGATGATATTTGTTTTATTGTCTCAATCTTTTTGATGTCTGCATAAATAATTTGATGAATTAAACTATTCCAATTTTTCCTGTAATGTTTTTCCCTATGACAAACGGCAGTTACTTGGTGTCCATTCAAACTCAAGAATTGACATAGCCTTGAACCAAGATAACCATTACCACCAGTAATAAGAATTTTCATTTTTAGGATAATTGAAATGAATAATTAAAAAACAATAAAGTTAATATTTTATCACTTAATCCAATTATTTATGCTTTATTTCCCAATCATACGGAATATGTTTATCAAAGGCTGATTTTCTTATAATTTCATCAGGATCATGAGGGATAGTTGCGCAATTAGCAACAATAGAAATCTTAGTCCCAATACCTTTAAAACCATTCCATACTAATGGAGGGACTGTAACCAACATATAATTTTCTGGAGATAAAAAATACTCATCAACTTGCCCTTTGGTGCTGCTTTCAGGCCTATCATCATATAAAACACACTTTATTTGGCCATAGATGACGGCATAGTTCAAAGTCATTTTCTTGTGTAGATGCCATGCTTTAATTGCTCCTGGATTAGTACATGAAAAATATATTTCACCAAACCGATCAAAAATATCTGAATCCTCTCTAAGCATATGCATTACTTTACCTCTTTCGTCAATAAATTGTTTTAGAGGTGTGGTTCTTACTCCTTCGATCATATTATAAAGCTCCATTGAAATAATTTGATATTTGTTTAGATGTAATTGCATTTGCCATTTGATTATCATAAAAGGACTTATACCATTCTGCTGAAAATTTAATTGTATCCTGAATATCCCATTTTGGATTCCAATTCAAATTTTGATTAGCTTTATCACAGTTTAGCTGAAGTAATTGAGATTCATGCTGCTTATTACTTGTATTAGATATTCTTATTTTACCTTTTCCATAATATTCTATGATATTCTTTGCAACTTCCTCTACTGTTCTTACTTCAGATATTTTAGGTCCAAAATTCCATGAACCTGAAAATCTGTCAGGTGATTCACATAAAGCATATGCTAAATAAAGATATCCCGTGAGAGGCTCTAAAACATGTTGCCATGGCCTAATAGCTGATGGGTTACGTAATATAATCGGCTCATTTGATTCGATAGATCTAATACAATCAGGGATAATACGATTTAGAGACCAATCGCCTCCTCCAATTACATTTCCTGCCCTTGCAGACCCGACACCTAACTCTGGTATTTGGCTAAAAAATGAGCGCTGGTAAGTTGAAAAAAGAATTTCTGCTGCAGCTTTTGAAGCACTGTAGGGATCATGCCCTCCTAATTTATCATTTTCTCTATAGCCATATTCCCATTCTAAGTTTTCATAACACTTATCAGATGTTATATAAACAAGCGACTTGACTGAATTACAATCTCTTACAGACTCTAAGAGATGATTTGAACCCATAATATTAGTACTAAATGTATCTACAGGGTCTTCATAAGATCTAATTACTAATGCTTGTGCTGCTAAATGAAAAACAAATTCTGGCTTAAAAGATTGCATGGATGCTTTAAGATTTGAATAATCTCTGATATCGCCAATAATATGATCAATATCATTATTTATATCGAGCAAATCAAAATGATTTGGGGAAGAAACAGGCTCTAAAGCATATCCTCTAACTTGTGCTCCAAGTTGTTTCAATAGCATTGTAAGCCAAGACCCTTTGAAACCTGTATGCCCAGTAATAAAAACTCTTTTATTTCTGAATTTATTTAATACTTTTACTAAAGTTATTTTATCCATGGTGCATTATTCTCATTAAATAAGTCATTTAACAATTTATACTCTCGGCTTGTATCCATTGGTTGCCAAAAACCATCATGTTTAAACATCATTAACTCTTCATCATTGACCAAGTTTGAAATAGGTTCTTTTTCAAATACCAACCCTTCATCATCACTCAAATAGGAAAATATTTTTGTGTTTGCTACAAAAAATCCGCCAGATATACGACCCTTTTCTGATTGTGGTTTTTCATTAAACTCTATCACAGCCCCATTTTTATCCACCATCTCTCCAAATCTTCCTGGAGGTCGTACACCTGTTACCGTTAAAATCTTACCATGATTATTATGGTAGTCTAGTAATTGGTTGATATTTAAATCACTTATTCCATCTCCATAAGTCAACATAAAATTATCTTCATCAACATATTTTCTAATTTTAGAAATCCGACCTCCTGTCATAGTATGCAAACCCGTGTCTACAAGAGCAACATTCCAATCAGGAGAGTTTCCATCTGAATGATATATGATTTCATGATTTGATAAATTAATTGTAAAGTCTCTAATACGGCTCTGATAATTGAAAAAGAAATTTTTTATTATCTCTCCTTTATAGCCCAAGCAAATTATGAAATCATTAAAACCATGATTCGCATACAATTGCATTATATGCCAAAGAATTGGGTATGGACCAATAGGAATCATTGGCTTAGGAATATCTTCAGCAACGTCTCGTATGCGTGTACCATATCCACCGGCAAGTATTACAACCTTAATAACATATCCTCCAAAATGATAAAAGATTTATGTATGGAATATAAACTAACATTAATTATTATCACTTTTAATTTCATTAATGAATAAAGTCTCAAGGATGTCGATAATATTATCATTTGAATGTAATTGATTTATTAAATCAACAGATAAATCATCCTTGATTGACTTTAAAATATTTTTGATATTTTTTTCCAAAATATCAATAGGTATGTATGCTTTAAAAGAAAAAATTTCTTTCAAAGCATAAACTATATTTTCATCTGGAATTAACTCAGGCTTTAGCATTTTACTCAACCATATAGACATTTGGTTCCTGTACTCATCTTTTAATTTATCAATGAAATTGTTTATCCTTAGTCCAAGGTGAGGACTTAAACGATTATCAACTTTTCCTACCGAAACTGATTTTATAAAGCAAGAAATCATTTTTTTTAATGGCCTCATATTTAATCCCCAGTTTATATCAGCATTAGTATTTTCTCCTTTACTTATGATGTAGCCAGGTTCTTTAGAAAAATCTAGTTCAGTTGTTTTACTATGATTTATTCTAATATAACGAATGCGGTCGTTACCGTTTCTTTGAATTATTATAAAACAAGGTATTCTCCCCACACTCATTTCAATTTCTAACTTTGAACCTCCTCCCATAAGATTAAGGTTTTTAAAATCCCAATTCTTATCCGGAATTAACCTATTTATTATAGATAAAATGTGAGGTAGGCAATCTAGATAAATTGGCAAACCATAATCATAAGTTTTCTTTTCTCCATATCTAACCTCTGACTTAGAGTCTATCCAATCTATTTGGATATGATTAATCTGTTTTACATTTATATATCCTAAAAAGTTTTTTAGGTAATCTGCAAAAAGAAATACATGGCTACTAGCCAATATTTTTCCTTTTTCATTTGCTATAGAAATTAATTTTTCAGTTGTTGATGATGCTAAAGTAATTGGTTTTTCAACCAGTGTGGGCACTCCAGCATTTAAACATATTTTTACATATTTTTCGTGGTCTCTTGCCGCATTTACAATGAAAGCCGCATCAATATTTTCATTTGAAAAATTCGGTAGATTTTTGTTTACAATAATTTTTTGTTGAAAATTCTTTTGTTTTACCCATTTTGAGAAATTTTTATGATTACTTAAAGAATGAATTGAAATAATTATATTTTTACTAAGAATATCACAAATTTCTTCTGTTATTACTTTAGCCCAACGCCCGCCCCCAATTACAGCTATTCGTTTAATTAAAATCTCCATTTGATAGAATATTTATTACTTTGCCTTCATAACCATTCTCTTTAAGGTATTTTTCAATCTCTGATGAAATATGCCAAGCTAAGTTTAAAATGGTTTGATTTTTAACTTTTTGTTCAAATAAAACATCATCTGAATAAATTGGAATACGGGTTCCAGGAACATACTGTCCAATTTTCATTGAGCCTGGTTTTTCATAAACTGCTGAAATATAATTCTCATCCAAACCAAGCATTTTTATTAATATTGCTGATCTTCCTGGGAATGCTTTTGCCTTAATCTTACCATATTTAATTTTGTAATCATGAAAAAATATCTCTTTAGTTTTTTTCCATTTATTGATATTTTCATTTAGGATTATAAAACTTTGTAAAAATTTGCTTTCATTTTCATCTAGTTCACTGTTATGAACACTTTTTTTATCGCTGCCTAAAAAGACGCGAATGTTACCACCATATCTTGAAGGAAATTCTATATTTTCAATAGACAGTCCTAATGACTTTGCTATATACTTAAAAGAATTATAACTGTAAGTACGTGGATGCTCATGGTAAAAAGTATCAAATTGGTTGCCTTGAAATATTGACCCTAGATAATGATTTTCAATGATTATTTTTGTACTTGACTTTGATAATAACTTTAACGATTGGATAACTTCATTAAGATCTTGAATATGAGCAAAAACATTAGTAAATGTAATGAAATCGGGTTTACCTTTATCAGAGACGATTTCATTTGCTATTTCTTGAGATAAATAATTAGGGTAAATAAAATGACCTTTTTCTTTGGCATCTAAAAAAGCATCGGTCGGCTCAATTCCAATAGTAGTGGCTCCGCTATTATTAAAAAAGTCTAATAAACTCCCATCATTACATCCAACATCTAAAACTATTTTTCCATTTAAATCACCGTATTGATTTATACATGAATCGACCAATGCGTGCATCCCACGAAGAACATCATTTGTAAATCTTGAGCGATAGTGATACGAATTTGGAAACAAATCTTGTTTTGGAATTTGGTATTTTTGATGAGCAGTAATACATTTTTTACAAAAGAGAATTTCAATTGGATATTCAACACATTCTCTACTATCTCCAATAGAAACTAAATCATCACACATTGGATGCAAACCCAAGTTTAATACTGGCTCTAAATAACCTTGATTACAAACTTCGCATTTGCTAATTACATGAAGTTTTTGTCTATTCATAAATAAATCCCCTGTTTAATATTTTTTGACATTTATGAGAAAATAAAAAGTTTATTGGCAAGACTTTTTATAATCTTATTTAGCCTTCTAAACATAAAATATATAATAGAAAAATAGAAATTTGGATAGACACAATTCCTTGCTATCAATTTAACTGGGTTTACAAACTTGTATCCTGAGGTTTCTTTATTTAGGTACATATATATGAGATTTGGAATAAATGATCTCAACGCAAAATTCTTACAATATATGTATTTTAATAATGACAAACCATTTTCTCGGTAATTATCTAATGCTTCTATTAGCCTTACACTTTTTATAAAGTTATACATAGGTTCCCATTCCCTAGCACCATAAAGGCAAATATTTAATGGTGTTTTATTATAGTATGCCATAGAATTTGAAAATGCTCTTGAAAATATCTTTACATGAGGGAATGTATTATCAAAGTGTGAAAATGTGCGGCTATCATTTAAGGCATCGTTATCCAAAGTCGTAATATGCTCACACCAATTTTTCCTCCTGAATACTGATAAAAACATTCCTCCAAGAAAATCAAATGAAATTTTAGGATTCACTAAATCAAGAAAAGGCATTGGACCACTTCCAGACCAATTTGAAAATTTCTCCATTTTTTCTGGGAGGTCTTTTATATTAAAAGGCTGGTCATATGAAAAAACATATTCAGAAGAGAGATGATACGAATTAACATAAAAAAAATCTATCCCTTTATTATTATCGATAAGCGTATTCAAACTATACAACGCATCAGGCATTAATAAATCATCATCGCCAATCAACCAAATAAATTCTCCTTTGGCCATATCTACTACTTTGATGAAATTCTTGGGTATACCTAAATTATTTTTATTTCTATTATAATTAATATCAATTTTTTTCTTAGCCTCAGCTACAACATCTTTTGTTTCATCTTGAGAACAATTATCTGAAACACAAACTTCAATATTTTGATTCAAAAAAGTTTTATTGTGTATAATTGAGTCTAAACAGTTTGTTAAGTATTTAGCCCTATTATAAGTAGGAATACAGATAGAAATTTTATATTGCAATCAAATCAGGCTATCTATTTTAAGCAGCGTAGATAAAAAGTTATTTCATCCAAAGCTACAATATTGCTAAAAAATCTTTCATAAATCAGAGGCCACTTGTTAGCAAATTTTACAATTGAACTTTTGACCAGTCCTGAATTAAGTCCCTCATGAAAAATAATATTTTCAGTTTTAAATTTTGATAAAGTATAATCATATCTTTTAAAGAATATATGATCGGGATCATAATAAGAAAAAGATTCGACAGTAAAAAAGTGTAGATGTGTTGGGTCTGTAAAAGCAGATACTGACCTGAAATATGGTACTATTACTTTTACTACGCCATTAGGCTTGATTATTCTATAGAGTTCATTCATTACATTTAAGGGGCTATCAAGATGTTCTAAAGTATTGTCAATATATATCTTATCGATAGACGATTCTTCAAATGGGTAAGGGAAAAGATTAAGGTTGTGAACTATATCTGGCTTAGTTCTAGCATTAAAATCTACACCAATGGTACCGCTTCTTTTCTTATTGCCACATCCTAGATCTAATATTTTACTTTCTGAATTCATTTATATTTATATTTTTTAGAGGCATAACAATGCTGATTATTTTATCAATGGTTAATACTCCAGAAAATAAGATTAATTGCGAAGACTATTAAGAAATAAGGTTAACTCAATTCTACTATTTTTACGAGTCATTAATACAGCTAAGTATGATAGCGCAATAAGACTACCAGATAATACCAAAAGTATAAGTAATTGAATGGGATTTTTGTAATGGTCCGAAAATAATAAGGATAGATTCTCCACTAAAAATGGGAGAATCAATAAAATTAAAATAATTAATTGAATTGCCCATTTTTTGAAAATTTTAAATAGATTAATAATCTTAGATATTCCTATAATGCTTATTATAAAACTAATGAATACGGCAATTGTTTTTGCAACAGCAATTCCATTAATACCCATTATTGGACTAAGTAAAAATATACTTAATATAAAAGTAGCGGGTACTAGTGCTCCTAGTACATATATATATTTATGCATAAGCTTAGCAGTAAAATAGTGACTTGCGGGTATTGTTAAAAAACTAAATAACGTACTAATCATCAAAATTCTTAAAATAATAATTGACTCAAAATATTTTTCACCTACCCACAGTATAACAATATTGTCAGCTAACAAAAATAGTGTGGTGATTGTTATAAAAGATAGAGGCATACCATATATAATATTATTTGATAATAGCTTTTTTATATTATGATTTGAATCCTCATTGGCAAAATGATTAAATCGTTGTGCGTAAGGCGAAAATACTGAACTCCACATAGTTCTAAAAAAATTTAGAAAAGTAAATCCTATCGCATAGACTGCAACTTCTTCAGGGCCATATAATTGACCTATAATAATTAAATCAAGTTCATAATAAATTAGATATCCTAATGTAGAGAATAAGGAACTAAAGGCCAGAGCCTTTGTAAGATGATAATACCTTTTAGTTAACCGTAAACTTTTTATTAAGGCTATAAAATCATAGTTCTCATTAATTTTAATTATAACCATAATAACAATTGAACTGATAATATTAATCAAAGAAATAAAAAGAAAATATTCAGCTAATAAATAATTGTCTCTATTAAAGAAAATAAAAACAGATAGAATTTTTATTATGTTGCTAATAATGTTAAATCGGTAAGAAATATAATCTTTGATTCGAATAATCAATATAGATTGGACCAGACGCTCTATTATCATATTGATTGGAGTGAAAATCCCAATTATAAAAAAAATATATCCTGCTATCTCTTGGCCTTTAGAACTTAAATCTTTAATTATAATTTCAGGATTATTTGATAATACAATCATCATGATAGAGAAAGGAATCATCATAATAAGTAAAACAAATGCTGTAAATCCAAGAATCTTCATTTCCTCATCACGATTTCCTTTTGAGTACTCTTCTGCTGAAAATTTCTGTCCAGCATTCAAAAACCCAATATCAGCATATGATAGGTATGCTGAAAAAGAAATACAAAATGCATATATCCCATAAAGTTCTTGATTATCTGATATAAGAGGAAGGACGATCATTAACGATAAAAAATTTGTAATAATTGAAAGAAACCGCCAAAAATATATTTTTAAATAATTTTTGCTATATGAGTCCGTCATCAAATCAAATCTTTAAGGAAACTGATATCCCTAGGCGTTTCGACAAATTCACCATATAAATCTTTTGACGCACGTCTTTTATATTTGATAATTTTCATCAACATTTCTTCTGTGTGTGCTGTTGGAAAATTTTTATCTTTACCATCTAATGGTGGCGTAATTGGATTACCCAATATTGTACCATTATCTATAATGGGTTCATATAGAACATAATTAATGCCATGATATAAACTATCAATAATTACCGTTGATATGGGCCCAATAACTAGAGTGGAATTTTTCAGCGAATTTTTTAATTCTTCATTATCCATTATATAAAAAGATGTATCAATCATTTTTTTATACCAGCTATAATTTTCTGATGGATGTGGTCTTACCCTTGCAGATTGAATGCCAAAAGATTTAAGCACACGTTGGATTGAATATAAATACATAATAGCATTACCACGAGAATCATGAATCTCACTTTCTAGAGGGCTCGCACCTGCTGGAGCTTTAGTAATTACAAGTATATTAGATAGGTTGAATTTTAAATGACTGGGTACTTTGTTATAGAAAGGGTGACCAGAGACAAGAAATTTTGATTTTTCATAACCCATTTTAATAAAATGATCGACCTGTTTTTTACCCATTAAAACAAAATAATCAGCTCTGTCCTGGTGACTTGTGTCATAATTTGCTGGGACGCCACCATGATGCCAAAAAATTACAGGCTTACCTAATTCTCTAAAAATTTTTGTAGATACTTTTTCAAAGAAACTATTATAGCTGCGAAGAATCAAAGCATCATAAGAGTTTAAAACACATTCATTTTTTAGTACGGTATAATATTCATTTATAAGGTTAATAAATTCTTTACTAATCAGGTAATTAAACTGTGAATTATCTAGTTTTTTTTGAATCCTTTTTGTAATTAGGTATAATCTTATTGATATATTGCACCTTGATTTACTACTAATGTGCCAAGGAGGACTGTAAACATTGAATCCTAGATCTGAAAAATGATTATTCCATTGACCATGGGCACTTGAAAGAATATTTTTTTGCTTATTTTTTCTTTTTCGCTTATATAGATTAATAAGAAGATATTTAATAGTAGCTTTTGTTAAACCAAAATATTTTCTTTCCAAACTCTCTTTTGGAGTTTTGAAATGACTACCATAGTAAGTTAATGAACAATTCAACTCATACTTTATAAGGCTAATAGCCCTTGAAGTTTCTTCATCACCATTTTTTATTAAATAATTAACCAGATTTGTATTTTTATCCATTCTAGATAAAAAGTTGTCTGGTTATTTTATTAATAAAATTGAATGCAATTCTGATATTTTTGGTGGAAGTTGTAAAAATCTGGAAGCTTTGGTTTGGGGATCGAAAACAATTATTCCTGCATCTATGGATATATTATTTGAGATACCGATATTTTTAGAATAATTCCTATTCCTACTTTGACCTATATAATAGAAAATCCCGTCATGGTCTAATCCACGAGTAAAAGCAGGAAATTCACCAATTACTTGAGAATTATTTGTTTTTAATTGTCCTTGTAATGAATTTAGAATATGAATGCTTCCCTCAATTAACTTTACATTATGGGGCATCCATAAACCATCAATTACTGGTCCCATTATTTTTTTTGTTTCTATATCATACTCTAGAACAACACCATCATAAATATCTTTTCTCCAATTACCAGTTAATGAAAACATAGAAACAAATAGACTGTCTTCTACAACTAGGCAATCATTACAATGATGCTGAGGTTTGCCTGATCTTTCTTTTTTATTAGAAATTTTGATTTCATCTATGACTTTAAAATTGTTATCTATTATCAGTATAGCATCCCTATGGCTACCAACTACAAAGAATTTTTCATGTTTTTTTGAGTAATCTATACCATGTGCACGTGTTCCATCAGGTAAAAACTCAGACCTGACTATGTTATAATTACTATCGAATTCAAATATACCAATTTCAGTATCTACAGATATAAAATTCTTACCATATCTTATCAAGCCATAACAATTTCCACTAAAAACCTTTTTATGAATCCATTTATCGCCATTTACTTCTAATTCATAAATTCCACCACCATATGATTCTTCATCTTCTCTTGGAGATCCACTAGTAAATAACATTTTCTTTTGAATGGTCTCTAATTCATCAATAATTCTCAAATCGTTTAATATTGGGCTCACACAATAATCCTGTTTAGCAATGAAACCCAATTGATTTAATTGCTTAGATACCTCAGCAAATGACGTAGTGCAAATTATGATAAATGAATTTTTTCCTTCATCACTTTTCAGATATTCAGGCCCTCTAATTTCAAGGCCCATATCAGTTTGACCCCATAAGTTAGAAGCATTATCAAGTAGAGCATGTATTTTAGATTCAGTTAATATCCTAGCTGTTTTTTCAGCAAGGTCACCAACTCCAAATAAAACAATTGACCTATCTTTACACTGCTTATTAATGTCTTGAAGTGTTGTGAATGGTATTACTCTTTTAGCTTGTTTATGCACCATTCCTCCTGGATATGCTTAAACTATTTTCATTAAACTTTTTCTTTTCTTTTTGCGATAAGCTTACTTCACCATAACTACAAGGTTCACCCCAAATATTTTCCTTCCACCATTTTCCATTTTCTATCCACCATACATTTGGATCACGAAACGTATCAGCTATATTCCAAAACTCATCCTCTGTCATGTCTACATAATCAAGCCAATGCTCTAAATCACTTGAAACAACATGGTCATATTTACGAACCATTTCTATTCCCTCATCTCTTGTCATATAACCAGTCCTTATATCTTTTGACGCGTGATCAGAAGCTCGACCATAACCAAATTTTACAAATTTCATTAAATCATGAATTCCATTTTCATATCTATCATCCAAGTTAGACATTGTACGATATGTCCTTTCAAAAGGTTTCTCTGCAGCTTTCCAATTATATTGCTCTATAACCATTTTTGTATGGGCATTTGGATCCCATTTAAAAAAATTACCTATATATAAACCACGTACTCCAACATTTATTATTTCTTCGTCAGAGGGGTAACTTGCCCAATTAAAATCTTTTTTAGAGAATTTTTCGTTAGACTTTTCCATGATATCATACCATTCATAACCTCGAAGATCATGTTCCAGTCTAGATCTTGCACTAAACTCAACAAAATCATCTGGATCATGCATACCTGCAAAATCCATGTAAATCTCTCCCCAAATAATCAAAGGAATATTGAAATTAACCGCTACCCGAATTGGAGCGCTCATTATTCCACAGTGATTTTGCCAATTCATGTCACCCATAATTTTAAAGGTAGCTCTATTTAGCCTTATCAGCACATCAACACTAGGTCCCCAAACAATATGATCTGCATCAAAATCGTGCCTCATTTTATCACGATTATGGTCACCCTCTGGTAAAAAATTATTCCCATGATAAGTCATTAATAATGGCTTTAGACCATACTCTTTTGTTATTAAGTGTGCTTGATAATAACTATCCTTTCCACCACTAACAGGTATTAAACAATCATAGTTTGTTGAATTAGAATTAATTACATCTTTAAAAATATTATCTAGTTTTCTTCTTCTTTCTTTCCAAAAGGTTTGCGTTAATAATTCTGATTTTTCAAAACTTTTACAGCTACTACATATACCGTCCTCAGATATTTCCAACGCAACTGCATAATACGGATATACACATTTATTACAATATTTCAAGACTCACCTCAATTGATTTTTAATAGGTCCGGTTTTCTGACATTACAATTATTCTCATATAAATATTTCTTAGATAAATATACGCTTTGATCTCTATAATGAAAAATATTAGCGGCAGCCACAGCATCAGTTTTTGTCAAATCTAGAGCTTCATGAAAATGAGACCATTCACTAACTCCACCACAGGATATAATTGGTATTTCAACAATTGAACAAATTTTTTTAATTAGATCGATATCATATCCACCACCTAAGCCATCCCGATCAACAGAATTAATTAGTATTTCACCTGCACCAAATTCCTCAGATAATTTTGATAATTCAGTGACTTTGGAATCTACAATTGATGAGGTTTTATTATTGTACACAAAATAATCTGATCCTTTAATTTTTGCATCAATAGATACAACGATACATTGAGAACCAAATTCTTTTGCACATTTTAAAACAAATTCAGGATTATCGATTACAGAAGTATTTATTGCAATTTTATCTGCACCTAATTTCAATCTTTCTTCAATATCACTTAAAGATTCAATCTTTCCACCTACTGTTATTGGCATAAATGTTACTTTTGAAACATCTTCAATTATCTCTAAAAATGATTGTCTGTTAGGGTAGTTTTGATCCTCTCTTCTTATACTATATTCATCAGTCTTTGATATATCCAAGTAGATAAGTTCATCTGAACCCCACTCACTTATTCTTTTTACTGCAGTAGTTGGATTTCCAAGGTTTTGATATCTATTAAATCCTTTGCTTTGCACTAGCCACCCATTTTTTAGTAATAGTACTGGAATCAAGCGATTTTTTTTCATGATACTTGCAAAAAATTCTGTATGAGCTTAATGCCAGCTCTTTGACTTTTCTCAGGATGGAATTGAACACCATAAATATTATCTTTTTGTATTGATGAACAAAATTCGATTTCATATTCCGTTGCAGTTAATATAAATCTTTCTTTGGTTTTAACAGCAAAACTATGAACAAAATAAAAATCATTAATATTTTCTAATCCAGTAAATAATTTTGATTCTCTTTTGATGATGGCATTGTTCCAGCCAATATGCGGTAACGGGTGACTTTTTACATTTATCTTTTCAACTGTGCCAGGTAACCAACCTAGACCTGAGTGTTCTCCATATTCATATCCTTTTTTAACCAGTAATTGCATACCAACACATATTCCAAGAAATGGTTTTTTATTTATTAATACTTCATTCTCTAAAACTGAAATAGGGAGTTTTTGTTTTACTTTTTCCATGGATGTGCCATAGGAGCCCACACCTGGCAGTATTAAATGAGTTGCTTTTTTTATACTAGTACTATCATTTGATATAATAACATTTGAGCCAATAAATTTTAGCAAATTAAAAACTGATTTAACATTCCCACTGCCATAATCAAGAATGCATATTAATTTATTTTTCAATTTTAGCTTTTCTTTTTAATAATAATGACTCAAGCTATTAATTCCCATACCAAAGCAGTACCCTTTTTCACATCTCTTTTTATCGTTCTTCCCATAACAACATGATAGTATTTTGGTTGCAAACCAAAACCTGGTCTTACAATACGTACGTTTTTTTCAGTTATTTTTTCACCTTTTTTAATATCTTCAGAAATATAAATAGATCTACGAAGATTTATAGATGGCATTTCAGCTTTCGTAGGCCCATAGAAAATTTTTCCTAGCGATCTCCATGCCTGTTCTGATTCAATGACTAAGTTCTTCATTTCATTGGGGTCAAGGGAGAATGCAGAATCAACCCCTCCATCATTTCTTGACAAAGTAAAATGTTTTTCTATAATGGTGGCCCCATGGGATATTGCAGCAATAGAGGCACCTATACCCATTGTATGATCAGAGAGCCCAATTTGACATTTGAAAAGTTCCTTCATATGTGGTATTGTAAGAATATTACTGTTATCTGCATCCGCGGGGTAAGTGCTAGTACATTTTAACAAGGCTATTTGGTCAACACCTTCATTTCTAATCGCGCATATAATTTGGTCTATCTCAGATATACTTGCCATACCTGTGGAAATAATTATTGGCTTTTTTGTTGATGCAACTTTTTTAATCAAAGGTAAATGAATATTTTCAAATGATGCAATTTTATATGCCGGAACATTCAAATCTTCTAAAAATTCTACTGCAGTTTCATCGAATGGGCTACTAAAACAGACCAAGCCAAGTTCCTTTGCCAATTTCATTATAGGCTTATGCCACTCCCAAGGTGTATGAGCCTCTTCATATAAATCATGCAATGTTCTGCCGTACCATAAACTATTTTTATCTTGAATCACAAAGTCAGGATTATTAGAGTTCAGTGTTATCGTATCAGGCGTGTAAGTTTGTAATTTGATTGCGTCAGCACCAGATGCATGTGCAGATTCTACTATCTCTAATGCTCTATCTAATGATTGATTATGATTACCAGACATCTCGGCAATAATAAATGGTTTATAATTACTACCAATTTTTACATTATTTATCTTCATTATCTTTCAGACTGTTTGAATTCTATATTTGATTGATTCATAATATTCATAAAGTAAGATTAGCTTTAAATAAACTTTTTATTAATGTTATGTTTTATTACTAATTATCTTATTCTATTAGTTTAGTCGCTCAAACCCCGAATGACAAACTGGTCCATCTAATTGCTCATCTATATTTTTATTTTGCTCGCAATCAGCAATTTTGGAAAAAATTGGCTCTAAATTATTAAAATATTGATTAACAATATCTTCTGTATGCGATATACATACATATACTGAGCTTCCTGCAAGAATACCTTTTTTTAAGCATCTCTTGAGTAATAAAAGTTTTATACTTCAACCAATCATCAGATAAAATTTTAAAATTTATTAATGATGGGAGGCCAGATATATGCATTCTTAAATTATACTTTTCAGCCAATGAAATCCAGCCCTTACCTATATCCTTTCCAATTTTAGTTATAGTCTTCCATGATGAAATACTTTCCATTATTTCTAAAGTTTTCAAAGCTGCTGTTGGACCAATTCTTTCTGTCCAAAAAGTACTACTAATAAATGTGCTCTGAACTGCTTCCATGACATCCCTAGTTCCAATACAAGCTGTTATAGCATAGCCGTTACCAATAGCTTTTCCAAACATTGCCATATCAGGCTCTATTTGATACTTTTTATGCAATCCGCCAAATGTTTCACGAAAACCAGATGTGCATTCATCAAAAATTAATACAATGTTATTTTTTGTGGCCAACCTACGTACTTTTTTAAGAAAGTTTTTTGCTGGTTCTTCTGATCGAGAAACCTCCATCTTTATTACACCAATATCATGATTGTTAACTAGGTCGACTAAGGAATCATAATCATTATAGTTGAACGTGTAAATTGTGTCCTTTAAGCTCCTTGGAACACCATTTGGCTTTAATCCTGGTAGCAAATGACCATCTAAACCCTTATTATCACCAATATTTGCAGCTAGATACCAGTCATGCCAACCATGGTAGCCACAAATCGCAACCTTATCCTTCCCTGCTGCAGCACGCGCTATTCTGATGGCAATAGAATTTGCTTCTCCTCCAGTTCTTGCAAAACGAACCATATCTGCCCAAGGATGTAATTCAACTAGGCGCTCTGCAAGATAAACTTCCTCTGGGCAATTAAATGTTGACATATTACCATTATTAACAATTTTAGCTACTGCTGCATCAACCTGAGGGTGTCCATAGCCAAGAATATTAGTACCAATTCCCATTATTGAAAAGTCTAAGTATTTATTATCATCTAAATCCCAGACTTCACAGCCCTTAGCCTTGCTATAATATGATGGCCAATTATGGGGTAAAAACATTTCAGGTCTTTTTGATAGTAACATATTACCACCTGGAATAATTTTTTTTGCTCTTTTATATAATTTCTGTCCTGAACCCAAAGTTGCTCCAATATTTCTTTTGATTTCCATATTGATTTTGAAAATTTCTTCATTAGAAATTCTTAGTTTTAAAACATCCTTCCAAGAGAAGTCCAAATTAGGCTTAAAATGGTTGAAAATATTATTAATTAGAATTAAATCTTCAGGTTCATCTACTGTCCAGCGTTCATTAGAGTAATCAATTTTATTAGAAAAATTAGCTATTTTATAGTTTTCATTTGATTTGATATAGGGCGTGACATGCTCCCTTTCATGCATAGTATTTGCAAACTTGTTTGCTTCTTTTAGAGCTTTATAAGTGAATATTTCCACATCTAAACCATCTGGGTAGGTTGGTGGATTAGCATTAGATGCATATTCTAAATTATTTTTTTCAAAGAACCTTACTACATCATCTACTAGACTCGGGTCAATAATTGGACAATCACCAGTAACCCTGACTACTAAAGTTGGATTATATAGTTTTGCTGCATTATAATATCTACTAAGAACGTCTTTTTCGCTACCTCTGTATGTATTGAATCCCAATTTCTCAACAAAACTGACAAGTATATCATTTTCTTCTTTTTTTGATGTTGCTAAAATAATCTTATCTAATTTTTTAGATTTAGATAACCTGTGAAGCAATATTTCAATTAACGGTTTACCATTAATCTTCTTTAATACTTTCCCAGGTAATCTTGTGGAACCTAAACGGGCTTGAACGATAGCTAATACTTTATGTTCCATAGCGATGGATTTAATAATTTTGAATTATTATATCTAATTTTTAAGGCCTCATCAAAAATAGAGCTATTAACATTTTTACAAACCGTCGATAAATGCATCTTCAATTGTTTTGTGTTATCAATACCAATTATAACTTTATTTATCTCCTTAAGACTAAGAAGCCATAATAAGGAAAGTTCAGATAGTGTTAAGTTATATTCTTTTGATATTGATTTTAATTTTTCTATAGGCACCAACAATTCATTAAATCTATTTTTCAATTGATCTTTAGATAAATAAAATAGCCCTTGAAGGAATACTGACCTCGCATGAATTTGTATATTGGCATTATATAATTTCTGTAAAGTTCCATTATCATACAAACTCGTATCTAAAATATTTATAGGCAATTGAATAATTTGAGGTTTTAAATCAGATTGAATAGCTTTTTTTATTTCTTCATCACTATAAACAGATACACCAAGTTTATTAATTAAACCATTCTGCTTTAAATCTTGTATCTGTTTTTGAAAAGTTGGTGACAAAAATATATCAATTGAATGAGCTAAAATGATAGATGGTTGAACTGATAATTTTTTTTCTGAATCCCAAAACTGCTCAATTATATTTTTATTTAAATCTGTTATTTTTGTTACAACTTCCCATTTTAAATTTGATTTTTGTAAGGACTTACCAATGTTTTCTTCACTATCACCATAACATTTAGCTGTATCTAATGTAAAAATTCCATTTTTAGATGCTAACTCCAATATTAAATCAATTTGGTGTTGTTTAATTTGACCGTTAGTATTTGCAATGCCATAGTTCATACCAAACTGTGCAGTTCCAATAGCAAGTTTTTTTATATGGTCTTTCAATTAATAGTTAATTGAAAATTGATTAGAATAGAAAAATCATGGTATAGGTAGAGACTATATTGCCCCACTAACCTTTTTCAATATGTGGCTTGGAATACTTTCAATACTATTTTCACCGAGGGGCGAAAATCCAAGACCAAGTTGCAATCTATATCCTTCCTTGAGGATAGTGCCCTGATGAACACCTCTATTATCGGCTATTATGACATCTCCTGCTTTTCCTGTGAGCACTTTTCTTTCTGAAATAAATTCAGGAAAATTTCTAGAAATTTTACTTAATTCATTATCTCCATAATTCCCATATGCTGAGAAATACTTTTTATTGACATGTGAAAATTCTAGTAAATCCTTTAAAATTCTCCACTTATTAAAATGATGTGATTTTTTAAAAAAAACAAATGGTCCACTTTCTGATGAGATATCGTTGAGAAGTAAAAAAACTTTAATCATTTTAAATGGTGAATCAATATGTGCACGAATATTACCATCAATAATATTTTTTTTATACTTGTACTCAGCATATACCCTGCTTTCATTCATTTTGCCACCTAAATAACTACGACAAACATCCATAATTATATCATTATGCAAAAGATACTCTTTGACTAAAATCTCTTTTTGGTCTATATCCCACAATCTTATTACAGCATTATCTAGTTCGTAGTTAACCTGTAAACCCTTAAAAGATTCTTGAATATTTTTTCCTGACTGATTGCCATTTATTTGCCTTAACTCTTCCATTCTATCTTCCAAACGGGGAAGAATCGTATGAATATTATCATGAATTTTTTTGATAATTACTGAATCAATAACCCCACTAATCTTACATACACCATCAGAATGTAATTGATCGATGTATTGCATATTATTTACATCTTTAGGCTTGACTGGGGCGTTATTTTCTATATCCCAAGTCATGTAATTGCAGAACTCTTCAACAACATTATCATCCATAAAATAATTCAACTTATTTTTTCTCAAATCTTCAATTTCTTCAAGTATTTCAATCTTAGTCGAAATTTCAAAAGAATTAACTTTTTTATATCTTGATTTTAGTTTTTGAAGTATCCTCCAAAATACTGGTGGCATTAATAAGAATATGATTTTATCAATTTGCATCATTTAAAAATTATTTTAGTAAGCGACGATATTATAACTTCCTGATCTTTCAAGGATAGATTTGGATAAATAGGCAATGAAATTTCTTTTAAATAAAAAGATTCAGATATTGGAAAATCATTTATTTTGAAACCATAATTTTTCTG
>CACEUX010000028.1 GCA_902562835.1 uncultured Fidelibacterota bacterium
TTAAAACAAAAAAGAAAAATAGGTCTACTCTCAATAAAATATCAGGTATCGTTGAAGAAGCAGGTGGAATTGATTATGCCAAGAAAAAACTAGATGATTTCTCAGAGCTCGCTCTTGAGGCAATTGACTCCTACCCAGATTCTGATTTTAAAAAATCTTTAGTTGACTTGGTTGCTTTTAATTCATCTAGAATCAGATGACATCAATGGAATTTGATCAGAAGATCCTGGTCATTAGATTTAGTTCTATAGGTGATATAGTTCTAGCTACTTCTGCTATAAGAACCATTCGAAGCTCTTATCCCAAAGCTCAGATCACATTTTTGACATTGGATGAGTATGTTCCATTGCTAGAATATCATCCTGATATTGATTTTCTCCTATCAATAAATCGAAGATCTAAATTAAAGGAGTTATGGGACTTTAGTAAATACTTAAGGAGGAAAGGTTTTTTGCAAATTTTTGATTTACATAATTCTTTACGTTCAAAAATTGTAACATTTCACAGCAATGCTCCAGTCTATCAAATGCGAAAACCAAGATTAAAACGAGCAATGCTTTTTTATCTCCACCTTGATCAATTTGAATCAGAATTCTCAACTAGAAAAATGTACCATCAGCATATAGGTCCTATTTGGAATGATGGTGATCCTATTCCGCCGACATTATTGCGTTTAAGCAGGAATGAAATAAAGACTTCTAGTAAACTACTTTTATCAAACGGGATATTAGATGACTTTATAGCTTTAGTCCCAGGAGCTGCATGGAGACAAAAACAATGGTCAGCACAGAAGTATATTGATACTCTAAATCAATTGAATTTACCCGTAGTATTGATTGGTGGTGAGAAAGATAAGATTTGCCAAGAGATCAATGAAGGATTAAATACGTCAGTTAACCTAGCGGGAAAAACAAGCTTAAGAGAAGCAATGGCAATTCTAGCTCTAGCAAAGAATATTATTGGTAGCGATACAGGACTTATGCATGCTGCTGAGGCGCTTGGCAAGCCTGTATCTATGATATTAGGACCAACATCAGTTCAAACAGGTGCAGGTGTCGTTTTACCTCAGTCGGTTAAAATAGAAAAAGATCTCTGGTGTAGACCCTGCTCACAAAATGGAAGTTTTCCTTGTTATCGAAAACAACAATTCTGCATGGACTCTATTCAACCTCATAATGTCATACAATCATTAACCTAAGGTAATTAATTGAAAGTATTTTGGGTATTACTGTATAATGGATTTATTTATCCATTGATCTTTGTTGTCGCTTTAGTTATTTCAATTTTTGATGAAAAATTAAAAAAAAGTATCCTAGGAAGATTCAAATCTATTTCCTTGTTAAAGCAATACTTTAAAGAATTTAATGAACCACCATTACTTTACTGGTTTCATGCTGCAAGCTTAGGTGAGTTCCACCAAGTAAAACCAGTCATTGAGGGGTTAAAAGAAGTGAGAAATGATATCAAAATAATTGTGAGTTTTTCATCACCTTCCGGTTATGAAAACTCACTCAATGAAAGTATCGATCTGAAAATATATGCTCCATTTGACTTTCCGTGGAGTATTATCACAGCACTGAATATTATGAGGCCCAGAAAGATTATTTTCGCTTCATATGATATATGGCCAAATTTGATCTGGTTAGCGAAAATTAAAGGAATTCATACAAATATATTTGCAGCACGGGTTAAACATAGGTCTCCTAAGCTAAGACCCATCTTAAAACAGTTTTACAAGTCCATTTATGCTTCTATTTCTTCTATCTACACAGTCTCTAAATCGGATAGTGTTGGTATAAATACGATTCTTGGCCTCAATAGCAGCCCTTTTGTAAAAGTGCTTGGTAATCCGAGATACGATACTGTTATGAAAAGTTCTGAGGATCTTTCCTTGCAAAGAACAGATAGTGTCTTAAAAAGAGAGAAGCGTATCATCATTGGTAGCGCCCATGAAGAAGATGATGATTTTTTGATACCAGCATTGGCGGATTTAATGGAAGAACATCCCGATATGAAAGTTCTCTATGCACCTCATGAGCCATCGCGAACAGCAATAGATCGTATAAGTAAAAGATTTAAAAAGTCGGGTTATAGAAACACCACCTTTACCAAAAAAAGTGATATTACCCTATCTTCAGACCGATTAATCATCGTTGGAGTTGTTGGTATTCTTTCAAAACTATATTGGCAGGGCATTATTGCTTTTGTTGGAGGGGGTCTATCGACTGGAATTCATAATGTGATGGAACCAGCTATCGCTAGGTTACCAGTTCTTTTCGGACCTAAATATCACCATGCACACGAGGCGGAACAATTGCTCAAATTTGGAGGTGGGTTTTGTATTAATGGTCAGAATGAATTTCATGATAAAATAATTCAACTTATTAATGATAGAAGATATCTTAAGTTAACCAGTCTCGCCGCAACCGATGTGATTCATAAGAATTTGGGTTCATCTACTCGCATCATAAGGAATCTTCTAAATGACTAGATTAGAAGGAACAATATACTTCAGGAAGTTCAGAGAGCATAAACAGACTTTTAACTTTTCTAAAGGGATCAATATTATTTATGGTGAAAGCGGTGTTGGGAAAACTAACTTTTTAGAAGAAACGCAAGGAACTAAGGAGCAAAGGAAAAATAACTTTGTATTAACATATTTATCAAATGAGCTTAAATATTACAGGATATATCAAAATCCGGACCATCAGATAATTGCATCAACGGTAAGTAAAGAATTAACCTTTTCTGGAGAATGCAAACTCCTAAACCCCGATGAATTAGAAAAGGTATTTAAATGGGGTATGAGTTGCCTGCCTGCTAGTATTAAATCTAGTGCAAATCCTGGCTACCTTTCTGGTGGTGAAAAAGAACTACTGAATCTGGTCACAGCAATTGATTTTGATCCTGATGTATTATTGATTGATGATGGGTTCTCATTCTTATCAGAAAAAAATAAAGCTTATTGCGTAAAGATGCTCCAGGACTGGGCTGACAATTCTGATGGTATCATCATTTGGGTAACCTCCCTAAAAGAAGATCTACAGTATAGTGAACAGTCTTGGATACTAGCGTTGGATTCATTTAAACGATATAAACAGGATGAAAAAAATAAATATTCATCCATAAATATTCCAGAAGGGGACCTTAGTCTTGATATAGACAAATTGAATTTTCATTATGAAAATTCATTAAATATTTATTCTGACCTTTCTTTTCATGAAAAAAATATTCGCTCGCTTGGGATTTTCGGTGATAATGGTACAGGGAAGACAACTTTTGCTGGGTTATGCTTTGGTGATCTAAAACCAGTGAGTGGAAATGTTGACCTATGTATCGATGGAAGGTCTGATCTTAAAATAGGTTATCTGGATCAGTTTCCAGAACACTTGATACTCATGAAAAAGATAAGTGAATTTTTTTCTGAGTTAAAGGAAAAAGAAATTTTTGATATAGCATTTGAACAGACATTCAAAAATCGTCTAACTCGGTTTGGTATTCAATGGGAACAGATTCAAAACAAAGGAGCCGATGATATTCCCTGGGCAGTATTAAGAATATTTTTGGTTGTATTATTATGCCATTGTAGGTTTGATATATTAATATTGGATGAACCAACATTTGGATTAGGTTGGGAACAAAAAGTAAAATTGCGTTCATTTTTAAGAAAATGCATGAGCCATATGCATTTTATGATTGTCTCCCATGATAGAAAGTTTGTTCGGTCTATATGTGATAAAATAGTTGACCTTGACCTTTTGACCTTGGAAAATAAGATAATTGAAATAAATGAAAAGACCAAATCTCAAAGATCGCATAATTAATGATCCGACAAGGGTGCTGACCCTTGCGAATTTAATAAGCTTACTCAGAGCTTTTTCAGCCATCCCTATTATTTACTCCATGGCCTATCCACAATGGAATTGGTTAACAGGTATTCTTATACTTTTGGCGATATTGTCAGATGCTTTGGATGGTTATTTTGCTCGCAGGGCTAAATCAGTTACACATTTTGGAAAATGGATAGACCCAACAGCAGACTTTATTGTCATCATCTCTATATTGGTATATCTCGTCGGAGTAGGAAAATTTCCTGGTTGGTTCTTTTATTTCTACCTTATAAGACATATGACCATAGCAGCATTTGCAATTTATTGTATGAATTATGGATACTTAATACTTCATGCTAATTGGTGGGGTAAATGGGCCACGGGTATTACCGCTCTTGGCGTATTTTTACACATATTTGATTTCTCTGCACTACCTTGGTTAAAAATGACCTCGATCTACAGCGCAACATTACTACTAATAGTGAGCATGTTTCAGTATCTTAAACAATTTATCTTATCAATACGGGCAGGCAGTGTTAAGTAAACTATTTAAGGCTCTAAGTAGATCCAGAGAAGGTATATCACATGCCATAACTAATCTACTTTCAAAGGAGCCTTCAGTGAATGAATTAGATAAGCTAGAAGAGACACTCCTTGAGACCGATATGGGATATGATACTGTTGAGGTCATAACGAATATAGTAAGTAGATATTCTGGAAAAGACCTAATAAATACTATTAGGTATCAACTTATAGAAATATTGCCATTTCAGGCCGAACTTAAAATTGATAAAAAGCCATGTGTTATTCCTATCGTTGGTGTTAATGGCTCTGGAAAGACAACTTCTGCCGCAAAATTAGCTCATAAGTATATGGAAACGGGTTCACATGTTACCCTTGTTGCAGCAGATACATATCGTGCTGCAGCCGTAGACCAGCTTAAGATATGGAGTGACAGAGTAGGTTGTCGACTTATATGTAATGAAAATAGTGGAGAGCCTACATCTGTTCTTTTTGATGGGCTCGAATCTGCAGATGCGCATGGAAGTGATATTGTCCTAGTTGATACTGCAGGTCGTTTACATACCAGTTCTAATCTGATGTCTGAGTTAGAAAAGATGTATAGGGTCATGGATAACCGTTTTCCGCAGTTCAGCGTTAATCCCTTAATAGCCCTAGATGCTTGTATTGGACAAAACTCTCTGGTTCAAGCAAAAGAATTTCACGATCAACATCCACTTAATGGTGCTATATTGACCAAGCTAGATGGGACAGCTCGCGGTGGAATAGTTTTTCCTCTTTTTAGAGAACTTGGAATCCCAGTTAAATTTATAGGTGTTGGAGAAAGCCTTGAAGACCTTGCACTATTTGATCCCAAAGCATATGTAGATAGTTTATTGGGTATAGAAAATAAATTGAGTGACAATGAAAGATAAAAAGATCTTAAACCTTATCAGCCTAGGCTGTGCTAAGAATTTAGTTGATTCTGAAATACTACTGGGAGGGCTAGATAAGACCAATGTTAGTATCACTAAAGATCCTGAAAAAGCTGATACAATTGTTGTTAATACCTGTGGGTTTCTTGATATAGCCAGAGAGGAATCTGTAGACACAATTTTACAGGCAGCTGAAATGAAAAGAACAGGCTCTCTAAAAGAATTAGTTGTGATGGGCTGTCTATCTGAAAGATATCCCCAAGAGCTTAAAAAAGAGATTCCAGAAGTAGATAGGATATTTGGAAGTAATGACCATCAACAGATCGTTTCATTTTTAACAGGAAAGGAATTTGCCAAGGATGATCCTCTATTTTTTCGTTCATTAATGACCCCAAATCATTATGCCTACATAAAAATAGCAGAAGGATGTGATAATGGATGTTCTTTTTGTAGCATTCCTATTATGAGAGGGCTACAAAAAAGTAGAACTATTTCCTCTATTATAAATGAGGCGGAACGCCTTGCTTCGAATGGAACTAAAGAATTATTGGTTATAGCTCAGGACTCAACATCTTATGGATGGGACTTGGAAAAGAAGGTTTATCTGAGCGACCTCCTTAAAGAATTGAATACTATTGATGGTATTAAATGGATTCGTGTTCATTATGCACATCCAGCCCATCTATCCCAACGCATAATAGATGCGATCGCCAATTGTGATAAGGTATGTAATTATCTAGATATGCCCATCCAGCATGCTTCAGATGATATGCTTAAAGCAATGAGAAGAGGCCTAGGGCAGGATGGAATCAAAAATAGGATATCTAGGCTAAGAGATGCAGTTCCTAATATTGCACTACGTACAACTCTTATTGTAGGTCATCCAGGTGAAACAGAGGATGATTATCATCAGCTAAGGGATTTTGTAGAAGAAATACGTTTTGACCGACTTGGTATCTTTACCTATTCAGAAGAAGAAGGCACATTGGCAGCAGATCTCAAAGATGATATTCCAAGAGAAGTAAAAGATAATAGAAAAAATGAGATTCTTGAATTGCAGCATGACATCAGCCTTGAAAAAAACGAATCCTTCATTGGAAAGAGACTCAGAGTTATAATTGATGAAAGTCAAGGCAATGTAACTGTAGGCCGATCGGAATATGATTCTCCTGAGATAGATAATATTATTCATATCAAAGGCACTGCTGAGGTTGGCGTATTTCATGATATCCAGATAATCGAAGCCAACGAATACGAATTAATTGGTGAAATAATCCAATAATCCAATAATCCAATAATGTTGAGTCAAAAAGACAAGCTTAGACTGACAAAGCTTGCAAATATACTTTATAAAGCAAGTAGAAAAGTAAGAATACTAAGCCATTTACATTGGCCCGTTTCTGTTCGATATAATTTCTTCAGATTGGGTTCAGAAAAATTACCAATAGTCTCATACCCACCTTTCGATGCCAAACCAGTGCGTCACAGATTAAGTACCGCTATGAAGTTGATGGGTGACACTCCCTATGATGAGTGGTTTAAAACAAAACTTCAAGATATAGAAGCTGGAATCAATTTGATAAGTAATTGTGGTGAAAAAGAATTCTTTACTATATCTTCAAAAATTTATGGAATACCAAGGGGTAAACTACGTGATGGGAAAACAACTCCGCTAGATCTTGCCAATAGTTTTTCATCCATTATGGAGAATTATAAAAATAGCCATAGAATATTGAATCATGATCTTTTGAGCGCTGAAGAGCTAGGAAAGATCATAAAGAAAAAGACCAAGAGTATTTTTGGCGATGAATCTCCAGAGGTATTAGTTGTTGATAATATTTCTGCTAAAGCGACTGCAAGTTCAAAAAGAATTAAGCTGAGAAAAGGGGCAAGTTTCACCCATAAAGATGTTGACCAGCTATTTAATCATGAGGCACTAGTTCATGTTGCAACTTCACTAAATGGAAGAGCACAGGAAAAAATAAAACTTTTAGGTGCTAACTACGGGGCAATTACAAAAACACAGGAAGGGTTAGCTGTTTTTTCGGAGTTTATTACAGGCTGCATAGATATTGAACGCATGAATCGTATTTCAGACCGTGTAACAGCTATACAAATGGCAATTGATGGAGCAAACTTTGTAGATGTTTTTAGATATTTTAGAGAAAGAACCAGACTGAAAACTGAAGCTTTTGAAAATACACGCAGAGTTTTCAGAGGTGGTTTAGTTTCAGGAGGTGCTCCATTTACAAAGGATATTGTTTATTTAGATGGAATGATCAGAGTGCATAATTTTTTTAGAGCGGCTGTTAATAAAGGGAAATTAGATGCTTTAGAGATGTTATTTGCTGGTAAGATGAATCTTGATGATATACCAATCATCCTCAAAATGAAAAATGAAGGGTTGATTAATAAGCCAAAATATTTGCCTTTCTGGTTGAAAGATATAGACCTTTTAGTTAGCTATTTTTCTTTTTCTGGGTTTATTAGTTCTATGGAAATAGTTCCCACAGATAATTACTACGAGCATTTATTTGAAATATCTTGATACTCTATCTTTATAAAGTTGATATTTTGATGATTGATATCAACCGGTAACCTACTAAATCCTAACGCTAATGGCATCTCAATGAATATATTTAGTTAAAAAGTTGGAGCTAATTATGAGAAAATATGTACTTGGTCTTCTATTCTTTATTCTTTTTATACCTGCAGGATTAGAGGCTCGTAAATACGATATTAAGGGACAGGTCCTTTCCCACTATGGTGAATATTTGAAGAGTGCAGAGCTCAAGTTAATGAATTCATCTGGTGTAAATATCGCATCAACAAAAGCAGGGAAAAAGGGCCGTTTCAAATTTAAAAGAATCCCTAGTGGTAGATATACGCTCCAATGTTTTCATTCAAACGAAGGGTTACATGAAGAAATAATTAGTGTATTTGGAGATGACCTTGACTTAAAATTGCAATATGTGTCATTTTCATCTGGAAACATAAAAAATATAGAACAGAAATCAGAGGGACAAACAATCAGAGGAAGAACTGATGCTTGGGCACAAAAGGTAACTAGAAATGCTAAAGAAAGAGAACCATTTCTATTTATGCCAAAGGATGAGTTTGAAACAACTTCTGAATTCAATAAAAGGGTTGTCGATAGAAATAGACTATGGAATTTAGTAGAACAAGAATTACTGAATGAAGAAAAAGCGAAAGAGAAAGAGGAAGAAAGACTAGTTCAAGAGAAGGCAAGAGAGAAAAAGCGCCAAAAAGAATTAAAGATCGCTCAATCACTTGATAGATTTGATGGAAAGGTATTGAGATTGGGTCAGTATAACGCTGACAATGAAGTATTTACGGATTTAGATATTGAAATACCATTAGTTGAGAATATTAAAAAGACAATGAGATTTGGCTATGTCTTGAAATGGGATGCTAAAAATTTATCAAGGTCTTTCTATCAATATCAATATTCCCATACTGGAAGGATGTTGAATATTTATGGAACATTAGATGGTGCCACAAAGCTTGATGAAAAAGATATCATTGCAAAATTAGATTATGATAAAAACTTTTTAACAATAGGAGCACTTTTAGGCCCTACTAAGGATGTTGTTAGGGTAGATATCCAATATTTAAATCTTGAAATCTCTACAATTGATACGGTCGGAAGTGATATTGTAAACATAAAGAAATTCAGTATTCCAAGGAACCTTGCTAGAGATTATAAAAAGAACTACAAGAATGCTTTAGTATCAGGTTATAAACGTTTAAAGGATGACCTAGCCAATTATGAATATCTTAATATGTATACAACCCACCCGATCACAGGATCAAAATTTATCATTGGCCCTCAAAAAGATATTGATCTAGCACCAGTGCTTGTGGAAAAAACTTCCCTGGTACCACCAGATCTTAATATGAGAGTTGCATTTATAGAATCCAATGGTAACGGTTTTCTTGATGCAGAAGAAAATGGAAAAATAAAGGTATCTATATCTAATAATGGTAAGGGTTCCGCAATGGGTGTTTTTGTAGATCTGCAAACAGATGAGATAAATAAAAATATCTCTTCGGAAAAGTCAAAGGTCATAGGGCAGATTGGACCTGGTCAAACAAAAACAGTGGAGTTTGAAATAAAAGCACTTAAATCTGTAGCTAGAAGGTTGAATAGCTTTACAATTAATGCTACAGAGAGCTATGGTTTTCCACCGGATCCAGCGCAGATCAAATTTGAAACATTCCCTTTTATTCCCCCTAAGCTAGAACTGGTAGACTTTGGGGTTAATACGCCCAACCAAGGTAATGAGATACGACCTCAGACAACTACAGAAGTCCAAGTAAGAGTACAAAATCGTGGTCAAGGTACTGCAGAAGACGTGAAATTCACCATTAACCTTCCCACAGGAGTTTATTTTACACCTGATAGTAAAAAGGACTATTCTTTTTCATCATTAAAACCTGGAGAGTTCAAAGATCTGGAGTTTTCTTTCAATACGGCAAAAACCGTAGAAACCTTGATTGATATTACTATTGGATTTTTAGAAGAAAGTTACAATGGACAGTTTGCTTTAGATCTGGAGGTCGAAAAACCACAGCAGACCATACAACAACTTGTAATATCAGGTCAGGAAATGGGTACTATTACTTTTGACGATGTTGCCACGATCTCTGTCGATATAGAAAAAGATATTCCTTCTACAGGAAGAAATGGAGAGGATGATCTCGCAGTTGTATTTGGGATCGAAAGCTACAAGAATGTTCCTGGTGTGTCTTTTGCAAAGCGCGATGCTGAGTGGATGAAAAAGTATTTTGAAAATGTATTGGGTATACCAACTAAACAGATCTACTACAAAACAAATAGTGATGTAGGGCAAGCAGAATTCAGCAAGGTATTTTCTAAAGACGGTTGGCTAGATAAACGAGTCAAAAAAGGGAAATCCAATCTATTTGTATACTATGCCGGGCATGGTGCACCAGATTTAAAAAAGAACAAGGCATATCTGATCCCTTATGATGGTGACCCAAACTATGCATCCCAGACCGGTTATGAAATTGATGCTATCTACAAACAACTTAGTGAAATTAATGCTGCTTCTGTTACCGTATTCCTAGATGCTTGTTTTTCTGGTGCAAATCGTGATAATGAAATGCTAATTGCTGATGCTAGACCAGTTTTTATGGAAGTAGATGAGGCTGCTGTACGTGATGTAACAGTATTTTCTGCATCAGGCGGGAAAGAGATATCCTCGGCATGGCCAGAGAAGAAACATGGTCTTTTCTCATATTATTTAATGAAAGGGATGCGTGGCGATGCGGATTCAGACAAAGACAATAAAATCACCATTGGCGAACTAGGCGACTACGTTAAAGAAAATGTCTCGTATATGGCTGGAATGTTGGATAGGGAGCAGACACCTGGCCTAGAAACAAGAGATATTGATAAGATACTAATATCGTATTAAAATCATTATACGGTCTAAAATTGGATAAAATGACGAATTTTATAGATATTAAAACTTTGATTCTCTCTGCAGTGTGCATATCATTTACTTATGGTCAAAACCCTACACAGTATGAGACCAGCTCTAGTTCATCATTACAAAACATACAACTATTCAAACCTAATTCAGATGTCCAAGATAAACCAGGCAGTGACAGCGAAAGGTCTTTGGATACGCTATCAAATAAATCTACTAGTCATAAACCAATAGTACTTCCACGGGTTCCCATTTTTATTAAAGGTGAACAATATGTAGATGGATCACTTTATGGATATTATAAATATTCAAGATATGGTAATGCGTTTCTTCGTCTCAAGGTCAATCAAACAATTAAAGAGTTTGATGATAGATTTTTACACGACATAGGGTGCTTTCTTCTGACATCCCTTGCTGGCTATGGACTTGGGATTAGTGCTCCACCTAATGAAATCGATTACTGGGATGATGATTATAATGTTGATCGTGAATCATACAACCGGGATTGGGATAAGAGAAAAAAAACATCGGCATGGGTGTTTGGTTTCGGCTATGTATGGTTAAGAGCATTAAGCCCTAATTTTTTTGGAGCTAAAACTACTCAAGCATATAAAGATAGATTTGTCGAAAATACATTTATAACAGAGGTAAAAGAACAATTCAAAGGTGATTACTACAAAGATGTGTTGTATAATCAAAAAGTTAATAAAGGAAAGAAGCAATACTCACATCAAATAAAGATGGGACGCATTCTCCATAAATTAAATAATAAATATCCTTTATGGTTTCAGTTGAATGCCCTTGTAAACGATTATAATCAAAAATTTTCTTCAAAGGACATAGATGTATATTTTCAATATCAATTGAGCATGTTCGGTTCACCAAAAGGTGAATTTGAAACAACATTTCAATATAAAGAAAGAATCAGAAATGAAAATACCAAAAAGCAAAATCTTAGGGCTTTATATGAACAAGATGTAGAGAACAAAAGGGTTGAATACAATAACAATAAGCGTCTCTTATTGCGTAAAATAGAATCAATCGTTGATGAAATAGAATTCGAAATTGAATATGATTATAATATCTCAAAATATGATGCAGATAATCAATATTTCACATTTACGATTCCTGAAATAAATGAGATTAAGAGACTGGTAGTCCCAATATCTAATGCGCCTAACTTCAAAGAAAATGATGTTCCTTTTTATAGGATTGCGCACATTATGAAACCAACATTAAATGGAAAATGGAAAAAAGTTAAAGACGATGTTGTTCTTATAGATTCTAGAGATAACTCATTAATTCCTTGGGAAGGTGAAATGCCATCATATGCAACTATTCCACTAGTAGAAGCACCCAACCTTTTAACAGAGATTGGAATAAAAGAACCATCTGGAGATGGATATTTAGATGCCGAAGAGGTGGCTACTTTAAAAGTATCATTAATAAATAATGGAAAAGGTGATGCTAAGATGTGCCAGCTGAATTTGACACAGATATCTGGACCTCCTTTGTTTTATGATGTATCTAAAGAAATAGATTATATACCAAGTAATGAAAATAGAGATGTTAGCTTTCAGATAAGAATACCAGAAAATGTGACCACTGGAGAGGCTACTTTTAAAATTAATATTTATGAAAAGCAGGCATATGATCCAGAACCTGTTACATTAAAGGTAGATGTTAGAGCGCAAAGACCACCAATATTATCTGTTATTGATTACGGTATTTTAGATCAAAATGAAGACGGTAGATTAACAAAAAATGAACAAGCAGATATAACTGTCCGTATTCAAAATAGGGGGCAGGGAGAAGCTAAAGGAGTTGTCATAAAGGTCTTTGATAATCCAATACAACATCTATTTTTAGCCCAATGGTCAAAAAAAGAGTTCAATGTTGGTAACATAGATGCAGGTGATTTCAAGGACGTTACATTTACCATAGTAACTAATAATAGGGTAGCGCAATCAGTATCCATGAAATTGTCAATAGAAGAGAGCAGACCTCGTTTTTCTAAAGAAGATTCTATAAAAATTGAGATCGATAAAATACATGATAGCCTTGAACCAATAGTCTTTCAAGGCAAAACTTTAGAGACAAAATTGACAGACCTTAATAGTCTTAATATTGATATTGAGCAGAATATCCCTGTTGGTGAAAGAAACAATTATGGGATAGCTATTGTTATTGGGAATAAGAACTATATGAATTCAGATGTGCCAGAAGTTACCTATGCACACCGAGACGCCACTATTATGGAAAAGTATTTGACCAAAATGTTTGGTTATAGAGATGTGATTGTGGAGATAGATGCTACTCAGGGAAAATTTAACGCTTTATTTGGCACTGATAAAAAGGACGGTAAACTTCAGGATTACGTAAAGAAAAACAAGTCTGATGTTTTTATATATTATAGTGGACATGGAGCCCCTGACCCTGAAAGCAATGACGGTTATTTTGTTCCTGTAGATTGTGATCCTGCCATGGTAGATGTGAATGGTTATTCACTTGACCTTTTCTACAAAAAGATGAATAATTTAGATGCTAAAAGTGTCACAGTCGTGATAGATGCTTGTTTTAGTGGCTCTAGTGATCAAGGAATGTTGCTAAAAAATATTAGTCCCGTTTTTATTCAAGTAGATGAATCAGTTCAGCTGGCTAATAAAGTGACCGTTTTTACATCGGCATCGGGTGATCAGGTAAGTTCATGGTTACCAGAAAAAAAACACTCGCTCTATACTTATTATTTTCTTAAAGGAATCAAAGGTTCAGCAGATACTAATGGTGACCGTTCAGTCACGGCTGAAGAAATTCAAAGTTATGTTGAAGAAGAGGTTCCTTTAATGGCCCGCAAATTGAATAGTCGTGAACAGACACCCGGAATGAGAAATGGGCAAGATAAGGTCATTGTACAATTTTGAGGATATATTTAAATATCAGTCTGTTTTTTGTTATCAGTATTATTTATTCAGGCCAAACAGTATCTGTTGATTCTACATTTTTTTTTCCTACTTCTATATCGATCGATCAGGCAAGGCTAGAATCTTTGAATCAATGTAGGAAAATAGTTATAGATAAGGTTGTACCAAAAAAAACATTAGTAGCAGCGAATTCAATGCTTGAGAAAATGGAAAGTGATGGGTTATATAAAGAAAATGCGGCTTTTACTTCATTTCATAATTCAACATCTATTGGATATATAGTTGATGAGCAAATATTGAAGGCAAATCCGAAAGGTTTTGTGGATAATGGTTTTAGTTATCATATTTCCTATCGCGCAGAGGTTGTCATTCCTAGTGGTGAACGAGATCCATCAATGAATATCTCAATATGGCCTGAATCAAGATCTCTTAATAGTGGAGAATCGTTGGTCCTAAATGTAGAGTCAACAATGGATGGATATATCTATATCCTTCACTTTTTACCAGACCAATCTGTTGAGATAATGTTTCCAAATAAATATTTTACAGATAATAGATTAATGAAGAATCAAATAAAAAAATTCCCCAATGATGAAAGAATAAAAATTAGGCTTACGACATTACCGGATCAATTAATGACCTCTGAGACATTTTATGCCGTTTTTTGTAAAAAAGAGATACCTGAAATGAGTGAAATAATCCAAGTTAATTTATCTGGAGGTAGAATTACTGCAGGAGATAAAAGTTTTAAAAATTTTCAAAGTTTACTAGCAAATATTCCACTATCCTATCGTTCAGAGGCAGCATGCCAAGTTATTGTTGTTGGTGGTGATCGGAACTAATTGCTAGATCATTCGTTCATTTAATTGATTTGATTATAAAAATGCTTTTATTAAACTTAATCTAAAGAGAGGATAAAAAATGAGAATAGAAAATTTTAATTGTCTTTCATTAATTATGTTTGCATCATTCATAGCGCTCGATTGTTCTGGGCCAAAAACTGGACCTGATCTTTCACCCGAACCAGCAAGAAAGGTAATGTCAAACATACCACCTTGGTTTATAGAAACTCCCAAAATGGACGGTTTTAGATACGAAACTGCAACCGCAACTAGCCAAGATCTTCAATTAGCTATAAATAAAGCAACACTCGATGCGGCATCTAGGCTTGCTGCTACAATAGAATCTGAAATGGAAGGATATACAAAAAGGGTCCAGGAAGAATCGGGTGCCAATACGAGTTCAGATATTTTAGATCGCTATTCTCAGACTCAGTCTCAGATTATAGCTACCTCCCTTAGAGATTATTCAGTGGCGAAGAAAGAATTGATTGAAGAAAAGTCAAATAATCAGAATATATTTCGTGCATATGTACTTTTGGAATGGGATGAAGGTGCAGCACAAAAAAGATTACTTGATAAGATCAAATCTGATAAAGAAATATATGATGCGATTCGTGCTACTGAGTTGATGGAAGAAATGGAAGCTAAGGTAGAAGCATATAGAAATAGAAAATCAGGATAGTAATACAGCCTACATTAATAGCTTTTTAATTACTCTAAGCATTTCCTGGTACTCTTTTTCTTCAAATAGTCTAGTTAAAAAGACGATTTTCCCATCCTGATCGATCACAATATTCCTTGTAACCCCTGCATTCTTATCAGCGAATAATCCAAAGATGTCTGCACCAGGGTCTAGTGCGAGGGGGTATGTTGTGCCCATTTCTTCCTGGAATTTAATAACGGTCTCTAGAGGTTCATCTCTATCAATTCCTATAAGTACTACGTCCTGATCTTTATACTTTTGCCAAACATCTTTTTCGAGATGGGGCATTTCCAGCCTACATACGGAGCACCAACTTGCAGTAAACTGGAGGACAACGACTTTACCTATAAGGTCTGATAGCATTTCCTTTTTTCCTGTTGTATATACGATTTCAAAATCAGGTGCCATTTCTCCGACACTAATAATATAGCCTCTTTCATCAGAGCCCCTCTTATTCACCAATTCAATAAAGGGTTTACTTCCTTCTCTTAAAGTTCTTTGTTGAGTATTGAAATCAACATGATATAAACCAAATTTCATATCATATCCTTCAGCCCATTCAAAATTATCCATTAGGCTCCAGTAGAAATAACCGCGAATATCCAGCCTATCTTTTATTGCTCGATTCATTGCATATAAGTAGCGCTTAATGAATGTGGGACGAATTTGATCATCTTTATCTGCGAGACCATTTTCTGTTACATATATTGGCACATTTAAATCACTAATGGTGTGTAACGCCCTGTAGAAGCCTTCAGGATACATCGCATAATCCATATCAGTTTGAATGTCTTGTTCACGTTTCTCAAAAACAAAGGGTTCATTTGGGTTCAAACGTCCTCTAACATGCATTCTCGAATAATAATTTAGACCAATAAAATCAAGCGTCCCAATCGCTTTAGAGTTTGACATCTTATTATCTACCATACCTGGTAGATAGAATGATGATTCTCCACTCTTAAGAAACTGCAGAGGCTCATTTGTATATATATCATTCAATAGTTTACTGAACGTCCAATCAAGAATATGCCATCTACGGTAAGGATCAAATTGAAAAATGTTTTTCACTAGGCCTATCTTTTTAGTCTTTGCCCCTGGGAGTGATTTGAGCTTATGGTAAATATCTACATGGGCATTGAGCATATTCTCTAATACTTCTCCTGCAAGAACTGGATCTTTCTTACCTGGAGGGAAAATCCCATTAAAATAACCCTGTGCAACGAAAACAGATGGTTCATTAAAAGTACACCAAATAGGAACAAGATCTTGTAAATAATTGAAAACGATCTCTGAAAATTCTATAAAATGTTTGGAGTTCTCTGCTTTTTCAAATGCGCCCAGGTCTTCAAACCAAATTGGATGTGTGAAATGGTGAAGAGTGACAACAGGTATAATATTTGCTTCTATGAGTGATTTACACAGTTTTCTATAGTGAGATAATGCACCTTGATCAAAAACATCATTTTCAGGTTCTATTTTTGACCATTCTACAGAGAATCTATAGTGGTTCACACCTAATTCTTTCATCAGCTTGATATCCCCAGGATATCGACTCCAATGATCTGCTGCTATTCCTGATTTATCATTATTGTGAATACGAGAAATATTATTCTCATCCACTGAATGTTCCCACTGATACCAGTTGTTGTTAGTGTTATTTCCTTCTACCTGATGTGCGGCTGTTGCAGTACCCCAGGCAAAAGATGAGGGAAAGTGTATATCAGATGTGTTTATGGATTCCCAGTCCCAATCAATTTCAGGGTTAGAAATTGAAAAATATACCACAGGTATTACCCATACAAGAGCAATGCATACAATAAAAGTAGCGAAAATGAAATAAGATCGCTTCAAAACTTAAAACCGTTCCTTTTCATCCAATCATCATTAGGAAATTTGGTCATATAATTGCGAATACCATCAGGTAGAATGACTAGACAATTTTTATCCTTATTTAATTTTAAAGCTGCCCTGAGTGCTGCAACCATTGCAGAACCTGAAGATCCACCGCACAATAATCCTTCCTCTCTTATGAGTCGACGGGCCATAATAAAAGATTCTTCATCTTCTGTCTTGACGTATTCATCAACCAGCCCATTATCAAGAACATCAGGAATGAAGTCGTACCCTATGCCTTCTACTAGATATGGTTCAACTTTTTTACCTCCTCCCAAGATAGATCCTACTGGGTCTGCACCCACTATAATAATGTCAGGGATTACCTCTTTTAATTTTTTTGCCACACCTGTAATAGTCCCACCAGTTCCAACCCCCATAACAACCATATGTAGGTCTTTGCCAAAATCATCTATGATCTCTTGCGCAGTGTTATCATAATGTGCATCTGGATTAGATGGATTTCCATATTGGTCCAGAATATGAGAATCAGGTATTTCCTTTTGTAGCTTTTTTGCAACTCCTATATGACTTTCGGGGTCATCAAATGCAGCCTCAGTTGGTGTGCGTACGATCTCAGCACCGAGTGCTTCCAATGCAATTTGTTTTTCACGACTCATTTTCTCAGGCATTGTTATGATACATTTGTAGCCTTTTACTGCAGCAGCGAGTGCAATTCCTTGTCCTGTATTACCAGAGGTTGGTTCTATAAGTGTATCACCTGGTTTGATCCTTCCAGACTTTTCAGCGTCTTCAACCATATTCCAACCAATTCGGTCTTTGATTGATCCCCCAGGGTTAAAGAATTCACATTTAGCAAGAAGATTGCAGGATAGACCATTTCCTATAGTATTTACTTTTACAACAGGGGTATTACCGATCGTAGTTAATATGGTGTCATGTATCATAAATAATGATAAATAAAAGTTATCTTTTACATCAAATTGCTTATTATAAATTACAGGTCTTCAATCTATCTTAACATGGAAAACATCATTGCTAAATGAGTCAAAAAAATTAACCGGTCCATTTCTTATAGATCTAAAAAATAAATTTCGTGAGATTGCTGGCGAGGATCAATTGATCGATATTAATGAGTTCAGGGACGGGTTAGAACTTGGTAATCATAAAATATGCGATAGGCTCTTTACTATTTTCGATCAGGATGGAAATGGGTCGATTGACTATAAAGAGTTTATGGACACCATCGAGTCAATGGTTGGTGCATCAGATTCAGATAAGATCCGTTTTGCATTTCAATTACATGATCTGGACGATAGCGGTTTTATTGACCGAAATGAGTTGAAGATACTTATTAAACAAAGTTTTGCAGAAAACCGATTAGACTATGATGATTTTCAACTTGATTTGCTTGTAGATGAATTTTTTAAACGAGCTGATAAAGA
>CACEUX010000029.1 GCA_902562835.1 uncultured Fidelibacterota bacterium
TAAAAGCTTCAAAAAAGTTGGAATCTTATAGAGTAAAAATGAACCAGTATGAAGATTTCTTAATTAATATCGATAAAGTGGCTTATAAAGAGAGCGGGGCATTTGTCATACTCACATCATCAAAGAAAAAACCTATGAAATATATGATACGCTATGAGAGTGGTCTCAAGGAGTATCTAGATATAATAAGTGATATACGTAATATCTGCGAATCTATTTAGCACTATTTAATTATTTTTTGAGATAAATGATCTTTTGAGTAGATTGATGTCTAGCACCATCTACTTGAATAAAATATATTCCATTGGAGACTCTTTGTCCTTTGTCATTTTTGCCGTTCCAGACAAAAGTTTCTGTTTCTGGTTCATAAAAGTATTTTGACCTTCTCCAAATTTGGTGACCCATAAGATCGTAAATAGTAGCATAGATCAATTGCTCTGCAATAACCTGAACATTGATAGAAACTGAATGTCCGAATGATGGGTTTGGAAAAGGAGGGAAAAAAGTATAATCTTCTGAAAATCCATCTGATAACTGTATTCGATAATCCCAATTAAACTGATCGGTATCTATGGCAGATAGAACAAGTGATATATAGTCTATACCCATTTCAGGGTCAATATTCAGATCGGACCCGGTCCTGACTGACCATTCTTCTTTGTCCTGATATTTGATTATCGATGAAAGTGAAAGGTCACCACTTAATTCCGTTAGTTGTATTCTTAGGGGAGCTTCAGTAACTATGTTATAGTACAGGCTTTCATATAAACTTAGGTTCTGTCCTTGCTCTGTTTCTATTTGACCTGAATTAAAAATAAGTAATTCTTCTGGAGGTGATTCAACAAGCTCTCTATATGCTTCCGATTCGCTGTAAGAATAGATACCTGCATTTGTACTAAGTATTCTATTTGCTATTCGCATTTTTAAATATGCATCTTCGAATGATGAATTATATAGACTTAATGCATTATCAACTGCTTCATAGGTCACATCTCGGTTTGGTGTAGATAGGTCTCTAGAATTCTCCCAGCAAGCTTTGATCGTACTAGGACCTCCCAAGTGTTCATCGATATATTGAAATAAGATAAATGTTCCGTACATATGACTGCTTTGGTCATCTATAGGCCTATCAGGATTGGAGAACCATGCTGGCATATAGCGATATAGGTCATTAATTCCATTATAAAGTTCATCTTCGCTCCATACTGCTGTAGCCTCCATGAACCATAAACCATGATCTAATGCATAACAGTTATAATCAAATTGAATAGAATGAAAAAACTCATGTACTGCAGTTACTTTAATATTTTCAATCTCACTTAGAGAATTAAACTGGGAGGAGGAATAGGAATTACGCATTTTGATGTAGCTGAGACAAGATGAACCAGAACCTTGAGCTACCGTATAACCAAAGTAAAAAGATGGTAAGTTTTCAATGATCACCTCATAAAAGCCATCAGGCCCCATCGGTGGCTGGTCAAAGCCCATTGTATCAATATGAAATGACCAAACCTGTTCAAAAATATCACCCATTTTAATTACATAATCAATATTTTCAACAGCATTATTGCCATCAAGAGTATATTGAAATCTAAAATGATCAGTAACATAGGATTGATTTAGGTCATAGTTCACTATACTGATAGAATTCCCTTTAACCTCAAACCCAATTTCATTTAACCTTGTCTGTTCTATATTATCAAGACCATTAGGACCTTTTCTCAGGATATTGTTAATATGTGGTGTGGCATGAACCGGCCCATCCCTTTTCATTAAAATATTATAAGATTGTTTTATACTGATAGATGTACCAGTCATCGATGCAGTGGTAATAATGAATAAGATCGATCTATTTATCAAGTTCATCTAACCTATCTTTATATTTATACCTCAGATAGATTCCCATGCAAATAAATGCGATGGCGCAGAAAATGGAAAAATATATCAAAGTGCTGCCTTTCATATGATCTTTAATATTTGATCAATTAAAAATGTAGACAGCAAAATAAAAGCGCCTATGTTTTTCTGCCTTTCACCATTCTCTTGAAGTGCCCCTGCAAGAGTTACGCCAGCTCCTGTTAAATAAAACCATTTTTTAAGTCCATCGGGCAAACCAGCTATTTTAATATATTTATTTTCTCTATTCATTGGGTCTAATTGTGAAAGATATTCCGTTGAGTAATGTAGTGATGCTATGATGCTGTTACTATTATTGATCGTTGAAAATTCATAATTCTCTATAGGCATATTCAATCTCAAACCTATCTGGAATGATTCGTTGCCTTCGATTACCTGAAAATCCAATATGCCTTTTTGCAAGTTTCTAGGTTTTAGTTTATTTGTATCACCTTTGACCTTGTAGAGAGTCATATAAAACCACCCTGAGTTTGCCTGCCATGCTGAAATATTATTCTTATCAGGTAAAGAGTCCATATTTAATATTAATAGTATACCATTTGATTTTGCTTCTATTTCTAAAGATTCTAAAACAATATTTTTTGAAAATGCTGTTGATACAAAAATAATAACTAATGCAAATGTTCTGTGTTTAATAAGTTTCATCTTGATATGAGATTTTGTCTAATCTCGATTTAGCCTTTGTTCAGTTTAAAGCTGAAAGGTAATTTTATTAATATAAATCTGTCAATAAATGAAATTTAAATCCACACCAATCATTGCACTGATCTCCCTAAGGTTTATTATTGCTCAGCCTGAAGAGATAGACCTAGATAAAAAAACCTCAAATACCTCGGTACAGGGTGCATTTGGCGCGGTCACAATTGATGGGAAAATATGGAATCAAATTGCACTGAGGCCAGTAATGCCATTCGGTAAATTATCTGTAGCCTTTGACATGGTTCTTTATATAGACCAAGATGGCAATATCCATGATGACGATTGGGATTTTTCTTCAGGTGAAAAAGTAAAGAATACGATCATCGATAAGATCTATTATGTACGATATGGAAATCGTTGGGATAAGAATTATTTTAATGTGGGAGCTCTAGATAATGTAACGATGGGATATGGCATTCTACTAAACAACTACAGTAACTCTCTTCTATATCCACAAGTACGCAAAGTAGGTATGGAATTTCGTACTCGTGCTTTTGATGTTAATATTCAAGGTTTTACTAATGATTTCAAGGAAAATATGGGTCTAGCAGGGTTAAGGCTATCTGCACCTGTACCACACGGATTCACTGTTGGTGTTTCTTGGGTTGGGGATAGGAACCAATACTTGGGTCTACGTGATAGAGATGATGATGGTCGCCCTGATCTGGTTGATGATTTTCCAAATAATAAAAAATGGTGGGTAGACACAGATGGAGATGGTTGGGCAGATAATGATACCGCGAATGAGTATGATGTTGATGGAGATGGATGGACAGACTCTAGTTTTACTGATCCGATTTGGGGTATTGTGATAGATCCAGATGGGGTTTCAACAAAGCCTGAGCCCATTAATATTAAAAAGGAATCAGAATCATTTAATTCATTTGCGCTTGATGCTGGGATACCAATTCTCAGAGAGGGTTCTATTTTAATTAATGCTTATGCTCAATATGCTGCTCTTTTAGGCAAAACAACAAACCCTATTGATAGTACTGAGGTAGATGCTGGTTTTGGTATTGTTCCTCTTGGCCTTGCTGCAAAATTTGGTCGTGCCAAGTTTAACTTTGAATTCCGGATGGTACCAGATGGTAATTTTGAATTTGGTTATTTTAATCGATCATATGAGGTGGAACGTGCTACATTTCAGAGCATCACTGGCAACCAAGGAACCATAATTACCAAATCAAAAAAGCTTGGCACTTATGGCAAACAGAACGGTTTTTATTCATCATTAAATATTGACCTAGGTAGCCTTTTCGATGCGGGAATGGCTTTCCAGAATCTAAATGGGGAACAATATAATTCAGAAAGTAATAGCTTTGAAGAGGCATCAAACCAAAGTTTTACGGCAATATTGCGGTTAAAAAAATCTATCAGTAAGATAGAAAAAGCATCTTGGTTCTATCAACAGAGGAATGTACCAAATCCTTTTGATTTTGAATATTCAGAATCCACTATTATGGGATATAATATAGGACTTAAACTTGGAAACGGTATGGTGCTGACCTATGTTTTCCGCCGTACTTTTCAAGACATGAATGGGGATGGCGATGTGGTAGATAATGGTGAGATGATCAATATGACCAGCGTAGAAACCAGTTTTTCATTTTAATATGAATTCTAAAGATATACGTAACTCCTTTATCCAATATTTTGAGAAAAAGGACCATAAATTTCATCGTAGTTCCCCAGTTGTTCCAATAGATGACCCAACGCTACTTTTTACAAACGCTGGAATGAACCAGTTCAAACCTATATTCTTGGGCCATGTGGAACCAAAATATAAAAGAGCTGCCAATAGTCAAAAATGTATTAGGGTTTCTGGTAAGCATAATGACCTTGAAGAAGTTGGCGTAGATACATTTCACCATACCTTTTTTGAAATGTTAGGCAATTGGTCCTTTGGAGATTATTATAAGAAAGATGCAATTGAATGGGCGTGGGATCTCTTTACTAATGAGTGGAAATTAGATAAAGAAAGGTTATGGGCGACAGTATACGTAGATGATGATGAAGCTTTTGATCTCTGGACACAGGTCACTGATATTAAACCTGAAAGAGTGATCAGGTGTGGTAAAAAAGATAATTTCTGGGAAATGGGTGAGACAGGACCTTGCGGTCCATGTTCTGAGATACATTACTTTGTTGGTGACGATCCAAGTAATCAAGATCCTAGTGGTGTTAATAGCTCTGACCAATATTGGGAATTATGGAACCTGGTCTTTATTCAAAATAATCGATTAAGAGATGGCACTTTAGAAGAGCTTCCTCAAAAACATGTCGATACAGGCGCAGGCCTTGAAAGAATTGCTACAGTTCTTCAGGGGAAGACCAGTAATTACGATACAGATCTTTTCTTACCAATTATAGAAAAAATTCAACAAATTGCTAATTCCTCCTATGTAAAAGATCCTATACCTCATAGAGTAATAGCAGACCATATAAGGATGTTGTGTTTTTCAATAGCTGATGGTGCATTACCATCCAATGATGGTCGTGGTTATGTATTAAGACGAATTTTGAGACGTGCTGCAAGATTTGGTAGAAGGCTTGGACTAGAAGATCCATTTCTATACAAATTAGTTCAAGAGGTCGTTAGTATTATGGGCGAAACTTTTCCAGAGGTCATTGAAAAACAGTCGCATGTAGAAAAGGTGATTCGTGCTGAAGAAGAATCATTTAACCAGACCCTTGACCGAGGCATCAGTCATTTTGAAAAAATCGTTCAAGGTATTGACGGTTCTGAGATCAGTGGGCAGGATGCGTTTAAATTATATGATACATACGGCTTTCCTCTCGACCTAACACAACTGATGGCTAGAGAAAAGGATATGAGTGTAGATGAAATAGGTTTCAATGAATCTATGGACCGACAAAAAAAGCAAGCAAAAGAGGCAGGTAAATTCAATCAAAAGACAGATGATCTTCAGTGGGTCACAGTGACTCAAGGTGATGATTCAAAATTTGTAGGATATGAAGTTATTGAATGTACTTCAAGTATTAGACGATATACTCAAGTAGAGGATACAGTTCTAGTGATATTGGAAAAAACTCCTTTTTATGCTGAATCAGGCGGACAGATAGGTGATATTGGCACTATTAAGGGTGCAGATATTGACCTCAGAGTATTAGATGTGAAAAAAGAAAATGAGAGTTTTCTACATATATGCAAAGGTACCGTTAGTGAAGGAGAAGTTCAGGTTGATTGTATTGTTAATGATCGGCATCGCAATTCTGTCAAAAAGAACCATACGGCAACCCACCTTATGCATAAAGCTCTAAAAAGTATTCTTGGGGATCATGTTAATCAAGCTGGGTCCTTAGTTCACTCTGATTATCTTAGGTTTGACCTGACCCATTTTGAGAAGATCACAGCTCAAGAGATCAAAGATGTAGAGAGAATGGTAAATGAACAAATATTGTTGAATACCAAACTAGATGTTAGCCTCCAAAGTTTTGATGATGCAAAAGAAGCGGGTGCAGAGGCACTTTTTGGTGAAAAATATGGTGATGAAGTGCGTGTTGTTCAGGTTGGAGATTATTCTATGGAACTTTGCGGTGGTACACATGTAGACCGTACGGGAGATATAGGCTTCTTTAAAATAACGGAAGAATCTTCACTTTCCTCGGGAGTTCGCAGGGTTGTTGCAGTTACGGGTGAAAAGGCAGTCTCAAGGATGCAGGTCAATGCATCTATCCTTAATGATCTTCAGTCTCTGCTCAATACGCCACCAGATGGAATGGTTGAAAGGATAGAAGGTTTGTTTAAAGAGAAAAAAGATCTAGAGAAAAAATTAAAAAATCGTACTTCTGCGCCATCCCAAAGCAATTTGATTAATGAAGCAAAAATCATTGGAGAACACTCAATTCTTGTAAAAGAGGTAGAGGTCTCAAGTATGGATGAACTCAAACTGCTGGGTGATGACATCTTTAATAAGATGTCCAGTGGAGTTGCTGTTCTATTTTCAAAGGGAGAAGAAAAACCAATGGCAGTTGTTGTTGTATCAAAAAATTTAAATAACAAAGATATCCTAGCTGGTAAGCTTGCAAGGGATATTGGCGGTTTTATGGAAGGAGGAGGTGGCGGTAAACCTCATTTAGCAACGGCCGGTGGTAAAGATAATGCTTATATCGCCACAGCTATTAAATTAACGCAAAAGTTAATCAACGATACAATCGATGGATAGATTAAATGCAATATAAACAAGTAGAAAAAGATTATTTTATTTATATTGAAAAAAATGAAAGAATAATGGACACCATGACCAAATTTTGTATTGATAAAGGTATCAGCAATGCAAAAGTATCAGGTATCGGTGCTGTATATTTAACAGAAATAGGCGCATATGATACTATTGCAAAAGAGTACCTGAAAAAACAATATAATGATGTACATGAGTTAGTCAGTTTTGAAGGGAATGTCACATTAAAAGATGGGGCTCCATTTTTACATGCCCACGTCGTACTATCCAATCATGAAATGAATACCCTTGGTGGGCATTTATTTGAATCCACCGTCGCTGCTGTTGGTGAATTCTTCTTGAGGAAATTTGATAACAATGCCTATCGAGAACTTAATGAAGATGTTGGTCTACCTTGTATCTGTCTTGAAAACAGTTTTTAGTGCAGATGAAAAATATTATTAATACAAATAAAGCACCTGCCGCAATTGGTACCTATAGTCAAGCGGTTGAGTCGAATGGAATTCTATTTACAAGTGGCCAGATAGGTATTGATCCTGAAACAAGTAAGATGGTGGAAGGTGGTATAGAGGATCAGGCAATCCGTGTATTAAAAAATATTTATGCAATCCTATCTGAAAGTGGTTTAGACAAGACATCCATTATCAAATTGAATGTATTCTTAAAAGACCTCGATGATTTTTCCATCGTGAATGATACCTTTAAGGAATTCTTTGGGGATAATGAATATCCCGCAAGGACAACAGTTGAGGTTTCAGAGCTTCCTCTTGGAGCATTAATTGAAATTGATTGCATTGCCTCTAGGTAATTTAGATCTGGTGTCTCGTTTTCTAATAATTACTTTACTGATATCTGTTGCTGCGGGAGAAGATTCAGAAGAATTAAAGCAAAAAGATCCAAAAAAAGCATTTGTCTTTTCATTAATCCCGGGAATGGGGCAAATATATAATGGTAAATGGATTAAGTCTGCTTTAGTAATAGGATTAGAGGTGTCTTCATATATATCGTGGCAAGATAATGCTAATAAGTATAAAAGATACGACCAGAATAATTACCCATTAAGCAGGCACAGGTACATGGAAAAGAGGAATAAGTATGCTTGGTGGATAGGAATTATCTATTTTTATGCAATGATAGATGCGGTCGTTGATTCACACTTATATTCGTTCAACGAACTTATGGATGAACCGATCAATAAAGAAAATAACAAAGAGATAAAATATGCAGAATAGAGAACAATGGGGATCAAAACTTGGTTTTATATTGGCCGCATCTGGTTCAGCGGTTGGTATAGGTAACATATGGAAATTTCCCCATATGGCTGGCCAAAATGGTGGAGCAGCATTTACTTTGGTTTACTTACTATGCATCCTAGTTGTCGGGCTCACTATCGTTGTTGCCGAGTTAGCGATCGGTAGAAGCACCCAGTTAAGTCCAGTTGGTGCTTTTGAAAAATTAGCCCCCAAGACAAACTGGAAATGGGTTGGGTTCTTAGGAGTAGCATCTGCATTTGTCATTCTGTCGTTTTATGGTGTTGTCGGAGGTTGGATCCTGAAGTACATATTCGTGTCATTAACGGGTGGATTTGATTCTTTGAGTAATGATCCTGAAGCAGCAAAAAGTTTATTTGTAACATTCACTGGATCTACATGGTCGCCTATATTATTTCAGGTTTTATTTATGGCTCTTTGCGTTTATGTCATTGTTAATGGAGTGAAAGATGGAATAGAGAGCTGGTCAAAGATCATGATGCCTATTATTATCATACTTTTGGTAGTATTGGCAGTTCGTGGATTAACGCTTGAAGGAGGAATTGATGGTTTAAAGTTTCTCTTTCTGCCAAGGTTTGAGGATCTCAATGCTTCCGCTATTGTCCTTGCTCTAGGTCATTCATTTTTTACGCTCAGTCTTGGAATGGGGACCATGATCACTTACGGTAGTTATCTCAATCGTGAACAAAACCTTCTAAATTCAGCACTCTGGGTCCTTGCATTAGATACTGCGATAGCAATGTTAGCTGGTGTAGCTATCTTTACAACTGTATTTGCCCTTGGCGCGGATCCTGCAGGTGGAGCGGGGCTAATATTTTTTATTTTACCTTCTGTATTTCCTCAATTGGCATATGGCTCTATATGGGGTACTCTTTTCTTTTCTCTACTTTTCATGGCTGCGCTAACATCTGCTATTTCTATTCTTGAGGTCGTTACAGCATATTTCATCGATCAAAAGGGTTGGTCTAGAAAAAAAGCCACGATCCAATTTGGAGTGGTCATAACTATTGTTGGTGTCTTTTGCTCTCTTTCTTTAGGAGGGGGAGTCAATATAACTGGATACTTTGGAGGTACATTCCATCACTTTTTTGGTGAAACCTTTTTTGATGTCATGGATAATCTATCATCTAAATACATGTTACCGATTGGCGGGATGTTCACTGCTATTTTTATCCTAATGAAGTGGACAGTCCCATCATTTATTAATGAGATTGGACAAACTATTATTGGTAAAGAGAAAGATGCATCCTTAGTATCTGTTTTATGTGGTACAGCCGCAATAGTTGTGGGCTTTATCATTTTAAATGAGATCATTGCTAAGGTGACAGGAAATGCTATTATAGGTTAGTATAATGCTCTTGGAACGTATATTACCTACCAACTCTAGATTTTATGGCAAATGGCATCCTCAATTTTCTGCTTTTGGAGAAAAAATAGATGCACAGGGCTGGATGCAGCTATTTACAATATGGACCTTGACAGTTGCTGGAACGGTAGTTTCAATGGATTGGAACGATAGATATGTCTACTGGGAGTGGGATGGCTGGTTAATAGGTCTGCTGAAACTTATGTTCGTTTCAATCATTTTTTTTATCTATTTGAAACCAAAGAAAATATGGACCGCAGGATCAAAAAGATTAAATAATAAAGAACTTGGCGTCAATTCATTTACAGCCACTTCATTACTTTTGTTTGGCTATTATACCCCCTTTTATCAATCAGATTTATATCCAGTTTTCGATTTCTCATATATTTTTGGTTTCATTGGTTTGCTACCTTATCTTTTAGCGTTTTTATCATGTCTGCTGGTTTTTCAGTTCACAATTGAGTTAGATAAGGAAAAGGGCGTCTGGGAAGATCTTCAGTGGGATAATAAGTCTGAATATTTTTCTGCATCTGTAGTACTCATGGTTTTAGCGGTGTTATTGGGTATATACTTTAAAGATCCAGTTATCAGCACTGCTGGTGCAGTAGCTACGCCATTTTCTGCCATTGCGTTCATTTGGCCAAGTCATGTTAGACATCTTCAAAGGGCTAGATTTTATCCCCTTTTTATTTTTGCGATGTTCATATGTGTTAGGGCACCATGGTTTCTAATACCACTTGTAGCTTTATTTGTATTACTACGGACTGTTAATTATCTAAGATATGGTATCGTATATCCATCTTTTGGTGTAGACTTTTTAGAAGAAGAATAATATGTATGATGTGATCATTGTTGGTGCCGGGCCTGCTGGTTCGACTGCCGCACTATATGCTCATAGATTAGGATTAAATTGTATCTTACTTGATAAGGCTGTTTTCCCTAGAGATAAGATATGTGGAGACGCTCTCTCTGGAAAAAGTGTAAGACTGATGAGAGAATTGAATCTACTTGAGGGTGTTGAAGAATTAGAAGGGTCTGAAATTAATCGGATCACATTTGGTAGCCCTTCCCACAGCCAGTTTGATGTACATCTAAAAGGAAATAAGAATAATGACTTCATAACAAAGGGTTATGTTGTTCCAAGAAAGATATTTGATAATTTTCTATTTAAAAAAGCTGATGAGCTTACTGAAACTCGTCAAGGGTTTACGGTAAATGATATAATTTATGAGAATGATAATATTTCAGGAGTTAAGGGCACCAATATTGAAGGTAAGGAAGAAATATTAAATGCTCCTATCATTATGGGCTGTGACGGAGCGAACTCGATCATAGCTAGGAAACTGGGTTTGTATGAAATGGATATGGAAAATACAGCTGTAGCGATCCGGTGTTATTATGAAGGTGTCGAAGGATTATCCAACCAAATAGAGCTACATTATGTCAGTGAGGTAAAACCTGGATATTTTTGGCTATTTCCCGCTGGTAATGATAAAGCAAATATAGGTATTGGATTAAGCAAGAATGATGCAAAAAAAGAAGATAGAACTCTTAGGCAGATTATGGATGAAATTGTACAATCAGATTATTTTAGATCTCGTTTTGGGAATGCACGTCCACTTGAAAAGCCTGTTGGTTGGAATTTGCCTTTAGGTAGGATCCAGAGAAAGAACCATGGAAATGGATTTATGCTTTTAGGGGACGCTGCTGGTCTTGTTGACCCTTTTACTGGAGAGGGTATAGGCAATGCAATGGTTGCAGCAAAACATGCCATGCAGGTAGCGTCGAAAGCAAAGAATCATAAGGATTATTCAGAAAGATCTTTTAGTGAGTATGACCAATTGCTTTGGGATGATATTGGCGGAGAGCTCAGAACAAGTACAAAACTTCAGAGTCTTGCCAGGTCCAGCTTTTTATTAAATTTTGTGATTAATCGCGCGGCGCGCAATGAAGAGGTCCAATCAATAATTTCGGGGATGCTCTCTCATGAAATACCCAAAGATGAACTCTCTAGCCCAATGTTCTACCTAAAAATACTATTATCCTGAACAATCTGCTTTGGAAAGAAAAGATCTACTAAACAAACTTGATCTATCTCGTTTTATAGCATTTGATTTTGAAACCACCGGTCTAGATCATTATGAAGATAGAATCATAGAAATTGCTGCTATAAGGTTCGAACATGGCGTTATCACCGATCGGTTTGTCACTCTCGTAAACCCAGAAAAAAATATTCCCGCATTAATTACTGAGATCACAGGTATTTCTGACTCAATGGTGCGTAATGCTCCAACAGAAGAGACAATCATTGATGATCTTCTAGATTTTATTACAGGTGATCCACTTGTGGCCCATAATATACATTTTGATGAAAAGTTCCTTTCGCAGCTTTGTAAACGGTTGGGTAGAGAAGAGGTCAATAATACAAAGTATGATACTCTTCAGCTTGCGCGCAGTTTATTATTTGAACAACCCGTTTTTAATTTAGGTGCATTATCTGAATATTATGGATTGTCTTCTAAGGGTGCACATCGTGCAGAGAATGATACAGAAAACACAGGATATATTTTTCTTGAATTGATCGATGAGTTATCAGGGTACCCACTCAATGTCATATCTAAAGTCAATGCTATGCTCAAAGGCTCTAGCGTACCCAATCAGCAGTTATATATAAGCTTAGGCAACGAATTAACAAAAATGGGTGACGTCAAAACTGGAATCAATAAGTTTAAAAGTAGGCCTGGCTCTAGCCCAAATACCTTAACTTGTGAAGGAACTAGGAATATTTCAGAGATCACTGCAGAAGATGTATTTGGCGTTGATGGTCTATTAAATGATGCCCATCCAAATTTTGAATATAGATCTAATCAAGAGAAGTATGCAAAAATGGTCGATGATATTATAAATGAGGATGACAGTATTGGCGTGATAGAGGCAGGAACAGGTCTTGGTAAGTCAATGGCTTATCTGTTTGGTGCTGTTCGAAGGTCTTTTAACTTTGATGAAATGGGTCCTACTATTATCGCTTGCAATACAAAACATCTCCAGGATCAATTATTTCATAAAGACCTTCCCTTGTTAGCGAAAGCATTGGATGTGCCCTTAAAGGCAGTGCTTTTAAAAGGAAGAAAAAACTATCTTTGTAAGACAAGATTTAATTGGTTGACATCTGACGCTAAAACACTAGACGAAGTTGACCTTGAGGCGTTGATACCCATTTTATTTTGGATGTACTGGACCAAGACTGGAGACTTGGGTGAATGTTCTGGATTCTTCAATGCCCGAAGAGCATGGTTAAAGTCTATTATTTGTAGTGATTCTGGCTTCTGTAGTGGTGAGATATGTAATCGGTATAATGGATGTTATTATGGGAAGCTAAAAAGATCAATATTCCAAGCTCATGTAATTGTTATAAATCATTCACTATTGATGACAAATATTTTACAGCCTGGATTACTTCCAGATTTTAGTTCTGTGATCATTGATGAAGCTCATAACTTAGTAAAATCTGCTTACGATCAATTCAAGGTAGAATGGAGCGAAAAGCAGGTCACCTACCTACTGCAGACCGTCGACCCATCATTCCCACGTTCTGCACGCTGGAACAATATACTTCAGTCTATTAATGATATTAACTCTGAGGTTGGTGAGCAAAGGGAGCTTCTAAAAAAAGCTGTAGATGAGACCAAATATTTTCTTAAGGATCTAATGGATGGATTGACAAATGATAATCAAGAAAGATTTTCGCCAAATAATTCGTACCAGGATCAGCCTATACTAGGGAATATAACCAAAACATATTCTGCGGTTCAAAATGATCTTAAGAATATGAAATTTGGACTTGAAAATATCTTATCTGTTTTGACTAGAATTAAAAAAATGGTTCTTGAAATGGATACAGCTCGAACTGATTACCCAATACTGCATGCAGCGATGGATCGCGGTATAGAAACTATGACAGGTCTGTCTACAGTGTTGATTACTTTGACAGAGAATCAAGATCCAGAATGGGTTTATTGGATGCAGGGAGAGTATAGATTCCCTAGGAAGAGTAAGGAGAAGTTAATCTTGTCGCTTTTTGCCTCTATGATAGATGTTTCTGATACATTGAATAGGACATTTTTTGAAAAAATAGGAAGCTGCGTATTGACATCAGCTACATTGAAGGTGAATAATTCGTTCGACTACTTCTTGCGAAGAATCGGTCTAGATAGCATCGGAAATGTTAGAACTAAAGAATATTTAAGCCCATTCATATATAATGAGCAAGTTGGTTACTATCAATATGCAGGTACTAGAGAATTATCAAATAATCCTGAAGGAGTTGGCGATATGGTATATTATCTTCATAAACAGTTTAATAAAAGGATTATGGTCTTATTCACCTCAATTAAAACTTTAACAGATACAGCAAAGTATTTACAAGCTAAGCCAGTCGGGAGAGACCTCCCACTTTTTGCTCAAGTGCGAGGAGCTTCCAGGCCATCTATCATTAAAGGTATGCATCAACAATCAAATGGGATATTATTTGGTACAAATAGCTTTTGGGAGGGAGTGGATCTTCCTGGAGATCTATTAGAAATACTTATTTTAGTGAAATTACCATTTGATGTGCCGAGTGAACCACTTGTTAGATCTTATTCTGAGCTGATCAATAAAATGGGTGGTAATAGTTTCATGGACTACAGTTTACCTGAAACTGCGATCAGGTTTAGGCAGGGATTTGGACGATTAATACGTACAAGTTATGATGCCGGAAAATTTATCTGCTTGGATAACAGAATTGTAATAAAAAGATACGGATCTATTCTTAGTGGATCTTTACCTGTCGAAATGGTACCTTTTTCAGAGGTTCATTCTATACAATAATCAATATCTATCTTTTGAATAAAATGATATAGGTCTCTAAATTCATCGATGGAAACCCTACGTGTTTCAACAAAAAACATAACCTACCGAGATTTTAGGTCATTTTTCAATGGACCAGTGCGTGTTACTCTCACTAAGGAAGCCTCATCAAATATCAGCAGATCAAATGCAAGACTAAACTCGATCCTAAAAAAAGAAGAAACCATATACGGGGTGAATACTGGTTTTGGAAATTTGAGTCATATTGCCATTTTACCAGAAGATCAGAAGCAATTACAGATAAATCTTATTAGAAGTCACGCAGCCGGAACTGGTGAGCCCCTAGATCTGGGTATCGTACGTTCAGTCTTGTTCTTAAAATTACTCACTTTCGCGCATGGATATAGTGGCGTTCGGTTAGCTTTAGCTAATAAGATAATTCAATTTATTAATAAGGATATTCTTCCACTGATCCCTGAAAAAGGATCAGTAGGCGCAAGTGGTGATCTTGCACCATTAGGTCACATGGCCCTTTCACTTATCGGTGAGGGTAAGGTTTTCTATAAAGGGAAAAAATATGATACAAGAACAGCACTGAAAAAAGCAAATGTGAAACCCTTGGTCCTTGGTCCCAAGGAAGGTCTTAGTCTTATTAATGGTACACAAGTATCTACAGCGTTAGCTATTAAGGCTTGTTTAGATGGCGAAATATTAATAAGAACTGCGGATTTAGCAGGCGCGCTTTCAGTAGAAAATAGTTTTTCAAGTCGCAAGGTCTTTAGATCTGAAATTCATACTATTAAAAAACACCCAGGCCAGATCTCATCTGCAAAAAACGTCTATAAAGCTTTAAATGGAAGCGAGGTAGTACGTTCGCATGATAACTGTGGTAGAGTTCAAGATCCCTATAGTTTTCGCTGTATACCCCATATTCATGGCGCCTGTAGGGATTCCTTCATGAATTCAGCAATGATAGTGAATAACGAAATTAATAGCGTCAGCGATAATCCTTTGATCATGGATAAAGGAAATATTGTAAGTTCTGGTCACTTCCATGCAGAGCATTTAGCACAGGCAATGGATACAATTGGGATAGCATTTTCAGAACTTGGAGCTATTTCAGAGCGTAGGACTCACTATTTTATGAAAGGAGTTGGAGATAGTATTCCACCTTTTGTTGCATCTGATCCAGGAATAGAATCTGGGTATATGATAGTCCATGTTACTGCTACTGCACTTGCCTCAGAAAATAAAACACTAGCACATCCTGCCAGCATTGATTCACTACCCACCTCTGGTGGGCAGGAAGATCAGGTTAGTATGGCACCTTGGGCAGGGTTTAAACTTCTCAAAATACAAAATAATCTAAGTAGTATTCTAGCGATTGAATTTATTGTTGCAGGTGCAGCAAATAATATTATATCAAATAATCTAAAACCCGGAAAAGGGACGGCCCCGATCATAGCCTTTCTAAATGAGAATTGTTCATTTAATGCTGGGGATAGACCAATGTCCTCTGAGATTAAAAAGGTTTCAGATTCGATACTGTCTGGTCATTTACTACAAATTGTTTCAAAATATATAACTCTGGAGTAGAGTATGAGTAATCGTCCACCATTTAAACAGGGATTTACCTTTGATGATGTTTTATTAGTCCCTCAGGAGTCAATTGTTTTACCACGAGATGTTAACCTAAGAACACGATTGACAAATACAATCGAACTTAATATTCCAATCTTAAGTGCAGCTATGGATACAGTAACGGAGAGTGAAATGGCCATTGCTCTTGCAAGAACCGGTGGAGTGGGGGTGATTCATAAAAATCTATCGATTGAAGACCAGGAAACTATGGTAGATCGAGTCAAACGTTCTGAGAGCGGTATGATTTTAAATCCAATAACTATTGATGAGTCATCAACGATCAAAGATGCAAAAAAGATTATGTCTGAGTACAAAATAAGTGGTCTGCCTGTAGTAAAAAATGATCGTTTGGTAGGTATTCTCACAAACCGAGATATCCGTTTTGAGATTAATGATAGCCTTAAAGTTTCAGAGTGTATGACATCAGAGAACTTAGTTTCAGTTCCTGTGGGCACATCTTTAGAAAAAGCGAAAGATATCCTCCAAGAGCACAGAATCGAAAAATTACTGGTTGTAGACAAAGATCATAATTTGACAGGATTAATTACCGTAAAAGATATTCAAAAAAATGAAGACTACCCTAATGCATGCAAAGATAAAAATGGCCGCCTTAGAGTTGGAGCTGCAATTGGAGTCTCAGGTGATGCCTTTGAAAGAGCGGCACAGCTTGCAAGCGTGGATGTTGATGTGATAGTAATTGACACTGCACATGGTCATTCGAGAGGCGTATTAGACTCAATTGATAAAATTAAAAATTCGCATCCTGATATATCCTTAATAGCTGGTAATGTTGCTACTGGGGACGGAACGCAGGCAATGATAGATGCAGGTGTGGATTGTGTGAAAGTTGGTATTGGTGCAGGAGCCAGCTGCACAACAAGAGTGATTGCTGGAGTGGGAGTGCCACAATTAACCGCCATAATGGATTCTGTTGATGTTGCCCGAAAAAATAATATTCCTGTAATTGCAGATGGAGGGCTTCGCTATAGTGGAGATCTTGCCAAAGCAATTGCGGCAGGAGCAGAATCTGTTATGTTAGGTAGCTTATTGGCAGGTATGGATGAAAGTCCTGGTGAAACGATCTTGTATGAAGGCCGTCAATATAAATCATACAGAGGAATGGGATCAATGGGAGCTATGGAGAAAGGAAGTGGAGACCGATATTTCCAGGAAGGTGCAGAAGCAACAAAATTGGTTCCAGAAGGGATAGAAGGTATGGTTCCATACAGAGGACCAGTACGCAACACAATACATCAATTGATTGGTGGTATAAGATCTTCCATGGGGTATTGTGGATGTAGTAGCATAGAAGAATTCGGACTCAATTCAAACCTGATTCAGGTTACCTCGGCAGCGCTTAAGGAAAACCATCCTCACGAGGTAAGAATTGTAAAAGAAGCACCTAATTATCAGGTGTCAGAGGGGTAAAGATTTAAGATTTAACTTAAAGAGTTCAAATGACGAGTGATTTGAGACTTACGTCTGGCACCTGTATTCTTATGAATAAGATTCTTGCTTACAGCCTTATCAATAATACGTACTGCATTTCCATAGACTTGTTCAGCAT
>CACEUX010000030.1 GCA_902562835.1 uncultured Fidelibacterota bacterium
CTGATGAAGATTTTTTAGAAACATATAACTTTATTAATGATATTGATATTTCTTATTTACACGTATTCACTTATTCAGAAAGACCAGGCACTCCAGCTAAAAATATAAATGAGGTCATATCAAAAAGAATACGGGCTGAACGAAGTAAAATGCTGCACATTCTATCACAAAAAAAACGTAGGTATTTTTATGATCATTTTATTAATACCCACCGTGAAGTTTTATTTGAGAACATTAGAAACGGTAAACTGGTAGGACACACAGATAATTATATAAAAGTAGAGATAGATAATTCCCCAGGCCTTGTCAACAAGATACATTCTGTAAGACTTATTGAAAACAGAGGCGAATTTGTAATGGGGGAATTATAGATGATGATATATATAATTTTTACTACAGCTTTTTAGGAACCTACAATGATCCAGCTAGAAAGCGTTTCTAAGTCATATCCTAACGGTCTCTTATTTTCCAATGTAAATCTATATATTAAAAGAGGTATGAGAATTGGTCTAGTTGGGCAGAATGGTTCAGGTAAGACAACTCTGTTCAGGTTAATGTTTGGAGAGGAAGATCAAGATTCCGGAAACATTCAAAAAGAAAAGAGCCTGACTATCGGATATTTAGAACAGGAGATCATTACTGGAACAGGCCGTTCTATAATTGAAGAGGTTTTAGCTTCTTATCCTGAAGCTGCAGAGACTGAAAAGTTGATGATGAGTTTATCAAATGCAGTTAAAGATGACCCTAATAACAATTCTTTGATCAATAAGTTAGGTGAGGCCCAGAATAAGTATGAGGCAATTGGTGGCTGGACATTAGAGAAGAATGCAAAAAAGATATTAGGTGGACTTGGGTTTAGAGATTTACAATTCCATGAGCCGATGGAATCCTTTTCTGGTGGGTGGAGAATGCGGGTAGCCCTAGCCACTATTCTTTTGCAGGAGCCAGATATAATTTTTTTAGATGAACCAACAAATCATTTAGACCTAGAAGCTACAATTTGGCTCGAAGATTTTTTAACAGAATGGAAGGGCGCTATGATGGTTATAAGCCATGACCGTGCCTTTCTTGACCGATCAGTAAACCATATCATTGAAATAGACCTTAAAAAAGTAAATATATATCATGGGAATTATTCTGATTATGTAAAGGAAAAACATATAAGAATAGAGCAGCAGCGGGGCGCATACAAGAACCAACAAAAACAAATAAAAGATACGGAAAGATTCATAGAACGGTTTAGGTATAAAAATACGAAGGCAACGCAAGTTCAGAGCAGGGTTAAGCAATTAGATAAAATGAATTTAATTGAGGAACCGACCATAGATAGGACAGTAATGAATCTTATGATACCACAGCCTAATAGATCGCCTCTAAAAGTTGCAAGTTGTATTAATGTTAAAAAAGAATATGGTAATAACAGAGTATTTGATGACCTTGACTTTGATGTGGAGAGAGGTCAAAAGATCGGACTGGTCGGTTATAATGGTGCTGGTAAGTCGACATTGTTGAAAATTTTAGCAGGGGTTGAAAAAGTAACCCAGGGTGAAGTCAGGTATGGAAATGATATAAAGATAGCGTACTATGCACAGCATCAGTTAGAAGTACTGGAGCCAGAGGAAACTGTATTTGATTCTTTAAGTAAGGACTCTGGGGGATGGGGAGAAACAGAGGTAAGAACATATTTAGGAAGCTTTATGTTTTCAGGGGATGAAATAGAAAAATATGTTAAGGTATTATCAGGTGGTGAAAAGGCAAGGTTAGCTTTAGCACGAATGCTACTATCTCCATCTCATTTAGTTTTACTAGATGAACCTACAAACCATTTAGATATGGTAAGTAGGAATATAGTTGAAAAAGCATTGAGTAATTACTCTGGAGCTATAGTCTGTATATCACATGATAGACACTTTTTAAATATTGTAACAAATAGCACATGTGAGGTCGGTAATGGTGGTGTTAAAACATATGATGGGAATTATGAGTATTATGAGTGGAAAAAGAATAATGAAAAAAATAGTCAGCAGGTGAATGGTAAAAAAATTGAAAAGAAGAAAAAGAAAAGTAACTATTCTGAAAGAAAGAAGATAAAGAACAGACTAGCTTGGATCAAAAAAAGAACATCACAAATCGAAACCATAATATCGGATTGCGAAAAAATATTAATTGACCCAGATAATAAAAGTGATCACGAACTTTTAAATAAAAACTTAGAAAAAATAAATACAGTAGAGTCAGAATATTTAAAACTACTGGAAGAAAATGAAACTTTGGAAAGCAAGTTGTAATATTATTTACAAATATTAGTTAATTTATTTATAAATAAATTATTTTGAATTTTAAAAACATATTTACACCTACTATACTGGACCGAATTAAACATTGTAAATTTATTTTATTTAATTTTCATTAAAAACAACTTTGCTAAAATTTATATACGTAATTAAAATTTATAATTAATAGATTATCCAATAAATCAATTATCCCCGTCGTGAAAATAATTATTTTATAAAATTTTAAATGGAATTAATATTGTATTTACAGACTTTAAATTTTGATTTTACATTATAAAAATAAAATATTACAAAGCTTAAATACAGAGCGTTAATTATATAATTCATACAACCGAATAATATTAGAATTACAATACAAATTGATTTTTAATAATATTTATATACATCGTTGTAAAAATAAACATTACTTGTAAATAATACTTCTTAAGGAATAAATTTAGGAAATTACTTTTTCCGAGGTAATCAATGATGTGGAATCAAATTATATTCTGGTCTGTAGACCTATGCCTATTTCTAGGATGCCCTAGTCCTATCACTGCATATAGGATTATCCATTAGCATGACTCAATTACAAAAAGATATTCTTATAATTAATGATCCTAAGAAGATCAAATTATTAAACAAACCATTTACAAAACAAATCCTCGGGTCCTTTTCAGACAAACCTAAAACTGCATCTGAGATCGCCAAAACCATCTCATTCCCAAAAGAAAAAATCTATTATCATATCAAAAATTTATTAGCAAACGATATTCTATTAGTTGCTGATACACAGGTTATCAAAGGTATAGAACAAAAATCCTTTATACCATCAGCCAAAGAATTTCAAATTAGGGAAGGGAAAAGCCAACCACCGAAAACAGATCATGAAAACGAAAATGTTGATAATTCTGATAACGAAGAAAAGGCTAAGAAAGAAATTAAAAGAAAAGTCAATAGAAAGATCAGTGAGCGTAGAAGGGTCAATGGAAGAAGAAATCAAAAACGAAGACTATCATCAAACAGACGTAATAATAATAAATCAAAATTTAAAGGCGATGACAAACGCACCCAAAAAGAAAGAAGATATATTAAAGATCAAAGAAACACTATTAGTAGGAGAGAACTTTTAGATAGAAGATTTGAAAATAGCAACCTTACAAACCGTAACAAAGTTGAAACGACCAAAATTAAAAGGATAACAAATAAAAGGAAGTCTATAAAGTATAAAAATTTTCTTTTAGGACTTAATGGTGTAAAAGACGCGATGACTTTTGTTCATACAGGAAACAATGTCACATTCCTGTTTTGCAAGCTACAATCAAAAGGATTTGAAATTCAAAGGATCAATAATTATAGGCTACCTCTAAGGGTTAAAGAAAACACCATCAATACATTGCCTGAATTAATTGCCAATGTTTTTAATCAATTTATTGAAGAAAAGAACCGAAAAAAAATCTACCTTGCCATTCATTCTGATAATTATCAGTGCGAAATGACATATGTTAACGCTAAGGGGAAGAACGAACGATTATTTGAATATGATTTAAACCACATACTAAATAATTCTTATAAGGTTGATCAAGAAAATTGTATTATTAATTATACAAGGCATGACAGTCAGGGGAAAAATGCTACAGTATGTTTCTCAACAAAGAAGCCACAGATAGAAAAAGACTATTCCTACTTAAAAGAGGCAGGGCTACAACCCCGGTACAACACCTCTATTCCAAATATTCTAAATAATATATATAAATATTATAATCTTGATTCTAAGAATGATTATTCACTCCTTATATATATAGATAGGACAAAAACACATACAGTATTTACAATGGGTGATCAATTGTTTGAATCTAGAGAGTTCAATAAGGGTCTTTACTATTTTTCAAATACACTGAAAGAAATATCCCTATCAAATAATGGGGAAGCAGATGCTGAAAGCAATGCGATGCATTTCCTTTCTTATTATGGAATTGGTGCAGAAACAACAGATACGAATATCCAAGATGGATTTCCATTTAAAAAAGCGCAATCTATCCTTGAGCACCTTGCTCTGAGTTTCACAGAAGATATAAAGGAAGCAATATACTTCTTTGAAAATGTTCTTACTCATGATGGTTTCTCTATACAGCCTATTGATCAGGTTTATATTAGTGGTCCTGGAAGCCATATAAAAAATTTAGATAAATCATTAAATGATGCCCTTCGCATACCGGTAAGCAATCTATCTGATTATTGTACAGAGCATATAAAAAATATAGAGAGGTCAAAGAGTGGTTTTCTAAATTGGAATAAGGAAGAGACACTTTTCAAGAAACAAAAAAATACGGCGTCCCAATTAAGTTCTATCAAAAAAAGAATACATGATCACAAAAAGGCTATAGAATCAGCGAAGAGTCCAGAGAGCGCAAAGTATAGAATAGCGAGATTAGAAATAGAAAAAGATTCTAAGCTTAAATCTCTTGAAGCAGCAAACATAAAGCTTATTAGCGCATCGAAAGAATTTAAAGGGTTGAAAGACGAATATACTGACTCACAAGAGGTCCTCAGAACGGATCTGGATTCTATTATTGTTCAGCTTGATGATCAGAGCCAAATATTGGTTGATAGTTATAATGAACATGAGAGCATTACAAAACGAATTTCTGAAATAGAGTATGAATCAGATCAAACAAAACAGAAAAAAGAAAATGAGAAAAAAGACAATCGATATGAGACCAACATCAAGCACGCTGCTCGATCTCGTGCAAAGTTTTCTGAAGATAAAGATCGTTTAGAAGATGCGATCGATGATCTTGAATCTAAAATAATTAAACTTGAAGAATCAGTCCAGCATATTAGTATTCGACTTGATAATGGCCAAGATGAAATATCAATATTTGAATATCTAAATGATTCAATACAAAATACAGCAAATGCTTTTAAGCGTTCTTTCTTAGAGCACCTTAGGTCTATAGAACATCTATCAAAAGATGATCTAAATACCTTGCAAAAATCTGGCTATTTGTTGACTCAGAACACTAAACGTATTGATGAAATAAATGAATCCTTTAAAGCAACTGTATCTGGTGATCTTGATGTAATTACCAATGAGACGATAGATGGAAATGATGGAGTGGAAATAAGGGAAAAATTATTGAAGATCCTTGATCTGGTCTTAGATGCCCCAGATAAATTGATTCATTTGAAAAACCTAACCGGGTCAATAATAAAGATCAATGAATCGCAGCAAGATCTAAAGAATAAAGATCATTTGATTAAAACCCAGATCAGAAAATCTAAAAGAAAAATTCGAGAGGATAAAAAATCACTAACGGCTTTGAAAAAAGAAATAAATGTTAATCAAAACGACCTGCTGCAAAAAGAAGATAGCCGACAAGAAAAAGTAGAAGTTCTACATTATGTAAGAGATACCATTGACATGATCCAAGATCTAGATCATCATAATATTCTTTTAAAAGAGCTAAGACCACAAAAAAAGACAAATAAAAAAGATCTAGAAGAATTAACACAGAAGATGACAATCATTAATAGAGCGATTGATACATGCAACACAGATCATGAAGACCTGGAAATAGGGCATGCAGAGCTAAATCATTCATTCGAAAAGGAAATGAAAAATCTAAATGATGAAATTGAATTACTTGGACAAAAAGAATCAGAATTGAATAATGCAATAGATGAGGATATAGAAAAAGGAAAGTTAACTGACCAAAAAATTAAGAACGCGTTAACCTATATTGATCAATTAGAAAAACAATGTATATCGAGCAAAAAAGAAATAGAAGAACTAAATCAAAAAAAGATACCAATAGTGGAATCAGCTCAAAAAGAAAAAATAAAAATAAAAAAAGAATTTGAAAAAAGATTAAAACAACTAGAGGTTGAAAAAAGTACAAAACTTGCTGAAGCTGAAAAGACCAAGACTATAACTATTGGAACATTTTTCAAAAAAGAATTAACCAATCTAAGAAATAGATCAAAATCATTACAAAAAGATCTCCAAAAGGTTACTAAAGATAAAGCAAAAGCGTCTGATCAAAGAGACAGGGCAAAATCTTCACTTAGTGCGATGAAAAAAAAGAAAATGCCTCTAATAGCTGATCTAATGAAACAGATCAATGGCTGGGAAAGAGATCTCAAGCAAGGTCGAAGGACACAAGAGAGGCTTGAATTACTAGAAGGTAAAAAATTTGAGTGGGATAGATTATTAGCAGTAGAAACTGAAAATAAAGACGAACGGGTAAATTCACTTAATAAGGCTATTGAAAGGAAAAGAACCGATTCTTATAAACTATTCATTAAAGATGGCCTCAACCGATTTCGTAATGATGGAGACGCAGACCAGATCGCGGAAAGAATGTCAGAAGAAAGTATTGCACTTGATCAAGAAGAGATTAAAAAGGAAGAGCAAGTATATGATCGATTTCTAAAACGTTATGATGCTTTCATGATACGATATAGAAAAAACCACAGGGATATCCTTACAAAGTTGAAACCTTACGGTGGACGAAAAAATATTATCCTAAAAAAGATCCGTAGTGGAAAGGAAAAAGTCTCAAAACTAGAGTCTATGATAAGATCTTCCGTTAACAAACTAGATGAGAAAAACGAACTGCTTATCTTAAAAGAAAATGAGCTCAAAAAATTAAAGAAAGAAACTTATACAAAACTTTCTGAGATCGATTCTGAGATTAAAAACTCTCCAGAAAAAGAAAAAAGAGCGCGTTCAGATATCGATAAACGGACAGAAAAAAGACTAATTATGATCTCTGGTAAACAGACAAAATTAAAAGATGAAATGAATGATGCTCTTTTTGTAGTTGAGGATGCCCTACGTAATGAGGATTTAATATTAAAGATCAATGGGATCGAGGAAAAAATGTTATCATTTTTCTCTGAAATAGAGAAAAGTAAAGAGCAGATAAAGTCACTTGAAAAAGAATTGGAAAAGCTAGAAAAGAATCAAAGGTCTTCTGAATCTAGACTCGAACAAGCTTTTAAAAAACATGACAAGGCCCAACAGTCAATTGGTATCAAAGAAGATCAATTCAAGGTGAAAGAGGATGTCCTTGAAAAACAAATAGGTACAAATAGAAAAGAATTTTCTAGCCTGCAGGAGCATCTTCTTTCTTTAGATCAACAGAAAGATGAATTGATCTCTCAAAAAGAAAATATTGATAAAGATTTCAATAGATCAAATACTATCGTTAAAGAATTAAAGAAGAAGATTCTGGTACCTAGCCTTATACCTAAATCGATCAATAGTTCTCAGAAGAATTCAATGAGTTCTAAGAAGAGGTCAAATAGAAAAGAACAGCTTCGTTATCTAGGTCAGATAGAAAAAGATGTTAACATAAGCATAGAGCGTTCAGAATTAAGTATAAAAGAATTAAATATTTTGATCGATAAAATGCGGAATGAAGAATCTGGCTTAGAAAGTTCAATTAGCTTAATTGAAAGTGATCTTGAATACTTCCACACAGATCTTTCAAGGATAGAAACACTTATAAGAAATAATAAAGAACACCTTGAAAAGATCTCTTCCGACCATAGGACATCGCTTGATGGAATATCAAATATAAAAGAATTATATCCCGAGAGTAAGATCATGTTAAATGAAAGAATAGCCAACCTTTTTACTCTTGTTGATCTTAGGTCCAAAGATAAGGACGAACTCAATAATTCACTCGATGAGATGAAGCATGAATTAAAAGAAAAAAGAGTCGAAGCAGCAATGATAGGACAACAACTCTCAAAGATAAATGATGATATGAAAAAAGCTCTTGAAAATTCTTTTTATGAGCAAGAACAAGAGCCAGAGGAGCAGAAATGGAAATGGGAGATTGCGGAACATAAAATGAAGAGCTACATGGATCTTGCTCAACTAAAAATAAATGCGAAAGATCTATTTGATGAAATAGTAAAGATCGAAAAACAAATCGCACAGTTAAAAACAAAAGAATCATCCGTTAAAGACCTGATATCAGATAATGAGAAAGTTAGTCACAAAAAATTAAAACGTATGGAAGATACATGTACCAGTTTAGAACTCCGGATAACAAAAGAAAAAAATGAATTAGAAGGAATTGAAAATGAGGTCCAAGAACTTAAGAGTTTTGCTTTTAACTATGGAGATAGGATAGAGGTTTTAGAAAAAGAGCTAGCAGACTTTAGAGAAAAAGAAGTGGACTATGAACTGATCCTTAATGATCTTGATCGCTCTATAGAATCTGTCCAGGAAAGGGCGGACAACATTATAAGGAGTAAAGGAACTATCAAGGAGAATTCTATCGATATTGACTACATAGCAAACCTTGGGCTTTTAATGGATCCTAATTCAAGCCTTAACTTGTTACCTAATGAGCATATAAAAGAATTCAGTTACTTCAAGCCAAATCGAATTCTTCAAAATGGCATGCTTGCCCTAATCCTGACCTTCTCTTTAAGTGCTTTTCTTCAGAGATCTAGTATTAAGCCCCTTGAAGAACGCTTACCTATCAAACAATCTGAACTAAGTCTTCTCAGTATGCGCCAACAAATGAAAAATATTGTAGAAAATAAAAATGAGGTTGCTAATACTTTTGGACAATTAATTAAGGATGATAAAAATATATCTGAGGACATGGTTTCATTATTGAAATATCTAAGTAAGAATATTCCTGAAAATTTCCAGGTTACCAAGGTAACTGTGGATAAGCAAAGATCAGAAAAACCACTAGTTGCGGAAAGGACAGAATTTTATGATCTACTGGTCAAAGTTCATGGTTTTTATAATAATAATATGGAAAAATCATCAACACTTTCTAAAAAATTGCATGAATCATTTATCAATAAAGGGCAGTTCAAAAAAGTTGAAATAAGTAAAGGTAAAAAGCTTAAAAAGTCTATGACTGGTTATAAAATAACAATTTTGCTCTAAATGAATATGAATCAAAAAACGAAATATTACCTCAATCTAATTTTGATCATCTTTCTCCTCATTATTTATATATATGATGCAAAATATGTAAGGCGTGATATAGAAATATTTGAAACAGCTATTTCAGATATTGATATGCAATTAGAAGCTGGGTCAGAGGTGATCAATGATATGAATCAGGTCCGACAGGATTTCATTAAGAATAAGAATACCTTGGCTGCTTACCAGATATCTGGTAATGAATTAATGAAAGAGATACAGAACCTGAATCTGTTGGCAGATGAAATGGATATTGTTCTGGATGATCTAGAAATTGATCCGAGAAATACATTCCCCAATATTGACCAAGGTCAAGATGGTGACCAGATAGTACTTGAAAGGCAATCATTAAGTTTTAATCTATCTGGAAACTTTTTAGATATTGGAACTTTTATTGATGCTGTTCAGGATAATTCACCAGCACTTAGGATGCAATATTGTTCAATCATCTTAGACAGTCTAGATCCAAGAGGTGTTATCGCAGAGTTAGAATATTTGACCTATGGTGGTCCAGAATGATGTTTAAAGAGAAAATGATTCTATTTTCAATTGCGGTAATGATCTTAGCAGTATTTACAGAAGCTTTACCTTATATATATCCAGAATTAAATATCATGACCAATCGCAATGAACAGAAGAATAATCCATTTTTAAATGAATCAAATATGCCCATTGGAGGATCCAAGGAGCCTCCATCTCTTTCAATAAATGAATGGAATAAAGATATTTTTCATGATAGAAGTAACATTTATAACAGTTGGTTCAAACTAACAGGTATTACTGAATTTGAAAATGGTTATAAAGCTATTGTAAATGGTGAGATAGTACATAAAATGAATCGTGTTAGAGGTTTTACAGTGACTAGTATCACTGAGACACAGGTGGTATTACAAAGGAACGAATACCGCGTAACCCTTAAAATGGAAAAATAAATGAAATACTTATTAAAAATACAAAAGATACTATTTTGCTGTTTTGTCTTGTCTCTGGATATAATTCAGGGCCAGGGATTCAAGTATGATCTTTTCCCTCCAACACCCGTTTTAAATGATATTTACATTACAGACCAGCAAGACTCTTATACCCTTGTTTTAGAATTTAGTGGAGCAAATTTTGACTATCTTAAAAATGAGACATTTGCTCCGCCTAGCCTGACATTATTATTTAAAAATGTAGAATGGGCGAAAGGTAATTTCACAAAAAAATGTGAAGAAAATCCTCTATACCAGTATTCTTTAAGTGTCCCAAGAAATGTGAATCAGAAAGAGATAGATAAAAGAATCACGTTAAAACTAGATTTTACAAGAGTGCCTGAATACAGTATCAAGATTGAACCTGCCAAAGGAAGAAACAAAAAGCATTCTTTAAAGATCAACTGGAATAAAAATAATGTTAAAAAGGCCCAACAAAAATATGCATCTGTAACTAGAAGGCTTCCCCCTTCAAGAGTAAGCCTCAGCTTTCAAGATGCAAAATTAGTAAACGTTGTCCGGATGTTGGTATCCCAGGATAATCTGAATCTGATCATGGGAGAAGACGTCTCAGGAAAAGTCACAGTAAGCCTAGATGATGTGTCATTAGAGACTGCACTAGATGCTATTCTTCATGTGAATAATTATGAATGGTTCATACAAGACAATATTATAATTGTTCAACCAATGACGTCTAAAAAGGTTATGCCTGGAGAGCTTTTAACAAGGATGTTCAGGCTTAATTATATATCTGGTGCTATTGCATCTGAAGCTGTAAAAGAAGTGTTGAGCACAAGGGGTAAAATAAGGGCCCTTTCATCTACCGCCTCAACAAACCTTGAACCTGGTGAAAAGGATATCCTTCTGGTTACAGACTTACCAAATAATTTTTCACTCATTGAAGGTGTGGTAAAATCTCTCGATGTAAAAAGTGCACAGATAAATATCGCAGTGAAATTTGTTGAAACTGCACTTAAACATGATGAGATCATTGGCATCAATTGGGACATGAGAGAGCAAATGAGTATTGTGGGGAAATTAGACGCAGATACTTCATCAACCTTTGATCTTGGTTATTTAACGATAGGGGATCAGACAATGAACTTTGCGACCCTCAGCCGACCAGTTGTTTCTGCGATTCTTTCACTTTTGGCCAATGACGGAAGTACAAGGCTTCTCCAAGAACCTCAGGTAACAACTACTAATAATTCTCCAGCAAATATTGTAGTCGGTACAACTATACCAGTTCTCGTACCGCAGGGTGAGGGTAGTGTCTTTGGCACAAACCCATACACCTATGAAAATCAGCATGTAAATATATCTCTTGAGGTTTTACCAAGAGTTAATGAAGAAAAGATCATTAGTATGAAAATTGATGCGATTGTTCAAGACATCATCGGGTTTATTGGAAAAGATCAACGTCCAATGATATCAACAAGATCTACAAATACAAATGTAAGAGTCAATAATGGTGAAACATTATTAATAGGTGGGTTGATCTTTGATACTGCAGATGAAATGAATAATAAGGTTCCATTATTAGGCGATATCCCTATCATAAAAAGATTATTTAATTATAACAACAAGACCAAAGAACAAAGGGAGTTATTGATATTTATAACTCCTACGGTTGTATTGAGTGATGCTTAAGAGGACATTGATATGAATACCTATTATCAAACAAACCAGTATAGGGCCTTATTTATAAATATACTTTTATTTACAATATTATTTGTAACAATTGTGCAGGCGCAAACTGATATGTTCATTTTTGGTAGTAGCCGACCAGTAGCAGATGCAGGTGGCGATATAAAGACCCTGACAAAAGGTTCCATATTTCTGGATGGATCCCGTTCATACATTGGTGATGGATCAAAAATAAAATACCAATGGATCTTTGCCCCTGGATTGGCTTTACAGAGCGATAATGATTTTCAATCAGAAATATCCTCAGAGACCTATGGCGGGAAATTTTTAAAGAGTGTTTCAACCCATAAAACAGTTTTAAATGTAAAACTTGCAGACAATGTCCCAGGTACCAAATTAGAGGTCATACTTAAGATTAAAGATCGTATTGGTTTTGAGGATTCAGATACATTGGTCGTAACATATTTTGACCCCTCTGTACCAGTTCAGACCGTTGTAGATACGCTTGAAGCTGTTAAAGATACAATGGCTTTTGGATCAGGTGAGGTTGATACATCCAGTACAGGTGAAATGATCTCAAGGTTGCTTATTCAAGAACTCGTGGACACAAAAATATCAGATGTGGATGTTCAGATCATCAATAGCATAATTAAAGACCAGATCCGGTCACTAGGGTTTGATTATAAAATAATCCTAACAAAGGATCTGAATAGCAAGACTAGACCCAAAAAATATAAAGCTAATTGCAAAACAGACCCTTGTATTGCAAATAATGCTCAGTTTTTAAATGCGCAATATGCATTGACATGGGATTTTGCAGATTCAGAAGACCTCTTTACAATAAGATCTTTTAAATCTCAAAATTATAGTGAGGGTCTTAATGATGCCTTAATAGAAGACCCATATGCGATCATGAATGAGAATGGTATTTACGGTCTGGAAAAAGAATTAAGACAAGCCGTCACTAATGTCATGGGCTCCAAGATCTTTAAAAAGGATATCTCCAGATTAGATCGCTTGATGATGAAAAATGAACGATGGATCTCGTTAGGGAAATATCCACTTATGCTTGGTGCAGCATACCTATTTATAGATGCGGCATTTTCACAGGACTCAGAAGAGCCTGAACCAGAACTACCACCCGGGTTCCCTCATGAACCATAAAATTTTTATTCAAATTAAAATGAGTGTGTACATACACAACAGGAGATCAACATGAAGAAATTCATTCTTATCCTATTATTATTAACTACTGTCTATACTCAAAACAGGTCCAAAAAAAAGGCAAACCAAGTTAGTGTATCTAAAACAGTAGTTAATAAGATCAAACAGACAAATACTGAGTCAGTCCCAAGACGTATATCTTATCAGGGGCTTATCACTAAGGCTGATGGAAGTCCTACAGATGATGGGAGCTATGAAGTAACATTTAGGGTGTACAGTGCTGTGGATGGTGGTAGCCCAATCTGGACTGAGAATCAGGAGGTAACGGTAAATAACGGTATAATAAGTACGGTTCTTGGCAATACCAATCCATTTACGGTCATCCCTCAAGAAGCCTACCTTGAATTAACTGTAGATGGTTCTACTCTATCTCCAAGGCAAATTCTAACATCTGTTTTTTACTCAGTACTATCAGATACATCAGCTTATGCAAGGACTGCAGATTATGATGACCTCATTGATCTTCCAGATCTAGATGTATATGTATTGAAAGATTCTTTGGACAGTTATACCACTAGTTCTGATCTTTTTGATACCCTCTCAACCTATCAGCAAATAGACTCTAATCTGACAGATCTGGTTGAAGATGGAATACTTTCAGCTAGTAAAGTAGAGTTTGGCATTACTTCTGATGGAACAACAGGTCAGTCATGGATATCTGATGGCGATGGTTCCGGTGAGTGGGGAATCCCAACTGCAATTGCAGCCGATGATATAATAATTGGTGATACCTCCATAGTTTTGCAAACGACAAATGGTGGCATAAATATTACTCCGGCTGAGAATGCCGTGGTTGTAATTGATAGTATGGTAACTATTGATGGTGGTATAATTGGTGTTGTGGAGGATAGTGACCTAATTATTTTATCCACAGATACTATGACGGTAAGGGGCACTGTTGTTGCTTCTTCGGTATCAGGTGCTGCTGTATTGGATGAGGATGATATGGTTTCTGATTCTGATACTCATCTTGCGACCCAACAATCAATTAAAGCATACATAGACACAAAGCAAGATGCAGATGAAAACCTTGAGACTATAGCAAGCTTAGAGCAGACAGATGGTGCTTTTATTGTATCAGATGGCACAGAGTGGACCGTTGAGAGTGATTCAATTGCGAGAGAATCTTTGGGCTTAGGAAGTATTGCAACACAAAACATTAACAATATTAATATCGATGGCGGTGCGATTGATGGTACCTCTATTGGAGCAGCCTCACCTGGAGAGGGGAACTTCACCAGTTTAAATGCAAGTTCTAGGGCCGAGTTTGGTTCTATGACAATTCAAAGTGGAAGTATTATTGATGGAGATGGTTCTATATCGTTTGGAGCCAATGATCTAGCTACCACAGGGACAATAAGTGCTGGCACAAGTTTTATTCCAGATGAGCCTGATGGAGCCCAGATTGGAACTAGCTCCTCTGAATTTTCTGATGTTTTTCTTTCTGATGGTTCAGTTATCAATTTAGGTGACGATCAAGATGTGACATTAACTCACGTACCTGATGATGGTTTAAAATTAAATGGATCAAGTCAACTTCAGTTTGGAGATTCAGGAACTCAAATATCTCAAAGTGCTGATGGAATACTCGATCTGGTATCTGATAATGTGGTTGAAATAAATGGTGCCACGATAGATATAAATGGTGATACTGAGATCACTGGGAATACAACTCTAGATAATGCTACAATTGATTATGTAAAGATCGACGGTCCATACATTGGGCATATAGATGATACGGATCTTGTTACCTTATCAAACGGTTTAGCCACAGTTGATGGGGAAGTATCAGTAACAACGCTCGACATAGGAGGTACTGATGTAACCTCTACAGCCGAGGAGCTAAATATATTAGACGGCGTGACAGCGACTGCAACGGAGCTTAATTTTAATGATGTAACCACGTTAGGGACATCAGAACCGTCAAAAGCTGTTACGGTAGATGCAAATGGTGATCTCATTGTTCCAGATAGTGATAAATATATGTTTGGGACTGGCTCAGATATGGAATTATATCATGATGGTAGCAACTCTTTTATTGCCAACAAGACTGGAGCTTTAAATGTTGGAACCGAGACCAACGGAATCGCAGTAAATATTGGTCATAGTACATCTGAGGTAACCGTTGGTGATAATTTTACAGTGGCAGGAGATGCTGCAGTAACTGGTAATGCTGCAATCACAGGATCCATTACAGCAAACTCATTTAGTGGAGACGGTTCTAGCATAACTGGCGTTCAAGCTACTTCGATAGGAACTCTTTCTGGGACTTCCCCTATCATAATAGAAGGGAATTCACCTGATGATTTTGAGACCACTTTGGCCGTTGAAGAGCCAACAAGTGATCGCACTATTACTTTTCCAAATAATACCGGTACTATAATTACCACAGCAAATGATTCTGATATTGACCAGGTTGGTACAATTACAAGTGGTGTCTGGAATGGTACAGCTATTGCAGATGCATATGTTCCAGATGATATCACGCTATCAGGAGCAACTATAGATAATTCAGTTATTGGAGGAACAACCCCCGCAGCAGCTACAGCAACAACAATAACAGCGAATACAGGAATCATTCCAGATGAGTCTGATGGTGCTTATCTTGGAACAAGTTCTGCACAATTCTCAGACGTTTTTCTTGCGGATGGAGCAGTGATCAATTTGGGAGATGAACAAGATGTGACCTTGACCCATGTAGAAGATACAGGTGTAAAACTAAATAGTTCGAACCAATTACAGTTTGGAGATTCAGGGACACAGATATCTCAAAGTGCGGATGGCGTACTGGACCTAGTATCAGATAATGAAGTTGAGATCAATGGTACAACGATCGATATAAATGGTGCTGTAGATATATCAGGCGCTATCGCAAATGCCTCTACGATCACGACCGCAGGTTCCGTATTGCCTGCTTCTGTAGATGGAGCTGCTTTGGGTTCATCATCAGCAGAGTTCTCAGATGTTTTTCTTGCGGATGGAGCAGTAATGAATCTTGGTAATAATCAGGATGTCACCTTAACTCATATTAAAGATACAGGTGTAAAGCTAAATAGTTCGAACCAATTACAGTTTGGAGATTCAGGAACAAAAATATCCCAAAGTGCGGATGGCGTATTAGACCTAGTATCAGATAATGAAGTTGAGATCAATGGTACAACGATCGATATAAATGGTAATACAGAATTAGAAAATGCAACAATCGACTATGTAAAGATCGATGGCACTTACATTGGCCACGCAGACGACACAGATCTAATGACCTTGGCAAATGGGACCCTTACGGTCTCGGGGACTCTTGCAGCAACAACCTTAACTGGTGATGGCTCAAATCTAACTGGTATATCTGCATCCTCTATTCTGGCAGATGACATTAGTCAGGGTAATGCAGCAGTGACAATAGGGACGTCTTCAGGTGCGATCAATATTAATCCAGCATCAGGTTCACCAATACTGTTAGATAATACGATCAACATTGATGGTAGCTTAATAGGTCACACAGATGATACAGATCTTATA
>CACEUX010000031.1 GCA_902562835.1 uncultured Fidelibacterota bacterium
CCCCTCAAGGTACATCCCAACATTACCATTTCCACTGATTATGACATTATCTAGTATGCTCTCATCATTATTATATAACGGGCTGGGTCTAATTTTCATTCCATCCATACCATTTCCACTAATGGTGACATTATTCAGTTGGGGTGTGCTCCCAGTAATTTCTAATCCCCTATGACTATTGTTATTGATGGTCACATTATTTAGTAAAAGGTTTTTTTTCGGTTGTGCCCCCAGTATAAGATAATAGACCACCAACTACATTTGCCGTATTATCACTAATGTCCACGTTATTAAGTGATAGACTACTGCTATTCATATATATCCCGCCTCCCACACTATTACCACTTGTATCACAAGTTGCCGTATTCTCACTAATGTTCACATTATTAAGTGATAGACTACCCCTCCACATGAATATCCCGCCACCCCGGCCGCCACCCCAAGCGGCACCACCAATTGCATTACAAGTTGCAGTATTCCCACTAATGGTCACATTATTAAGTATGTTATCGCTATCCGAATCTTCAAGGTAAAGACCCCCGCCTCTGTATTCTGAAGTATTGCCGCTGATAGTCACATCATTCATTAATAATCCTCGAATCATATAAAAACGAATACCACCACCATCAAGAACTGACGTATTGTCGCTGATAATGGCATCCTCTATTACTGGATTACCAAACCAACTAGAGATCCCACCACCATATATGGCTGTATTTCCAATGATGTTAACATGAGTCATTGTAGGGCTGCTAAAAGTCATACTAATCCCACCACCATATCTGGCTGTATTTCCAATGATGTTAACATGAGTCATTGTAACATCAGAATTAGAAAGTCTTATCCCACCACCACCACTATCTCCATTACCCGGACCCTTATTTCCTACTACGGTAGAATGAGAAAGTGTGATATCAGAATTGGCTATCAACATACCACCACCACCATGAATATCTTCATCTTCACTCCCTGATACCCTGACATATCTTAGTTCAGTTTCATTTGATGCAGATATAAATTCGAGACCTTTCCACTTTTCTTCACCATAATTTTCAAATATGATACTATCTGTCTCTGTACCAATGGCTTTTAATGTTCCAAAGATCTTAAAATCAAACAAGCCGTCAAATAGAAACTTCGTTCCAGCCGATAGATATAATGTATTACCATCAGGAACCGTAAGATCTCCAACGACCTGATAGTCGATACCAGTATATGTTCCAGAAAGCTCTCCAGATAAAATATTTCCTTCTCCAGCAGTTAGAGAAAGAGATACAGAAATACCTTCGGGCAGATCATTACTTATCAATACCATCTCATCTTCTATATCACCTATAACAGAATTATTCGCTGCTATATTGATAAAACCATATTGTAAGGGTTCTATTGTAATTGGGAAAGATGAATTTGATTCAAAGACTGACGTATTAAAACTAACACTGTTTATGGTAATAGCTGTTTCTCTACCGTTAAAAAGGGAGAATTGTTTATTCATAATAATATCACCCACTTCTCCAAAGTCATGCGATATAAAATTGGGAATGACAAATAGTCCACCTGTAACGCCCATATCGCCGGTGGTCCCATCCATGTCTTGATACCAGAAATCTGGACTGCTACTATTTATACAGGGTGAGCCTTCCCGCAAAGTAAAATCACCATTTTCAGGATTTCTAAAATGAGGGTTTGCATCTATATTACCTGTCAACCAGTTTACTTCCCCATTATCATTTTTAATTATCCCTTCTTCACCACCTTCAATATCTGAGTATTGAATAATAACCATACTTGGATAATTTGTATTAAAACGTATTGATTCTTGGAAATTACCCCAGATAATGGAATTTTTAATTGTAGCATTTGACTTTCGATATCCTAAATAATCATTGTCGTAATAAAAAGTACCAGAGTTACCAAATAACATCCCATAACTCCCATTACCGGTGATGGTCACATTGGTCAGGGTAGGATGGGAATCTTCTTTTATGCGCATTCCTGGACCATTATTACCACTGATGATTACATTATTCATTGAGGGACTTGCGTTGAATAGGTACATCCCAACATTACCATTTCCACTGATGATGATATTGGACAGCTTAATATCACCCTGATGAAATAAAAGGTCGCCATTACTTAATAACATCCCATAACTACCCATCCCATAACTACCATTCTCACTTACGATAACATTACTCATTATGATGTCTTCATAATTACTAAGGTACATCCCAGCTCTACCATTCTCACTTATGATAACATTATTAAACATGCTCTGGACAAGATTACCTCCAAAATATCCAGTGTTATTTTCATTGATTGTCAAATTGGAGAAAATAGTATTTCTGGAAAAGAAATGGCCAAACGCAGCGTCTCCACCCGTAATAGTAAGGTTAGAGATAACATTATTATCACAATCTTCTATAAGTAGAGTATACTTTAAGGGATAAAAAGAAGACTCTGTTCCAGATTGTATTTCGCGATTCAGAATTGTTGTTTCTCTACTCTGTCCAATAAGATTGACATTGGAAATTAATCTTATTGGAAATACTTCACCTGTAGTAGATGGTGCATAGGTTCCGTCCAAAATATGAATAGTTATTGGACCGTTTTCTGTAGAGTAAATTCTACTTAATGCATAATCAATTGTTTTAAATGGATCTAGTTCCGTTCCAGTGGTCGAGATATTATTTTGCCCATCAGTACTAACCCAGACATCATTCGTGATCGCCTCTAACTCGCCCGAGGATCCTGTAAGATTTATATTCGCATCACCACTTTTGACCCAATATTCTGAAATATTTTCATACTCAGATGAAAATACATCAAAAAATGAATTTGAGAGGTCTAAATTTCCTTCATAACCTCTAGACTCAAATGTTTTCGCTATATCAGAATCATTATTCTCAAAAATGTTATTGGAAAATATGATCTCATCATCGCGACTATGAACAGTTCTTGAATAAGATTCATTTCTATCCTCATCAAATTCCACATCATTATCATCAAAAATTAATGCTGCACCACCACCTCCTCTTGTAGGACCCGAGCGAATATCCGAGTTACTTCCATTTTCTATGATATAGTTATAGGTCACCTCAGGGAAAGAATGCCATATTGTTAAACCGCCACCAGTAAAATAGGTTATAGAAGTTGAATCGCCGATTGCCTCCCTTACTCGTGTCCCTCTGCCATTTTGGATTGTAAAGCCAGCAAGTCTGGGATGTATGTGATCTCCATTTTCTGGTGGAAGAAAAAGGACACAACTTCCAAACGGTCCTGAATCTTCATCATAATTACTTCCATCAATGATGGTTGCATCTCTATGACTTAGGTCTCCATCAATAATAAAGTGACTTGCAAGTGTGATATCTTTATTGATACTAAGATTTTCATAGTACATACCATCGGCGACAAGCACCGTGTCTCCATCAATAGACTCATTAACCCCTTCCTGAATAGTCGAATATTCCTCAGGCACATTTATGATAGTAGCAGAGAGAATAGAAAGAGGTATAATTAATAATTGAAACAATCTTTTCATACATAATCTCCTTAACCAAATCTACATATCATCCCAGAAACAAAAAACCCACAGGTATGGGTATATGTGGGTGTGTACCCCAAAAGTGTGTACCCCATTTGATAAGTAATGAATAAGTATGATTAGAATTGAAACAAAAAACCCCCGACACTTGCCGAGGGTTTCTTTGAGAGAAGTATGGTATTATTCTCAAGTACACCCGGATGGACTCGAACCATCAACCAATGGCTTAAGAGGCCACTGCTCTACCAATTGAGCTACGGGTGCATAGTCAAAATTTATCAAAGCCAGAATTTACCTTATAGGCTTAACTAATATAAAAAAAAGTAAAAAACCCCACATTATCGGTTGCCATTAATTTTCTACCGGCTCTATACTTGTGAGCCTCTTTTTGATAAAATATTTTGAAAAGAAGATTTTAAGAAAAGAGGATGACAAATGAATTAAAGTTGATTTATAACTGATTCAACTTTTCGAAAAGGCTTCGGGTTGGCGCTAGAGGCCTTTTCTCATTTTTACAGCTTTAAATTTATTTTATTTGTTTTTTGACAATTGGGGGCGACCGGTATCGACGATGTATGAGAAATGTCGAATTGCATGCAGAGGATGATAGTCACCTCTTAAATCAACTGTCGTACCTATAAATGCCGATAACGGCTACATGGCTGCAGCTTAAGTCTAGCAGTCCGTTCCAGTTTAGATGCGTCTGTGGTCCGAACTAGGAACGTCATTCACATAGACTAGTCTTAAATATGCCTACACATTTAAGATGAAAATTAAGTAGGCTAGTTAGGTCTCGTTTTTGTCTCTGATACGATTCCAAATGAAATAATAATCGGAAGACTAAGCATGTAGATGTCCTTCATCACTCTACTTCGGACGGGAGTTCGATTCTCCCCGCCTCCACAATAATCAAAAGCGAATTTTTATATAGGCGTTTGGTGTAACACCAAACATTGATACATCTTTTACTGATAACGGAGAAGTATAAGGATTATATCTTTTATGGCTTATATTGTTCTGGTTATAAACATTATAAACAGAACAACCCACATCAATAATAGCAGTATTGATTTTCAAGGATTTAGAAATATTAATATCAAGATGGTGTACGGCATCCAGTCTTCTTTCATTCCTATCTTCAGTAATTTTTATCTCATAACCTGACCCTGGTTCTACAAATAATCTTTCTTTACTAGTATATGGTCCACCTGATGAGAAAACCCAATTTGCGGTAAAATCAAGACCCCAAACCCTAGTAACTATCACGGATTTTAATTCGTGAGTCTTATTATGATCGGCTAAAAATATTTTTCCTTCATTTAAACTAGGGAAATTATATTGTACTTGATTCAGGTTATAAGCTACCCATCCGGAGATTCCTCCAGTTTTTTTTCGTAAAAGTATTTCTAGACCAGCCGTACTTGCTTTCCCTAGATCTATATTCCCTTGATTTAAGTTGTGATTAAAATGTGGTGTGAAAGAATCTTGGAATTGAAAAAGGTCCATCATTGATCGATAATAACCGCTTAGTGAGATACCATATACACTTGTATCCCAGTTTATGCTACTGTGATAATTTGTAGATGAAATACAGGGGATCATCTCTGAAGATGCAATCCACATATTTTGAAGACCTCTAGTACTATAATCTCCAGATAGCCTATGTACGAATTGGTGGTGCTTTCCTATTGATGATTCCAAGGATAGTTCTGGATTGATGGTGTATTTTAAAGCGATTCTGGGTTCTGTATAAAACTTTTCATTGCCTCCATAATAAGAAATCCTTAAGCCTGACCGAATTTCTAATGGACTTTGAGGCTCCCAGATATCTTGGGAAAAAAATGAGTAAAGAAATTCTTTACGGTCTATTTTAGAAGCATTAGCTGTTGTTCCATCTGCATTAATTCTTGCAAAACTCATGAAAAAGTAGGTTTGTTCAAAGCCACCAGATAAAGTGTGGTATCTAAAACCCTTATAAGAATTATAGAATTTTATTGTTTGGTCAGAAAATAGATTATTCTCAATTGCATTACCAATGTTATAGGAACTACTGGTTGCGATAGGAATAGATTGTTGAGTATGATGGTCAGAATTAATGATGTATCGTGATATACTTAAATATGAATCGTAATTATGATTCCATTTAGAAGACCAGTTCAATATCGAGCCACTACTTTTTAAATTGGTCTTTTCTTTAATGTTTATAGTGTCTCTTCCAAGAATTGAGTTGAAACCCCAATAATCTCGATCTTCTAAAATAGAATCAATTCCACTTACATGCGTAAGGGTCAAGCGGTGTCGAGGATTGATCAAAAATGAAAGCCTGTTAACCAGGTCTTCATAGTTTGACTTTATATTATAGTCAGCTTTCTGATTATTTTGATTCTCTGCAGTTTGGGTCAACAGGTTAAATTTATCATCTCCTGTAACAAACTCCTGAATTGATTCATAAAGTCTTGAATATTGAGATAGGGGATTAGACTTCCTTAGGTTCATAATCAAATTACCTCTTTTCAAAAAAGGTAATTCTATTGTCATACCTTGGCTCATTAGATTTCCATAGACTGTTCCATGCATTTTATTGCTATTACCTGACCTGCTTGAAAGATCAATCACGCTTGAAATACGCCCTCCATACTCTGATGGTATACTACCTTTGTATACCTGGACATCTTTAATAGCATCAGCAGCGATTCCACTTATAAAACCAAACATATGACTACTTTGATAAATAGGTAGCCCATCCAAAATGATAAGGTTTTGATCTGGCGAGCCACCACGTATATATAGGTTAGAAGTTCCACCTAATCCAAGTTGTACGCCAGGCAGGAACTGGAGTGATCGGAAAATATCTACTTCCCCTAGATTTGGAAGAGTTGAAATATGTCGAGGAGAAAAAGACACTTGGCCGGGGCTGCTAGACCTTTCCATAAACTCCCTCGTTGAGCCAGTAATTGAAACTTCTTTTGAGATAATTATTTTTGGTTTTAGTTTAATATTTTGAATTGTTATTTCGTCTTTAGGAAAGAGAAGATGGAGCTTTTCAGTTTCATAGCCAATATACGAGATGACTAATGAGCAAGACTTCATTGATATATTTGGGATAGAGAATATTCCATCCCGATTTGAAATATCTCCAATATCCAACGATGGAATAAATACATTTGCAAATGGAATAGGTCCTCCAGTTCCATAATCTATTACTCTTCCAGATACGGCAAATATATAGGACCGAGAATCCTTCATCACAACATACTGAGACATGTTTTTCTTCCATGTGATTGAAGAAACTGATGATAAGATAGCAGATATTGCTTCATCATCACTACATTCATTGCATAATGCAGAAATTAGTGTGTCAGGGGTGTCATCCGAAAATATAATAGGAATTTCATGCTGCTCGAGAAGTGACATAAGAGCAGACTTCATAGAGATATCTTTATAATCAAAAGAGATGCTATTCTGAGCGAAAAGATAGTGAAGTGATCCCAGTAAGATCAAACTCACTTTAATAAAATTATAAAAAACTTTGCTTAGGTCAGATGATGGTACATGTATCACCTTCTAATTTAAACTCATGTTGCGTCAATAATGAAATTGTGTGCAATACGGTTTTTAAATCAACTGCTTCTATCACTCCAGATACAGTGATCAATTTCAGTGAAGGTTTGGAAAATTGAATTTTGATATTAAAAGTTCGCTCAACTTCAGAACAGAGGTCGGCTAGGGATGTACGATCACAATAAAATTTTTGGTTTATCCAGTCAGGATACTCTGAAAATGAAATTTTAGAAATATCTTTATTATCAAAATTTGAGGAAACATTGATGAAGTGTCCTTCTTCTAGTTGCACTGTATGGTCATGATTTGAAACTTTTATTTTGCCCTCATTTACCCCTACTTCAAATCCATTTTCTCTAGAATAGACATTAAAAACAGTACCCAGGACTGTTATCTTGCCATGGTCTGTTTCTATGATAAAAGGCATATTGCTTTCTGATATATCAAAATAGGCCTCGCCTTCAAGTTTTAAAGATCGGTGTTCAACATTATAATCTCGATCAAAAGAAATTTTACTTTCAGAATTAAGTATAACTTTTGAGCCATCAGCCAACTGTAATGTTTTATTTTCTCCTATACGAGTTACGACTGTATCAATTAAGTATGTATTATATAAAATTGGTAAAATAAGGATCAATGCGAAGGAAAATGAGAGTAGACCTTTCAAGTTAAATTTTAACTGCCCTTTCAATCTCCAATTAGCAGAGTTGCTGGCGCTTGAGTCTTGGGCGCGGTCCAATTGATCATCTAGGATATTCATTGACTGAGATATTCTCTCCCAAACCTCGTTTTTGTCAGGAGGGTCTGGTAGCTCAATCTTGGAACTGATTTCCCAGATTAGTTTTTCTTTGTTTTTTAACTCCATTTTTCGGCTGATTTAGCAAATTTTTTCAGCATAATAGTAACGTTATATATCCTAATGATACTCATAAATAATTTTTCAGGTTTTTCTTCAAGATCTTTAGTGCTCTATAGATCTGATTTTCTACAGTTCTAGTACTGAGGTCGAGTATCTCTGCTATTTCAGGATTAGACCTATTTTCAATACGACTAAGAATAAATATGGCTCTGCATTTATCTGGTAGTTTCTTATTAATGATCTTCTGAATTTCTTCTTGAAGCATTTCTGCTTGGTTAACAGCTTCTGGATCATCAAAATGAGATTTCCCAAATTGAGGAATCTGGTCTTCATGCCTGTTTCGAACTTCAACATGTCTAAAATGGTCATAGCAAAGATTTGTAGATATTCGGGCTATAAGTGAAAAAAAAGATTTTTCAGGGATCAAGGATTTACGAGTTTTCCAGACTCTTAAGAATGTTTCTTGGGTAATATCCTCAGCAAGATCGCTATCTTGGACTCGGTAGGCAACAAAACGAAAAAGGGTATCATGAAAATTATAAAATAATTTTTGAAAAGCAGTTTTATCTGAGTTCTTTACTTTTTTAAGAAGATTTTTTTCCTGATTAGTCATCGTAAAATGGATACAAATTTAAATGGACTTATCGCATATAAATAGGATGATCGTTTAATATAATCATAGCTGTATTACAGGTATACATTACTAATACAATTATTTTATATATTTTCAACAACTTGTAGTTTAGCCCATTCATATGAATGGAACACATAACATAGACGCCATATTTAAAAGTCAAATAAAAAATACTTTACCAACTACATTACAAGATCGAATTGATTATTTATCAAGGATTGAACAATGGATAGAATTAAATAGAGATAGTATAATCGAAGCGCATTTTTCAGACCTTCATAAGCCAGAATCTGAAACAGAGTTGGCTGAGATATGGTATGTCCTTTCAGAAATTAAATTAGCAAAAAATAACCTAAGAAAGTGGATGAGGTCAAAGCGGATGGGCGCCTCAACACTAGCTCTGCTCACTGCACAGTCTTGGGTGCATTATGAACCTAGGGGAGTCGTTCTAATAATAGCACCATGGAATTTCCCTTTCAACTTAACGATAGGTCCCCTTATTTCAGCTTTAGCAGCAGGCAATAGGGTAATAATAAAACCATCCGAAATGACACCTAATGTGAGCAACCTAATTAGTGGAATGATCAATGAGCTTTTTGAGCCAAATAGAGTTGCAATATTTCAAGGAGATCAAAATGTCGCTCAAAGCTTACTAAAATATCCATTTCACCATGTTTTTTTCGTTGGAAGTCCCTCTGTTGGAAAAATTGTTATGGCAGAGGCAGCTAAACACCTTTCATCCATCACACTAGAATTAGGAGGTAAAACCCCAACAATCATAGATAAAACAGCAAATGTAAAGATGGCCATAAACAAATTAGCATGGGGGAAATGTTTAAACCTAGGTCAGTCCTGCATATCTCCAGATTACATACTTATTCACGAAAGTAAAAAAAATGAATTTCTTGAAGGATTGTCAAAAAAGATAAATGATGTATATGGAGGATCTTACGAAGAAAAGAAAAACTCAGGTCATTTAGCAAGGATCGTTAATCAGAGACATTGGGATCGGCTTGATTCGCTTATTACTTCTTCTATCGATAAAGGTGCAAATATTGTTCATGGTGGAAGCAGAGACCGTGATGATCTATTTATTGAGCCTACTATTCTTGATTCAGTTTCATTAGATATGAAGATCATGAATGAAGAAATTTTTGGCCCATTATTACCAGTACTGGATTTTAAAGATCTAAATGATTGCATAAAGATCATTAACCAAAGGGATAAGGCATTGGCTCTTTATATGTTTTCTGAATCAAAATCTAATATTAGGGAAGTTATCAATAACACATCTTCAGGTGGGATGGTCATAAATGAGGTAAAAACTCATTTTTTAAATCTGAATCTTCCATTTGGTGGTGTAAATACGAGTGGTATGGGTCGTTGCCACGGCCATGATGGTTTTTTAACATTTTCAAATGAACGTGCTATGCAAAAAAATGGAAATCTTAGCCTGGTAGGTTTAACCTTTCCTCCATATACTAAATGGACCAAAAAAGTTATCAAGCTTGTTGCTCGATACTTCTAGGGTATTAATAAAATTCAAAATATTCAACCACACATAATCACTAATGACTTGTATTAAACAAGGAATAAAGTTTAAAATCTGAGAGACCTATAGAGGCCTGCAAATGCGGAGTTCATTTTGAATAAAATATTCAAATCATAAACAACCATGTATCTATTTATTAAACAAGAAGGTAAGTTATTTCTGGTATTAAACGATGTTGAAATTTTTGCTTAAAAGATTTAATCATCTCATTTACATTATTTCTATCTTAATGTTTAGTGGAGGGTGCTCTTCGCTTAAAGGACCCTTATACCCAGAAATTATCTATAATAACAGACAGCCTTTGATATCCGTTACGTATGAATATGGCGAGATACAATTAATACTACCCATCAGATATGATGCCGCGGTTCCAGATAATATTCTATTTAAAGTATTTGCACAAGGAGACACTTCACATCCTGTTATTTCCATTCTGCAAGAAGCACCTAAAGAGTTCTTAGCATACCTGCCTCAAGGAGTGTTAGATATACAGAATAACACAAATCTAATTAAAATTATACCACAGGATAAGAATTTTGACCCGATAAATATCCGGTTTAAGGGAATACGTTTTGGGCGGATGGTTCTTCCTCCTAAAACCATTCGTATTGGGCAATTAGTAGTGTCAGGGAAAACGACTCTAAACAATAATGATAGTATTGTTCCACATGTTGCCATTTCCCTTCAAAACTTTGATAATGTTATTCATACCACTCGTTCTAATGAATCAGGGTTCTATCAGATTGCAATACCTGGTGAATACAAATTTGCCGAGCATTTACGCATTGTTGCAGGAGAGAATCTTATTTTCAACCCCTTTTCTAAAAAACTTGATTTCAGCACAAGCCGTAAGGTCAAATTAGATATCGCAGTTGGGCCGAGCGAAGAAATGAAAGAGCCTCTATATATGACCAATAGAGACAACGTCCACTTTAGAGAGGGTCCAGATATAGGTTCAGAGACCCTATTCCTCCTAAAGAAGGGTGAGGTGATTTCTGTTGATCGTGTTACTCCTGGTGAATATTATGGATTTATTGAAGTGGAATTGGATGGGAATAAACGAATCAAAATGGAGGGATGGATAAATCGAACAGATCTAAGCTTGGTCATGATGGAAAACATTTATAAATATCCAGTGAATAATTAACATGGTACAATGTATTAAAATATTAATTCTATCCCTTTTCCTTTTTGCAGATGCTTTTTCACAAGTAAAACTTGAGGTTAATACAATACCTACGAAGGTAGATGTCCATTTAGATGGGGTTAACTTAGGTTCATCTCCAATTATAAATGAAAGAGTGACACCTGGAGTTCACAAGTTTGAAATAAAAAAGAAAGGCTATGCGCCACTTACATATGATGTTTTAGTTAATCCTGCACAAGCTATTTCACTAGACTTTTTTCTTAATCCAATATACGAATGCAAATTCAAAACTGATGAAAAAGGTTTAGTATTTGAATTAAATGGCGAACACAGATGGGATGTTGAAATGGTTCGCTTGAGATTAGAAGCAGGTGATCATACCCTCCGGGTATTTAAAATTGGAGAGATTATAGATGAACAGACCATTCGTGTCGATCAGCCGAAAAAATATAATTATCACTTAAATAAGTCACTTAACTCGAGTAATTAAGTAGTGAAAAGCGTTTCTCTTTTTATAGCTTTATTATCATGCCATTTGGCAGCATTTGAACAAAATGCTACTTACTTGGTGTTAAATCATTTTGACAAACCCTTGGTTGGTATTAATGAATCATTAATAAATAATTTCAGTAATTCTACATTTAATTTTGATTCTTCTGTCGATGCTCTTTTTGGCGATATCGATAAGTATAATAATCCTGCCTCAAGTTATATGAATGATATCAAAGACCTAGGGGATACATATAATGTGAATTTCATTCTACTGAATCGAATAGAGCATAGAGGGGATAGGGTCATGATAGAGGGCCTATTGTTCAACACTCGTTCGGGAGGACTAATTCATAGAAGAAAGATTAATTTAAAGAATTATGATAATGGTTTAGTTAATGAACTCAGTCTTTGGGTTGCAAGCACCATGAACCAGATCCAAAAACAATGGGAAAATGAGCGTGAAGCTCTAATGTTTTTAGATTCAGAAGATATTACATATGATAAAACCCCAATGGGAGCAGCATTGCGTAGTCTTGTGGTACCTGGCTGGGGGCAGGCATATTCAGGGAATTCTCTTTCCGCGGGATTATGGGCAACAATACAACTATCTTTAAGTGTTGCTTTTATATCTAGTTATAATAATTATGATTCCTCAGCAAAAAGCTTTTTAGAGAATGTAAAGCTCTATGATGCAACTGATGATGAGAAAGAAGTAGAAATGTATAGGACTTCAGCTGAGAAAGATTGGAATGATCATGTGGGATATAGTAAACTAGCGATTGCATTAGCAGGGACTACCCTTACAGGCTGGGTATCCAATAGTATCCATGCTTGGGTTTTTGGCCCTCGACCATTTACGAATATATACCAGAAAGGAATATCACAATCAACATACCCTAAAGGATAATTTGTGAGGGGCTTTTACGGTCACACAATTTCTTTATTTGTTGTAACTGTTTTTGGTTCTTGTACTATATACGACAAGATATTTGATAACCCTGTAGATTTTAAAGCGAATGAAGAACAAGGTATAGGAGCACCAACCCTTGTTTTTTATCCAAAAACCCAGACCGTTACCCAATCAGATTCTCTTTTGCTTGGATCATTTATTGTTTTCATGGAAGACTCAATAGAACCTTTTTCTGGTGTACATCTCCAAATTCAATTTCCAAATAACCTTGTAGAGTTGGATACGATAGTACCAGGATTATTTATAACAGATACTAATAAAGCAACACCGCTTTTCACTTATACTTACAATAATGAGAATACTGTTGATATTTATACTTATTTCCTTGATACCCTAAAACAGGATATATCAGGGACAGGCCACTTAGCAAACCTTATTTTTAATCCAATAAGTAGTGGGACTGATAGTATTTACTATAATCTCCAAGAGTGTGAAATGATAGATCATCTAGACCAAGAGATTGTTGTCAATGGAATTAGAGGTGCTGAGGTGATTATCGAATGAATAGGGCAATATCAATATTACTGATTGGGATTTGTACCTTGATGAATGGGGAGCAACTTTATTTTGAAGATTTTAGTTCTGGATTATGGCCAGCTGGATGGGTACGCGAAGGTAATTGGCAGATAGGTAATGGGGGCTCGGCTCAAGAAGGTAATGATACACCACCAGCAGCGTATTATAATTGGAGCCCTCAGCAGTATAACTTTGAGCATAATCTGGTGTCTCCACCTATTGATGTTGGAGAGAATACATCAGTGCTCATAGAGTTTTATTTTGCACTTGATTTCTGGGCTGATGGTGATCTCAATGGCCTAAGTATATCCTATGATGGCGGTGAAGGATGGCAGGAAGTACTTAATTATGCTATCGGTCCAGGTCTAGAAATACAAAATAATCCTTGGGCAAGTATTGAGTCATTTACAGCCGATGTGTTAGATGGGAGTGATTTAAAGTTACGCTGGACTGCATATGGTGTTGATTCATGGGCTATAGATGGATGGATGGTTGACAATATTAAAATTTTGACATTACCTCAAATGGAATCAGTCTCCATAGCATCTACGAATGAAGATCCAGCGACAGCAACAGCAGGAACAGAAATATCACTTAATTTTACATCAGACTCAGATCTTACAGGTGCCCCTTATGTGCAAATAAATGGAAATGTTTGTAATGTAGAAGATCTGGGCGGGAGAAATTGGGTTGCTTCTTATATTGTCCAAGAAATAGATCTTGATGGACCTATACAATTCACAATTGACTTTACAGATGTAAATGATATTGATGGCAAGACCGTTAGACAGACAACTGATAATAGTGTTGTTATTGTTGACAATTCTAATCCTCCAACATTTGGAGTGGGGAATCTCACTGCTACTGGTGGTAATATTTTCAACGGAATTTGGAATAGTACAAATACTGGTTTAGAGCTAGATGTAAATGTTCCCCAGGACTCCTCAGTTGTCAATTTTAATTTTACTCCTGGTACTAGTATTTCATTTAATGGAACTAGTGATCAAGTAATTATTGATGGCAATAGTGAATACCAGGCATCAACCTCTTTAACTATTGAAGCTTGGGTAAAACCTCTTAGTACCCCAAGTGACTATGATGGTTTTCTAAGCTATTCCATGGATGCTAATGGTACAAGAGCAGGGTTCGGATTTTGTTTTTATTTAACGGGTTGGAAATTTTTTCTAGTAACTGCAGATGGATCATATCTTACTGGAGACCCAGATGAAGAAGTTTTTAATTATGCAGCTATGGCTGGAGCTCAGCTACCAATAAATCAATGGACACACATAGCCGCAACCTATAACGGAAGCCAAGTTAAACTTTATAGAAATGGATCAGAAGTTGATGCAAATGATAATAATGTAGAAGGAAGTATCATATGGGAAGGAGCACCAATGGAAATGGTGCTTGGAAATTTCCCCAGAGAGGGCCAAGGCCATTATTTTGATGGTAAACTAGATGAAATAAGAATCTGGAATATTGTACGGACTGAAAATGAAATAAAAGCATCTAAAGAAATTGCTCTTTTAGGTGACGAAGACGGTCTTGTGGGCTATTGGATGCTTGATGAAGGAAGTGGTAATTCTAGTGAAGATATATCAATTATTGGTGAAGCAGCAACCCTTAGTGGAGCTACTTGGTCTGAGAATGACTCACCATTGGATTTCCAAACACCTGTCTATGATACGGGTGTAATTGTTGGTTCGGCGTTTCAATTAGCTGGTAGAATTGTAGCCAATGAATTCGAGTTGTTTGGTCAAAAAGATACAATAACTATTGGTGATTTTAATAATGGGAGCAAGGTCGTTTCTGCGCCTAAGGAATCATTTGAGTCTATAAATAGTTTTTCTCATGAGCAGACAGCTCAAGTTTCTGCTTTCCTATTTGATCCCGCAGGAAATTTCACTCAAGGCGATGTTGCATCTACTGCCCTTGTAATTGATATCATAGCAGATAATCCTAATTCTGTTTCAATGGTTTCTAATAACACTTTCAACCATCTTGCAAAAACAGGTGATGTAGTTACTGCGACGATCGGATATGGTGAAGATGTTAATTTGCCAATTATTACAATTAATGGAAACAATGCGGAAGAATCCGACTTAGGAGATGAGCAATTTCAAGCGGTTTATACCCTACTGGGGACAGAGCCTGAAGGCTTAATTAATACTCTCCAATCTATGACGACTGATTATTTAGGGAATGAAGGGACATATAATGGTGGTTCTATTGGTGAGGGCGCGACCACGGTGTTTTATGATTTAACACTACCTACGTTGGATCCAGTAACCATTAGTTCTAACAATGCTCTCACTCAATGGGCTAAAGTTGGAGATCAAGTAACGATAAATTCTCATGCATCTGAACCCATACTAACTAGAGTGGCAACCGTTCAAACCCAAACAGCGAACATCACCGATATAAATATATCAGAATTCAATTCTGTATACCAATTTACTGAATCAGATTCTGAAGGATTAGTTACCTTTAGCTTGACCATTTCTGATTCTGCAGGGAATTTTGGTAGCGAAGTATATAGTACAACCAATTCAAGTTGGGTTGTATTTGATAAGACATCTCCTGAAGATTTTAATACCGGGGCAATATTCTCAACTGGTGGAAATGAAGTGATAGATATTTGGAACTCTACAAATACAGGGATTAATATATTGGTCCCAATTGTTGATAATGACACCACTATTATCAATGGCAAGACAAAGGTAATGGCAAAAGTAGGTTTGAATGCATGGGAG
>CACEUX010000032.1 GCA_902562835.1 uncultured Fidelibacterota bacterium
GCATATTTAAGAATCGTAATAAATCTCAAAGATACCATATCATTAAGAAGGGTTATCAATTTTCCGCCGCGCGGTATTGGCATGAAAACAATGGACAAGTGCGTATTTCAGGCTGAAAAGGATAAAATAGAATTATTTGAAGTATTAAAAAAAGCTGACAAGTTGCCAATTCGTGGAAAACAGTCAGAATCATTACTAGAATTCTATAAACTAATTAAAAAATATCATGGTCTAAGAAATAAGTTCAGTGCAAGTGAGCTTGGTCGTAGCCTAATTGAAGAAGCTGGCATACTAAAACAATTTAAAAAATCAGCCGATCCAGTAGATAGAGAGCGTTATGAAAATGTGGTTGAGTTATTGAATAGTATTGATGAGTTTTGCACAAAACGCCCTAAAGCTCAATTAAGTGATTTCCTTGAAGAGGTCTCTTTGCTTTCAGATATTGACCAGTGGAATGATTCAGCTAATAGGGTTACACTTATGACAGTGCATTCTGCGAAAGGTCTTGAATTTCCAGTTGTCTTTCTCGCGGGTCTTGATGATGGTTTATTTCCATTATATGCAACATTGGAGGATAAAAACGAACTTGAAGAAGAGAGAAGATTGTTTTACGTTGCTCTTACTCGTGCTCAGGAGCGTGTTTTTCTTCTTTATGCTACTAATCGACGCCGAATGGGTGGTGAGAATGTACTAGGTATGCCAAGTAGATTCATTAGTGAGATACCAGCTGAGTATTTAGATAGAATCGAATTCCAATCAGCGCTTACGAGAAGAGTTATTGGTGGGTCTAAACAAAAGAGAACAAAAATTACAGTAACTAGGACTGTTACTACCTTCGATGATTTTAAGGTTGGTGATATGGTTGAGCATTCAATCTTTGGAATTGGTAAGATAATGGTTTTAAGTGGATCTGGAGAAAATCAAAGGGTGGGCGTGGTCTTTAAAGATGGTACAAAGAAAAAGCTGATTGTAAAATATGCAAACCTAACAAAAGTAGTGTGAGACCAGTAAATATGGGACTAATTATTAATTCTAATTTTGTATTAAATTCGAACAACAACTCAAAGAGACATATGTGAGTAGTATTAAATCACAGCATTTAGTTGAGGTCCTCCGCAAAGAAGGATTACGCTATACATCTCAGCGGCAAGCTGTCTGGGATGAAATAAAAAAAAGTGAAGAACATCGCGATGCAGAGGACATATATCTTCAATTAAAATCAAATAATCATAATGTTTCAAGAGCTACAGTTTATCGAACTATCGATGTACTTGTAAAAAATCATATGGTTCGAAAAATGGATCTAGGAGATGGCCGAAACCTATTTGAACCTCGTATAGATGATGAACACCACGATCATATGATATGCTTAGATACTGGTAAAATTATTGAGTTTTTTGATGAAGAGCTTGAAGACCTCCAAGATAAAATAGCAGAAAAGCATGGATATAAAGTTGTACGTCATGTGCATCAGTTATTTGTCAAACCTATAAAATAATCATTCCACCCTTTTTATCATTTTAATTAGAGATGAACTTTTTAGGTTGCTTTCTATATAATTTAATTTTTCGAATAAATTTTTAGCAGCTATATTTTTTGGAGGGACATTAAGATTATATTCCATAGCCCCTATACTTTTTCCATAATTTTCAATTTCATTCATCATTTTTATCCCCAACCCATTTCTCCTATTATTCGAATCAATAAACAAATTGAATATATATGCTTTTCTATCCTCTAAACGGATACTAATGTGCCCTATGATCCAGCCATTATTTTTTAAAACAACTGTTGCTGATTGATTAATATTAGGGTTATAAAATATTGATCTCCATTTTTTAAATTTAAAAGGGAATGAAAAACCTGGTGCAGTAAAGTTTAATGCTTTGGGATCTTTGAACCATCCATTTAACACCCTTTCCATAATTCTTCGATCTTCTTTCCGTGAATATGAGATTTCTTCTAGAGTATATTCTTGCTTCTTCATAGAGTAAATTACAATTAATTAATTATTATTTTCTCAAAGGCAATAGAATATTTTGAAAAAATTGAGATCTATAGATACATTTACAGAAGGTGACAAGGTCCAAGGTTTCTATTTATGCGTTGAAAAACATCTTCGATATACTCGGACTGGTGATCTGTATATTGATATAGAATTGCGGGACAATACAGGACATATCTCTGGGAAGATATGGGATAATGTATCAGAATTAAGTTCAAAATTTAATGCTGGTAACGCAGTTGTGATTTCCGGTAATGTAGAATCGTTTATTGACCGTCTTCAATTGGTGGTTAAAAAAATTAATAAAGCAACTGTGCAACATTATGGTCGTTATGGCTTTGACCCGGTAAATATTGTTCCAGCATCTAAAAAAGATCCTCAAAAAATGTGGCAAGAGGTTCAATTAGTGATCAATGCTCTTAAAAATAAACAATTACGCAAACTGGTATCTAACATATACAAAACAAATAAAAAAAAGTTGATGGTCCATCCTAGTTCCATAAAAATGAATCATAACTATCGATCTGGTTTTCTAGAGCACGTTCTATCCATGGCCAAAGTTGCAAAAAAAATAACTCCATTATATGATGTTGATAAAGATCTCGTATTAGTAGGGGTATTATTGAATAATATTGGAAAATTAAGGGAGATTAATTCAGAATATGAATCTGATTACACATTTGAAGGCAATCTAATTGGGCATAAAGTAATAAGTAGAGATATGATAAGAGAAAGCATTGATAGAATAAAAAACTTTCCTGATTCAATGGCAAAAAAAATAGAGCATATACTCATATCTGATTTAGGACTGAATTCTTTTAAATATCACAAAACTCCTTCTTTCCCTGAAGCATTACTGGTTCATTTAATTGATCTAATTGATTCAAAAATGAGCCTTATGGAGATTGCTCTTGACCAAGATCAAGATTTAGGGTTTTTTACAAATCAGTATAATTATTTTAGGACTCCACTATTAAAAAAAGATGGATCTAAATAATCTTGTAAAGGCTGCGATATTCACAGCTACAGCAATTGCGTTAGGCTTTATTTTTATGCTTATACCAAACGTTGAGTTTATTTCTGTTACAGTTTTTCTTTCAGGATTAACGCTAGGGTCAGGGTTTGGTGCGATGATAGGGGGAACGTCCATGTTTATTTATTCTGCGTTCAATCCTTTAGGTTCAGGATTAATATTTCTACCATTACTTTTTGGCCAAGTTATTGCCATGTCATTAATTGGCATCTTTGGGGCACTTACAAGTAAGGTATTGTTGAATGTGTCTTTTAAATTATCAATACCAATTGCTGGCACTATTGGCTTTATAAGTGCAATATGTTATGATGGGTTGATGACAATATCATACCCCATAAGTGCTGGATATAACTGGGAAGAGACAATAACATATGCTATTTCGGGTCTAATTTTTACAGCGATGCACGTGGTATCTAATACTTTAATTTTTTCAATTGTTGTACCTGGTTACTTGCATCGCATCTCACAATAATATGAGATTTTTTAAGTTTTATTTTATCGGCTCGATGATATTCGCAGATAGTATTGAGAATATACCATTTGATTGGAGTGGGCAGTTTGGCTTTGTTAGTCATAATGGCACAATATTGTGGAATAAAGACTGGAGCTCAAATCAACTATTTTTTGATGGTACGTGGGCAATATTCCCCAGAATGTATGGTCCTGTAGTAGACAAAGGATTTAATCAGCCAATGGATGATTTACATCACAAAAAAGATTCATCAAATGTTAAATCAAACTTTAAATATGATCAAGGAGATTATCTCCTTGATCGCTTCTCTTTTGGACTAGATTACAAGACCAATAGCAGAAATGCATCTTTACATGGTTTTAAAAGATCTTATGTTGGAAACTTTAATCAATACAATAATTATTCTTTCCAGCCTCAGCAGCAGACCTACTTAATATCATACCGATCATCAAATGATAAAGATACTGGTGGTTTCTCGCTAGGACATTTTAATACTTATTCAGGATTACCCGATTCTACAGATAACGGTATTTTTGATAATCGAATTACATCCACAAACATCTTTTGGAATAGGTCATATGATAAATTAGATACAAGAATTACAATGGATTATTTTTTGCAAAGATATTCAGTAAAACATTTACTATCTGAATATTTAGGGACTCGGTTTCTTACTAGAAGTAGATATCAAGGTGAAATAATATGGAAAATCAATGATAGTAAACAAACATCTATATCTATTGAATCTAGTAACAGAAGTATAAGGACAGATTCACTTTATAATTTTCATTGGAATAAGTTATCATTTTTGTATTCAACAAGTGTTTTGAATATTTATTCTAGTTATTTATCGTATAAAAATGAATTTCTATTGAACTATGGAATGAGATTAGATAAAAAAGTTGGCATCATACATGCATATTTAGATTTCAGGTCAAATCATTATCCTACACATCCTTATTATACAATTATAAATACATTTGATAATATTCCTTCGCATGTAAATAACATTTCAGTTTCTGGTTCAATTTTGCTCGCATATGAAAATAATCAAATTTCAACAACTGTAGTTCAATCAAAGGATGATAATACTTTTTGGGAAACAATTATATCAGATTCGATTCATAAAATAAAAGCTCATAGAATGATTGATTTAAACTATAAAACTTCATCAATTCCTTTTTTAAGTATAGAAGCTAATTATAGATTGCAGGAACCTATGACATTTTATTCAGATGGAATTGGTAGTTGGATAAGATTAAAAATAGGCTCCAGCTTAAATCTTTTTAATGATTACATGTTGGTAGATGCCAATATTGATTTTAATAGATTAGAAGACCGACATAATTCTTCATTAATTAACTTTGTAGAGATGGTGCCAATGGTTAACTATGAAAAAAATAATTTAACACCTATAGATGTCATTAATGCAAAGATCAGTGCACATGTGTCTACATTCACAATTTCTTATGAATGGTTTAATTTGAACGAGATAGTATTGGCATCTATGAGTTCAGTCAAAAATAACTTTTTTAAAATTAATCCATTTCTACCTTCTCTAGGTAGACAGGTCAACTTATCAATAGATTGGCAATTTCAGGATTAGTTTTTTTTCCAGATCGCATAATCACCCGGTAGTTGCCCTACTGATAACTCTCTAATTAAAACTCCAGATGCATCATGAACAAAAACAGTGTCTGGCGCTACATAATCGCTCATACCTAGATAAATATTTTCATTGTTCGAAAATGCTGAATAAAGATTGCTATAAGATCCTATTTTAGCCGCAAGGTTAATGTCTAGTTCTACATCCAATGGCGCAACACCACCATCCACAGTTCTATAAATTTGATTATTTATCTTTAGAATATTTCCACCGCAGACCATCCCCGCACCATAGTTTCTAGTTATTATCTCATTAGATTCGGTATTAATGGCTGATGACCCATAAAAGGCAGACCAGTCAGATGAATAAAAAGTTCTGGATATCCACAAGGTTTGATTATCCAAGATTAATTCTCCAGGACCATTCCCAACTTCATATGATTCAACAATATTTTGAGAATTAAGATCAATTTTAATTACACTAGAACCATTGTTTGTATCATATAATTCTAAATTTGGTATACTCACCCAAAGGAAAGTACCATCTGATATTATATCCTCAGGTAACCCTTCTACAGGAATCGATGATTCAATTGAAAAAGTATTTAAGTTTAAAACTTTAATATCTTTAGAATTCCAATTAGTAAAATAAAGTTTATCATCCACAACAACCATTTCACGTGGACTTGAATTATCTGTGCTAACCTCTATTCCAGGAAGATTTAAGCCAGATTCAGTGATGCTAAATCGTTTAATCAAATGGCTATTATTTACGATGACAAATAGTTTATCTTCATTGATTAATATAGAATTGACTACGTCACCCAGGTTCTCAATGACTTGTATTTCCTCACCATTTTTAAATACTGTAATTGATCCATCGCCATCACCATAACTACCCTCGGAGGCAACGAAAAGAAGACTTGAATTTTCATTTTCATTAATTGTATCCTCACAACACAAAGCAAAGATTGAGATTAAAATTATAATTTTTTTCATAAGGGTTTTCCTCTATAAGCGGGAGCGTATTGATTTATTATTGGCTATTATCACTCTTCTCCCGAGAGTGTTAATAGTTTAAACATCTATCCAGGTCTCCTGACTTATGCAGTTTCAACTTATTTCGCCTTCTCCAACTGCTTTTACAGCGCTAGATGGCCTACATAGAAAAAGTGTTCTGCAATCACAGTAGCGGGAACTGTACCCGATTTAAACGAGTTTCCCTGCCATAGATGAGTTACTATTTGGGCCGAAGATTACTTTAATACAAAAATAATAGCAATTGTAAAACTAACTGTTTTCATATTAAATCATAAAATAAATTTAATTATATGCAAGAATCTAAAAAGTATTGGTTTATTGTTAATGTTGGTTCTGCACCAGTCTATGCTAAACCAAGTTTCAATTCTGCTTGTGTAACAGAGGCAGTTCATGGTGAATCATGTATTATCAATAGTTATAAAGAGAACTGGCTTGAAATAAAATGTGAGGATGGTTACAAAGGCTGGATCAATTCTTTTTATGGGAATAAAAGTTCTGAGAAAAATAATCCATCTCATTTAATTATTTATCCTAATAAACAAGGCAATTTTTTAAATCGATTTCCGTTTGGTTCTAGAATAAATAAAAAGTTGCCGGGTTCAGTGCCAATTGATATGAAATTGGGATTTGAAAAAATAATTTCAGTAGCAGAAAACCTTATGGGAACACCATACAAATGGGGAGGTAAAACCTCGCTAGGTTTTGATTGTTCAGGGTTCGTACAATCTGTTTTAAAGGTTTGTGGAATTGAAGTACCAAGAGATTCAAGTCAACAATGGGATTATTTTCATAATAATAAAATTGATATTGAGGCATCGGAGCCAGGGGACCTTCATTTTTTTGGCATTAATGATAATATAACACATGTAGGCTTCTCCACTGGGGGAAAAGGATTATTACATGCCCAAGGTTATGTAAAAGTGGAATCATTAGATCCCAACAACAGTGATTTTAATCAGGGTCTATTAGATATCTATCTTTCAAGCCATTCGATTAAACGTAAATTTAAGTAGTGAAATTCCCTTCTTCTACTTCAACTAATGGACACTTGCTTAATCGTGCAGTCCTGGTTTTAAATGCCAACTATTCACCAATGATGATATGCACTGCAAAACGTGCAATTTGTATGGGATACCTTGATAAAATAGATGTTCTTGCAAATTATACTGACCAAGTCCATAGCCCTAGTATAACGCTTAGCTTACCAAGTGTTATAAAAATAAGAGATTATATCAGATATGATAACCTATCAGTAGATCTTAATAGAAAGAATGTAATGGCAAGGGATGAAAATATTTGTCAATATTGCAACACCTCTAAGGCTCCCCTCACAATTGACCACGTCATTCCTAAAGGTAGAGGTGGTATGGATACTTGGGAAAATTTAGTTGCTGCATGTAAACCATGTAATCAGAAGAAAAGCGATAGGACACCAGAAGAAGCTGGGATGGTACTAAATAAAATACCTAAAAGGCCCAATAGGTTACATTATTTTCAGAGATTTGTTAAAGATCAACAAAAAGATTGGAGGCCATATTTATTTATGGAACCATTCAAAATAAACTAAAAGTTATCATGCCGAATAAAAATAGTTTACGTGTTTTAAGTGGTATACAGCCATCGGGCTCATTGCACCTAGGAAACTATTTTGGAATGATGTCCAGGATGATAAAATATCAATCCCAAAATGAATTATTTTGTTTTATCGCAAATTATCATGCTCTAACAACCTTACCTGATTCAAAATCATTATCTTCAAATACTTTCAACGCTGCTTGTGATTTTCTTGCGCTGGGTCTAGATTCAGAAAAATCCACCTTCTGGGTTCAATCCGATGTTCCTGAAGTAGCAGAATTAACATGGATTCTTTCATCTCAAGTGGGTGTCGGTTTAATGGATCGTGCGACATCTTATAAAGATAAAATCTCACAAGGCTTAAAACCCAATATGGGTTTGTATAGTTATCCAATACTAATGGCGGCAGATATCTTACTTTTTGATACTGAAATAGTGCCGGTTGGTAAAGACCAAAAACAACACCTTGAAATGGCAAGAGATATTGCCATTAAATTCAATAATTCCTATGATGATACGCTCATTATTCCAGAGCCAGATATTGATGAAGGGACGAAGCTTATACCGGGGATTGATGGTCGTAAAATGAGTAAATCCTACAATAATACAATCCCAATATTTGATTCTGAAAAAAACATAAGAAAAAAAATAATGCGTATTGTCACTGATACGGCGGATATAGATGAACCAAAGGATAAAGACACCCCGCTTTTTCAATTATATTGTCTGTTTCTTGATTCAAATGGAAAGCAAGATTTGTCAGAAAGATATGATGGAAAAGGGTTACGTTATGGAGATATAAAACAGGAATTTTTTGAAACAATGATGGATTATTTTAGACCTTACAGAGAAAAAAGAGATGCGCTGTCTTCAAACCCTGAAAAAGTCTACGAAATTCTTGAACATGGAGCAAAAAAAGCCAAGCATGTAGCATGCGAGGTTTTAGAAAGAGTTAGGTTATCTGCAGGTGTGAATTATAGATCATGAGCTATAGAATTCATTTAAAAAATTTTGAAGGTCCACTTGACCTCCTTCTTTATTTTATCAGGCGTGATGAGTTAGACATATATGACATCCCAATTTCCAAGATAACTAAAGATTTTATTGCCGCAATTGAAGAATGGAAGCAATTAAATATGATAATAGCAGGTGATTTTATTGTTATGGCGTCAACTCTTATGAGAGTAAAAGCAAAAATGATGATTCCCCGTCCTGAGTTAGATGATGATGGTGATATTATAGATCCTAGAGCGGAGCTTATGAATCAACTTATTGATTACAAAAGGTTTCGGAATGCCGCAGAAATGTTAGACGCAATGGCAGGCAGTACAAGAAATTCTATAGCCAGACAGTTTGAGCAGCAAATTTCAGATGCACCAGGTGAAGATATCGAATCTTTTCTTCAAGATGTAACACTATATGACCTTGCAAAAGTTTTCAAAGAAGCAATGGAAAATAGACCTGTTATATCCCAATTTGAACTTAGTCGAGAGCCTGTGAGGCTAGAAAAGCAAAAAGAATTTATATTCAGGCATTTTGATGGTGAAGGCAGGTTATTTTTTAGTACAATAGTCAAAAAGTTAAAATCAAGGATGCAGATTATTGTAACCTTCCTTGCAGTATTGGATCTTGTTCGAGAGGGGATTTGCACTTTAAGTCAGGAAAACACATTCGGTGAAATTGAATTAGTTCATTTAATAATGGAAGCTTAATGCGGGAATCTGAGATAAAGAGTATTATCGAAGCGCTTTTATTCGCAAGTCCTGAACCACTAACACAAGCAAAGGCCAACGGAATATTCAGTCCAACCAGCCCAAACCTTAAAAAAGTTATCGAAGAACTAAACTCCCAATATATCAGTGAGAACCATTCTTTTGAAATCAGGCATGTTGCTGGGGGCTATCAGCTAGTTTCAAAAGATATTTATGAGCCCTATATTCGAAAAATGTTAAGTAAGTCAGGTCGCATCAGTTTATCCTCAGCATCTATGGATTGCCTATCAATTATAGCATATAAACAGCCTATCAGCAGGTATGAAATTGAAGCAATACGTGGTGTCGATTCAAGCGGTGTCCTTAAAACTCTCTTGAATAAAAATATAATCAAAATTAAGGGTAGAGGTACTGGACCAGGGCGACCTTTACTGTATCAAACAACAAATGTTTTTCTTGAATATTTTGGAATCAATCGATTATCAGACCTCCCGAAACTTAAAGAAATAACAGAATTGATGGATTCAGACCCTAGCTTAGGTGAACAGATTGCTGTATTTGAAGATGGTCTAGCGGATAGTGAAACCAAAGATTCACAATCTCCAGAAATAACAGCTGGTTAAATAATGCGGTTAAATAAATTTCTTGCTAGGGCAGGCATAGCCTCAAGAAGGAAGTCAGATGAATTGATTCAAATGGCAACAACGACAGTAAATGGCAAAGTTTGCTTAGATCCCGCGTACAAGGTTGATTTAAAAGATTCAATTTGTTTTGATGGTAAAAAAGTAGTTATAAAGTCAAAAAAGGTTGTTCTTATGCTAAATAAACCAAAAAAAGTCATAACTACAGTAAAAGATACACATGGAAGACAAACAGTCATGGATTTCGTACCATCTAAATTAAGATTGACACCCGTTGGTCGTTTAGACCAGAACACTACAGGCCTACTTTTATTAACTAATGATGGTGACCTTCAACAATATTTAACTCATCCAAAAAATAAAGTGCCTAAAGATTATGAAGTCTTGATTGAAGGCAAATTAGATATAAAGCATATTCAAAAACTAAAAACTGGTATTTACATTGGTTATAAAGAGTATGGTAAAGGTGAAGTTTTAGAGCAAAAGACAATTAAAGGAAGGTCGAAAATCATTCTTCGTATGAAGCAAGGAAAAAAAAGAGAAATTAGGAGAATTTTTCATAGACTAAATAAAAAGTTAATAAGCCTAAAAAGGATAGGTTTCTCGTCAATTAAATTGGGAAATTTGAGTACAGGAGAATGCAGGCAACTAACAAAAAATGAGATCAATGACCTATATCAAATATAATTTTGGATGTTGGCAATATTACCATTAAAAGTTAATTTCGCCGGCTTATTGAGAGTTAGATAAAATGATAATCGCTATCGATGGTCCCTCAGCTTCAGGTAAAAGTACAACTGCTAAGGGAGTTGCAGAACGGTTAGACATAATACACCTAGATACTGGTGCAATGTATCGGGCAGCTACTTATGGAATAATTGAATCTGGTATAGATTTAAATGATCTTCAAAGTATTCATGAATTCCTAAAAAATATGGTATTAAAATTTGATTCGTTCAATCATATTTGGATTAATGGTAAAGACGTATCGAAAAAAATTAGAACAAATAAGATTTCATCTTCTGTGAGTGCTGTTAGTGCGGTTCCCGCTGTTAGATTTAAAATGGTTGAAACTCAGCGGTCCATTGCTAAAGGAAAGGATTGTGTTTTAGAAGGCCGTGATATCGGTACTGTAGTTTTCCCTAATGCAGATTTTAAATTCTTTTTAATTGCAGATATATTGGTAAGAGCTAAAAGAAGACTAAAAGATCTTGAAAAAATTGGAGAAGAACGTACCCTAAATGATTTAATTAATGATATTAAAAAAAGAGATGTTTCAGACTCATCTAGAGATGTCTCCCCATTAGTCCAAGCAGAGGATGCAATCGCGATAAATACAAGTAATCTAACAATTAATGAACAAGTTGAGAAAATAGTACAAATAATAAATAAATAATAAGGAAGCATCAAAAGTATGTTTAAAGAAGAAAACCAAGAACAGGTAGCTGAAGAGACTTTAGAGGTAGTAGAAAAAATAGATTCCGAAAAAGTCAGTGTAGAAAATACACCAGCTCCCCAGGCCGAAAATGTTGCCGAAATAAAAGATTATCTATCCACTGAATTGTTTAGTGAGGTAAAAGTCGTAAATCAAAGTGAACTAGTAGAAAGGCAAGAAGTCACTGAAGTTGACAATGAGCTTGAACAAAAGTATTCAAGTACATTTGGAGATATATCAGAGCATTCTCTAATTCAAGGCCGTGTTGTCGGTATGAATGAAAGAGATGTACTAATTGATATAGGTTTCAAATCAGAAGGAATTATTGATAGATCTGAATTTAATGAAGATGAATTACCAGCGATTGGAGATCAGGTTGAGGTTTATTTAGAATTCATTGAAGATGCCAGTGGTAATACAATTCTTTCTAAGGAAAAAGCAGATTTCATGCGCCGATGGAAAGAGTTAAAAGATGCTTTTGAAAATGAAACAATTATTTCTGGAAAAATAGTCCGTCGTATTAAGGGTGGCTTAATTGTGGACTTAGGAGTTGTTCAGGCCTTTCTGCCCGGTTCTCAAGTTGACGTAAGACCGATACAGGATTTTGATATTTATCTGAATAAAGAAATTGAAATTAGAATAGTAAAATTCAATGAATCGCGTAAAAATATTGTTGTTTCCCACAAAATTATTTTAGAAGATAGTCTCAAAGAACAGAGAGAAGCGCTATTCAAAGAGCTAGAAGTAGGTTCAATACTAGAAGGTCGTGTAAAGAACATAACAGATTTTGGTGTATTTGTTGACCTAGGTGGTATTGATGGGTTACTTCACATTACAGATTTGTCATGGGGAAGAGTTAATCATCCTTCGGAAGTCATATCAATGAATGATTCTATTACAGTTAAGGTCATTGAATATGATGAAGAAAGGAAAAGAGTTTCTCTTGGTTTAAAACAATTAGCACCACATCCATGGGAAGACGTAGAAATAAAATATTCTATTGGCACAACAGTTAAAGGCAAAGTTGTAAGTTTGACAAACTACGGGTGTTTTATAGAACTAGAGCCAGGTGTAGAAGGCTTAATTCACGTTTCTGAAATTTCATGGACTAAACATATCAAAAATCCTTCAGAAGTTTATAATATGGGTGATGAAGTTGATGCTAAGGTCCTATCAATTGATATTGAGGATAAAAAAATTAGTCTTGGAGTTAAACAACTTACACCCGATCCGTGGGATGCAATTGAAGAAAAATATATGACAGGCACTGTACATAAAGCTAATGTTCAAAATCTTACACAATTTGGTGCTTTTGCTGAACTAGAAGAAGGTATAGACGGTCTAGTTCATGTATCAGATTTGTCTTGGACTAAAGTAATTAAACATCCTAAGGAGAAGGTTGAGAAAGGCCAAGAAATAGAGGTAAGGGTCTTGGAGGTGTCCAGAGAAAATCGGCGTATTTCTTTAGGAATCAAACAAGTGTCAGATGACCCTTGGCCAGAAATTGTAAATTTTTATGAAGCTGGAAAAGAGGTTAGTGGTTCAATAATTCGGGTTTTAGATAAAGGAATAATTATACAACTTGAGATGGAAGTTGAAGGAATAATTCCCTTCGGTAAAATGTCTAAAAAAGATCGGCGTGCTCTTGCAAGTCAATATGAAGTCGGTGCAAATCTATCTGGTATTGTTATGACAGTGTCTCCTGAGGATAAAAAAGTTGTTCTCTACAAAGAAGAGCTTGCAGGTATAGGAAAACGGACATCTGCAACCGACGAAGTCAAACAATACCTAAGTAATCAGCAGACCGGTACTGGAGAAAAATTGGAATTGCCTCAAGAACTATTGGACTTAGCTAGTCAGGCAGAGAAGGATGGTGGAGATAATCAAACAGCTGAAATTGACTCAGAAGATCAACAAGAAGAGTAGGCTTTCACTTTTGGGTACAAAAGTTCCTTGAATTTTAATAGACCCATTGAATCTTTATTAAAGCAGAAAATATCTCTCTCCATAGGTGCATTCGGACTTGCTCTGCTACTATGGATATTCGTTGTTTCAAAAAATGAATATACAATGGTTCTTGATCTTCCAATTGAGGCAAGAAATTTAAATGCTCAAAAAGCTCATGAAAAAGAGGTTCCTCTTTTTGCCTCAGTGAGGCTTAGAGGAACTGGTCGCGATTTATTTAAGTCATTTTTATTAAAGAACTTTGCTGGTTTTAAACTGGTGTTAGATTTAGAGGGGATTTCAAAAGAATATGAGTTTATCCTCAATGAATACTTCGAAAAGTATCCGCAAAAAGTTGTTCTCCCTCTTAACTATAATTTATCATTCATTGAAGTCATTTATCCGAACAAGATAAATATTAGTTTAGATGAATACCTTATAAAAAAAGTACCCATACTATCAAATATTCATGTAGATCCATCACCAGGTTATATAATAGTCGGTAAACCAAAAATGTTTCCTATTGAATTAGAGATTGCAGGTCCAAAAAAAGAACTTGCATTAATTAATCATATAGATACGGTTGTGGACACTATTTCAGGTATTACCACTTTTTACAAAAGTAATGTACCACTAAAATCACTAGGAAGGCTGATAGAATATTCTCAGAAAAGTATTGAATTAAACTTGGATGTACAAGAGATTAGTGAAAGAATTATTGTAGATATCCCTGTTGCGGTTATCAATATTCCTCTGGGGATTCGGGTTTTCCCATCTCCACAAACAATCTCTTTAACCGTGGTTGGAGGTGTTAATAGAATAGCAAAACTAAAACCTGATGAAATAAGAGTAGTAATTAATTTCGATGACTGGAATCACCAAAAACAATTTTATGAACCACGAGTGATAATTCCAAATGACATACTTGACTGGAGAGATATTTCTCCAAAAAATCTTGAAATCGCTGTTGCTCGTGAATTAAAATGATAATTCTAGGTATAGAAACCTCATGTGATGAAACTGCAGCATCAATTTGCAAAGATGGTAAAATCCTTACAAATATTGTTAGCCAACAAATTATTCATAAAAAATTTGGAGGTGTAGTTCCTGAAATAGCATCCAGGCAACATGAGATACTTCTTAATCAAGTAGTCGATACTTCATTAAAAGAGGCAAAAACTAATTTAAACGAAATAGATGCTATCTCGGTTACTCAAGGACCTGGTTTAACTGGTGCACTTTTGACAGGAATTAGCTTTGCCAAAGGACTTGGTATCGGATTGGGTATCCCTGTTATTCCAGTCAATCACTTAGAAGGCCATATTTTTGCAAATTTTTTAGCTGAACCTACATTAGAATTTCCATTCGTATGTTTACTCGTATCAGGTGGACATACTCAGTTGTGGTATATTGAAGGTATGGAAAAATATTCTCTTTTAGGTGAGACGAGGGATGATGCAGCCGGGGAAGCATTCGATAAAGGTGCGCGTATATTGGGATTGGGCTACCCAGGTGGTCCAGCGATAGAGAGAGAAGCCATTAATGGGGATCCAAACAAATACCATTTCCCTAGAATTTTATTAAGCAAGAATAGTCTAGACTTTAGTTTTAGTGGTTTAAAGACATCTATACTTTACTTTATGGATGATTTTGAAAAAACTAAAATAAAATCACTTTCTGATGTTGCTGCTAGTTACCAACAAGCTATTGTAGATACTCTTGTTGAAAAAACCAGAAGAGCTATTGAACAAACTGGTACAGATTGTTGTATAATTGCAGGAGGTGTTGCTGCTAATAAATGTTTAAGAAATAAATTAGATTTAGTTTTACCTGAAAAAAATATCTTATTCCCTGATTTCTCTTTGTGCACAGATAATGCTGCTATGATTAGCTATTTAGGACAACTAAAATTTGAATCTGGAATATTTAAAAAAATGAATTTCAGTGTTATTCCAAATCTGAAATTAGTCTAGCTTGAATTTTAATTTCTCAAACCCAAGCGAATTATTTTGGCTTGTATCTTTCCTTTCAATTGTAGCAATAATAATTTCATTTCTAAAAGTAATATATTACAGACAAATAACGTCTATTATAATTTTACGTGTTGTATCAATCATCATCCTTTTATGTCTTATTCTTGATCCAAGATTAACAATTAACAATAAGAATAATCGTGAACTAAGTTGGAATGTATACATTGATAAATCCCTAAGTATGTCTTACCATTCAAATCCTTCAGTGGGAACTTTGAGATCAGCTATAGATTATATCATTAATGAACTGAATAAAAAGAATATACCGCTGAATATTTTTTCATTTGGTTCAGATCTTGATACAAATTGGGAAAATAGCGAAAAGGATTTTAAGGATGGGTCAACAAACATTGGTCAAATTATTAATCATGCAAATTCTTATAAAAATAACTTACTTGCTGGTTCAATAGTTTTTACAGATGGTCAAATAAATGAAGGTCCAGAAATTAATATTATAGATATAGATAATTTAAAACCTATG
>CACEUX010000033.1 GCA_902562835.1 uncultured Fidelibacterota bacterium
ATAAGTACCCTGCAATATTCCTTGGGTACCAATATATATCCAGCTACCAGCAGTCATTTGTCCAAACATCATTAGACCATCTTTTTCTAATTTATTAAAATGGTCCCAAGTGGCCCATTCAGGCACCAGATTTGAATTGGCAATGAGCACCCTTGGTGCATACGTGTGCGTCTTTGCAACACCAACTGGCTTTCCTGATTGGACTAGTAATGTTTCGTCTGGCTCAAGACGTTTTAAAGTTTCTAAAATAGTATCAAACGAATCCCAATTTCGAGCAGCCTTCCCTTTACCTCCATAAACAATGAGCTCTTCTGGAATCTCTGCGACATCTGGATCCAAATTATGCTGGATCATTCTATAGGCGGCTTCAATTTGCCAATTCTTACATATAAGTCTATTTCCTGTGGGAGGATGAATACTTTTCAAATTATTTCTACCTAATTCAAATATTTTATTAACTGTTTCGCATAGTTTGGTTCATCCTTGAATACCGTGTATGAGAATATACTTATACCACCAAAATCATACTTTCCTGATCTATATATTTTTTGACCTGCAAACCTAGGATTTTGATTATATGCTCCAATACCCATAATAATTCGATTTAAATACTTAGAGGGAATATTATCTTTAATAATCTTCAGATTTTTCTCAAATGTCTTATTTTCATTCGAATAATTCATGGGTACAGCCCAGTCTATATATCCTTTGGCAAGCCAAACATCCCATTCTTGCCCAAATGTGTCACGCGCATTAAAAAGGTTTGGTTTTACTGCTGCAGATATGACGCACTTAGGTTGATAGGCCTTAATACGGGTAGATGCTTTATTTAAAAATCTAGTAATTGCGGATCTCTTGTATTGAGCAAATGATGGTTTTTCTTTGACCTCTAATACTGGCAGACCAGGCATACCAATAGAATAATTCAAAAAGAATTTTAAACCAGTAGGGTTCATCCCCCAACCAAGGTTATGATATCGAATATAATCAAAATGGATACCATCCAAGTTATAACTTTGTAATAGCTCAGTAATAATATTTTGTAGATGTGCATCTACTTCTGGATGTGTTGGGGCGAGATAAAAACCCTCTCCGTTTATTTTACGATCTTTTGCCATAGCACTTAATACCTTACCAATGTCCATTTGATCAGGAAGTTTTGTATCTATCCATTCAGGATGGTTAAGTAAAATATGCTGATCTTGTGAAGGCTTTTGAGAGGAAGACCAAAGGTAATAAACATTTAACCACGCATGTATTTTGATTGAAGTTCTTTTAGACTTTTTCAATATATACTCAAGAGGATCAAAATCATTATTTTTTAATAGGTGGGTCCGTGGCACTAACTTCGAATTATAATATGCATCACCTCTTCCTCGAACTTGAACAAATAAATGATTATAATTATTATTCTCTGCAAATATCAAAATATCATCGATTGACTCCTTATTGGTTATATGGTCTCGAACTATCCAAAGAGCTCTGACATTAAAAATTGATGCATTTAGATCAATATTTACTAAAAAAAGAAGGGCAACAAATGTTGCCCTTCTATAAAATATCCAGAAATGATTCACAAATCTGCTAAGCAAAATAGTGATTTTATTCTTGTTCTTTGACTTGGGAATCCAGTTCGCCAACCATATCGACAAACTCTATGATTGAAACTGGAGCACAATCATTATCTCTAAAACCAAGCTTGGTTATACGAGTGTACCCACCTTTGCGTTCAGAGAATGCAGGACCAATATTTTCAAATAATTCGCTTACAACTTTTTTATGTCTAATTTTCTTTAGAACTTGTCTTCTAGCATGAAGGTCACCTCGTTTTGCAAATGTCACAAGAGGTTCAATATACATACGAAGTTCTTTCGCTTTAGCATCTGTAGTTTTAATCTTCTTGTGCGTAATAAGTGCACTAGCAAGATTTGACATAAGAGCCTTTCTGTGTGCTGTCTTACGACTCAGTTTCCTTCCTGACTTATTATGACGCATCACTATCCTTCTTCAGCCATTATTTTTTCAACTTCCATACCAAAATGTAAACCCATAGAGTCAAGCTTTTCTACCAATTCTGTAAGAGATTTTCGGCCAAAGTTTTTATACTTTAACATCTGATTCTCTTCCTTACTCACAAGCTCATGAATATATTTAATTCCAGCAGCTTGAAGACAATTGTAGCTTCTGACTGAAAGCTCCATCTCATCAATTGTCTGATTAAGAAGTTTTCTCAAGGCCATGGTCTCATCAGAAACGCCATCAGATATTTCTAAAACACTTGGATTTGAAATCGCTTCAATAAACTTTAAATGCTCTCTAAGATAGGTGGCAGAATATGATACTGCATCTTTAGCCGTGATTGACCCATCTGTGGCAACATCTACATTTAGAATTTCGATTGGTTCTTTTGCTCCCGGTACTGGCTGAACATTGAAGGTTACTTTAGTCACTGGGTTAAATATACTATCAATGGAAAGGGTACCTACTGGCATATTTGGTTTCTCATTATCTTCTGAAGGAACATATCCTTTACCAATACCAATTCGTAATTCAATATTCATTTTTCCCTTTGAATTTATTTCAGTGATATATTCATCTGGATTTAACACTTTGTATTGGTCACTAGCATTCTGGATGTCCTGAGCAGTAAAAATCATCTTACCTTTTAAGTTTAGGGTAATTTTATCTGGCTCATTATCCATCAGTTTAAATCTAACTTTTTTAAGATTCATAATAATATCCGCGACATCCTCTTTAACACCTTCAATTGATGAAAATTCATGTTGAACTCCATCAATTTTTAAGTGTGTAATAGCAGCACCTGGAATACTAGTTAATAATATTCTACGCATCGCATTACCCAATGTTGTACCATAACCGCGCTCTAGAGGTTGAAGTGAAAAAGACCCAAGATCACCAGATTTTGCCTGATTTTTAAAATCAACATTTAATTCAAGTACTTTTTTAGCCATTATTTTTCCTATTTCAATTATTTTGAATAAAGTTCTACAACAAGCTGTTCATTAACAGTGAGTTGCATTTCATCTCGTTCAGGAACCGCTTCAAAGATTCCTTTCATTTTTGCTTTATCAAGTGCCAACCATGATAAATCCATATCTCCTTTTATTCGGCGCATAGAATCTAGTATAATATCCATTTTTTTACTTTTTTCACGCACTGATATCTTATCTCCAGGTTTTACAATATACGATGGTATGTTAACAATTTTATCATTTACCAGAAAATGCTTATGGTTTACTAGCTGCCTTGCGGCTGGACGCGATGGTGCAAAACCAAGACGAAAGACAACATTGTCAAGGCGACTTTCAAGGATTTGAAGCATGTTAGTACCCGTTTCACCTTTCATTTTTTCTGCACGTTCAAAAGTTAACCTGAACTGCTTTTCTAATAGCCCATACATGAATTTAATTTTCTGTTTTTCTTGTAATTGGATACCATAATTAGAAAGTTTTGACCTTCTGCTCTGTCCATGTTGTCCTGGACCATAAGCTTTTCGGTTAAGTAAACGGTCGTATTTTGGATTTCCAAAAATATTTTCTCCAAATTTTCTAACAAGCTTACCTTTTGGTTTATTTAGCTTTCCCATAAATATTATACTCTCCTACGCTTTGGAGGTCGACAACCATTATGTGGTAAAGGTGTTACATCTTTTATACTAGTGATTTGCAAACCTGCTACTGCAAGTGCTCTGATAGCCGACTCTCTTCCTGAGCCAGGCCCTTTTACTTCGACATCTACGCTTGCAAGCCCCATCGATAATGCCAATTGAGCAGCTTTCTCGGCTGCCATTGTTGCAGCGAATGCAGTACTTTTTCTTGAACCTTTAAAGCCAGAAGTACCTGCTTTTTCCCAAACAATTACATTGCCCAATCTGTCAGTTAATGTGACATGGGTATTGTTAAAAGTAGATTTTATATGGGCAACCCCATGTGGTTCTACATTTTTTTTCTTTCTCTTTCTAGATGTCTTTTCAGCCAATATTAACTCTCTTTAATTTAAACTGCTGAACCCTTACCAAGTCCAATAGTACGCTTTTTCCCTTTACGAGTTCTAGCATTTGTTTTAGTTCTTTGTCCATTTGCGGGCAATCCACGACGATGTCTGAGTCCCCTATATGCACCAGCATCTTTTAATGTCTTTATATTCATCGCAACTTGAGATCTTAACTCACCTTCAACTTTTAGTCCAAGATTTGCTATAGCATTTCTTATTGCAACGACCTGTTCTTCTGTTAAATCCTGAACTCTAGCATCCTTATCTACATTTGCTTCTTTACAAAGTTGAAGAGCCGTGGTCAAACCTATACCATGAATATAACTCAAAGAGTATGGTACTTTTTTATTACGCGGGATATCAACCCCTACTATTCTTGCCATTTTAAGCCCTATCCTTGACGTTGTTTATGTTTTGGATTTTCGCAGATAACAAGGATAACTCCTTTCCTTTTTATTACTTTACATTTTGCACAAATCTTTTTAACTGATGGTCTAACTTTCATATTATTTTTGTCTATATGTTATTCTGCCACGCGTTAAATCATAAGGAGATATTTCAAGTGTGACAACATCTCCCGGAAGTATCTTTATAAAATGCATTCTCATCTTACCACTTACATGCGCTAGTACCTCATGCGCTTTACCACCTATCTCTACTTCTACCCTAAACATTGCACTCGGGAGCGTTTCTTTAATAATACCATCAATTGTAATTGGCTGTTCTTTAGCCATTTGAACCTACACTTAATATTTTAGGCCCAGAATCAGTAATCACAATGGTATGCTCAAAGTGTGCTGACGGTTTACCATCTTTTGTAAGGATTGTCCATCCATCAGATGCTGTAATAATTTCTTTAGACCCTGAATTAATCATAGGTTCAATAGCTATACACATACCAGCAGATAATTGAGGACCTTGTTTTGCTTGACCGTAATTTGGAATTTGAGGCTCTTCATGAAGGTCAGCGCCTATACCATGTCCCACTAATTCCCTAACAACTGAAAACCCATTATTTTCAGCATGGGTCTGAACAGCATTACCAATGTCACCGACATAATTTCCTGGTGTAGCTTGTTCAATTCCTTTTTGTAGAGATTCTCTTGTCACATCAATCAACTTTTGATTGGATTTATCAAGTGTACCAACTGCAAATGATTTGGCATGATCACCATAGTAGCCCTCTAACTCAGCGCCACAGTCTATGCCTACAATTTGACCAGACTTCAATATATCTTCACCTGGGATACCGTGCACAACTGCATCATCTATGGATACGCACAATGTTGCAGGAAAACCCATATAACCCTTAAATGCCGGTCTAGCTCCTTGAGCTATAATAAACTCTTCAGCCATCCGATCTAAATCAGCTACAGATGCACCCTCTACCACAAACGGCTCAAGCATTATCAATGTATCAGCTACTATTTGACAGCTCGCAGATATCTTACTTATCTCTCTTTCTGATCTTTTATGAATCATTACATACGCCTCCGACCTCTGATTTTACCTTTGGTGAGAAACCCATCATAATGTCTCATCATTAAATGCGATTCAATTTGCTGTAGTGTATCCAAGGCAACACCTACAATGATCAATAGGCTGGTACCTCCAAAAAAAGATGCTAAGTCATAATTAATTCCCATTAGCTCCATAAGTATGTATGGAAAGATAGCTACAAATGCCAGAGCAATAGAGCCCGGAAGTGTCACTCGTGTTAAAATATTATCAATATACTCTGCAGTTTTTTTACCTGGCCGTACTCCTGGAATAAAACCACCTTGCTGTTTCATGGTTGAAGAAACCTGTACAGGGTCAAATGCAATTGCTGTATAAAAATAGGTGAAAAATATTATCATTAATCCAAAAACAACCCAGTAGAAAGGATGCTCAAAAGAGAACCAGCGCATCAAGGTAGCTGCGAAATCACTATCTCCAAGAAAGGTTGAGACAGTACTAGGAATAAACATTATAGACTGTGCAAAAATAATCGGCATTACCCCAGCTGTGTTCACTTTCATCGGTATATGAGTATTCTGCCCTCCGTAAACTTTGCGACCGACAACTCTTTTTGCGTATTGAACAGGGATTTTTCTTGTACCTTGAGTTAATAGAACAACAAAACATATAATAAGAAACATTACACCCATAAGAATGAATTCCGAAAGCCAGCCACGGGCACCAGATTGAACCATGGTAATTTCACTTATTATAACATTAGGAAAAGCAGAGATAATACCCACCATAATGATTAGCGATATTCCATTTCCAATTCCTCTTTCAGTAATTCTTTCTCCCAACCACATTAAAAATAAAGTACCTGTTACCATACTTATAATCCCAGTAAATGTAAACATCATTCCCGGGTTATTCACAACTTGCTGCCCATTAGAGCTAAGACTAGGAAGGAATACAGCAACAACACCATAAGATTGCATTGCAGATAAAAGAACCGTGCCATATCTAGTGATTTGGGTAATTTTCTTCCTACCAGCTTCTCCTTCTTTTTGTAATCTTTGAAAGTATGGAATTACAGAACCCATTAGCTGAATGATAATAGAAGACGAGATATATGGCATAATACCAAGTGAGAAGAGTGAAGCCTGTGAAAAAGCTCCTCCAACAAAGGTGTTAAATAAACCAAAAAGCCCACTTTTCAAATCATCAAATGCAAGAGCGAGAACCTCACCATTAACTCCAGGAATAGGTATGTGTGCACCAATACGTACAATTATTAGCACGCCAAGAGTAAATAGAATCCTACTTCGAAGTTCTGGAATTATAAATATACTTTTTATTTTATTTATCACAATTCAGTAGCAGTTCCACCTGCTTTTTCAATTTTTTCTTTAGCTGATTTACTAAAGACAGTAGCTGTAAGGTTTATTTTTGATTTTACGTCACCATTACCTAGAATCTTTACTGGTTTTAATGCTGAACGAATCAAACCATTATCCATTAGGGTTTGTGCATTCACCTCTTCGAGGCCGAGAGCCTCGATACTATCAATATTTACTATTTGAAATTCCTTTTTAAAAATATTTTTAAACCCACGCATAGGTAATCGACGCGCAAGGGGCATTTGACCACCTTCAAACCAGGTACGACGTTTGAATCCCGATCTCTGCCCAGCACCTTTATCACCTCTACCAGCTGATTTACCCAGGCCTGAACCATGACCACGGCCAACACGTTTACGAGTTTTTGTTGAACCAGGTAGTGGTGAAATAGCGTTCAATTTCATAATTCTTCAACCTTCACTAGATAAGGAATCAAATTTACCATACCGCGAATTTGAGGTGAGTCAGCTTGTTCAACAGACTGATGCATTCTTCTAATACCTAAGGCCCTTAAAGTAGCCTTGGCTTTAGGCTTATAGCCAATACCACTTTTGACCTGTGTAATACGCAATGTTTTCATTTTTTTGGCCATTAATTGAACACCTCACCAATAGTTAAGCCACGCTTGTTTGCAATAGAAACTGCATCTTTCATACATAATAGTGCATTTAAAGTAGCATGTACTAAATTCATCTGGTTTTTTGAGCCTTGACGTTTACTTAGGATATTATGTATACCAACCTGTTCCATTACAGCTCTCACGGGTGCTCCAGCAATAATGCCTGTTCCCGGGGCTGCGGGCTTTAGAAAAATACGACTCGCACCATGCTTCCCAATAATTTTATGAGGGATGGTTCCATTTATCACTGAAACTTTCGTAATGCTTCTTTTTGCAATTTCTTTTCCTTTTTGAATTGCAGATATTACCTCATTGGCTTTTCCTAGACCTACGCCAATGTGTCCATTACCATCTCCAACTACTACAAGAGCTGAGAATCTAAAACGCTTACCTCTTGAAGTGACCTTCGCTGTCCTATTTATTTTTACAACCGTTTCTTCTCTTAAATCAAGTTCAGCCGGATTTATAATACTCAAATCAAATACTCCTATAATTCTAATCCATTTTCACGCACAGTATCTGCAAATGCTTTAACTCTACCATGGTATGGATATCCATTACGATCTAATACCAGCGGACCGATCTTGGCCTTTTTTGCTCTTTTTGCTAAAGCTTCAGCAACAATAACACTAATATCAGTTTTGTTTTTTTTCTTCTTTAACGCCGTTTGTAAATCTTTATCTTTTGATGAAGCAGAAATCAGAGTGTGATTTTTTAAATCATCTATAATTTGGGCTTCAAAATGTTTCAAGCTACGGTAAATAACAAGTCTATATCGATTTGGGTGAGACATGGAAGATTTCTTACTTCGATTTCGTCTTCTTTCTTCTCTACGTTTTAATGAGCGATGATTTGCCATTATTATTTTGCTCCTACCGTTTTACCTTGTTTTGAGCGGACATATTCATCCTTATAGCGTATCCCTTTACCCTTGTAGGGTTCCGGAGGCCTAAAAGAACGGATTTTTGCAGCTACGGCGCCTACTAATTGTTTATCTATCCCATCAACTTTAACCTCTGTTCTATTTGCAGTAATAGTAACTCCATCAGGCATATCAAAAAAAATATCATGTGAAAAACCTAGCTGTAATTGCAGTCTTTGGCCTTGAACCTGTGCTTGGTATCCAACTCCAATAATCTGCAGTTCTTTAGTAAAACCCTCTGATACACCTAGCACCATATTATTTACCATTTGTCGTGTCGTACCATGTAAGGACTTTTGTTCACGACTATCTTCAGTACGCTTGATAATTACATTCCCATCTGAGTTTAAAACTTCCATATTTTCATGCGCATTGAATTCCAATGTGCCTTTTTTACCACTGACCTTAACTAATGTACCATTAATATCAACATTAACACCTTCCGGTAATGAAATTGGACTTTGACCTATTCTTGACATAATTATCTAATAAACCTCACAGATTAATTCCCCACCGACACCAAGCTGTTTTGCCTTCTTATTAGATAAAACACCTTTAGAAGTGGATAAAATGGAGACACCTAACCCATCAAGCACACGAGGGGCTTCACCTGCAGCAACATACACTCTGAGGCCTGGTCGACTTATACGCTTGATGTTTTCTATAACTGGCATACCATTATAGTCATACTTTAAAAAAAGTCTTATGTTTTCCTTGCCTTTTTTACCGGAAATGAAAAAGAAATCTTGAACATATTTTTCTTCTTTTAGAACAAGAGCAATACGCTTTTTCATGTTACTACTAGGTACATCAATCCAGTTTTTCCTTGCTTTGAGTCCATTACGTATACGTGTTAAAAAATCTGATATTGGATCTGACATTGACATTATATTTATCCCTACCAACTAGCTTTTGTTATACCCGGAATCTCACCTTTAAGAGCCATCTCTCTAAATGCGATTCTTGATAAATTAAACCTTCTTATTACACCCCTGGGTCTACCAGTCTTAAAGCACCTTGTTCTTATGCGTGTGCGACTAGATGATTTTGGTAGATTATCTAATTTTGCCACAGCTGCCCTCTTGTCTTCAGGCAAAGAATTTGGATTTTTAATTACCCCCTTTAATTCGGCCCTTAAGGCAGAATATTTTTGAACGTTTTTCATCAACTTATATTCGCGTACTATTTTAGATTTTTTTGCCATTAGGCAGCCTCTTCAATATTTTGTTTTTCAGATTTATTTCTTAACGGGAGTCCAAATAATTTTAACAGTTCGTAGGCTTCATTATCAGTTTTAGCTGATGTGGTGATTGTAATATCCATACCACGAATTGACTGAATTTTGTCATAGTCAATTTCTGTAAATATAATCTGTTCTTTGACACCAAAATTATAGTTTCCTCTGCCATCAAAAGATTTGAATGATAGTCCTCGAAAATCCCGAGTTCTTGGCAGAGCAATTGAAACCAACCTTTCTAGAAATTCAAACATTCGATCAGATCTGAGAGTGACCTTACATCCCACTGGCCATCCTTTTCTTATTTTAAAATTTGAGATATCTTTCTTTGCTCTAGTAACAATAGGTTTTTGTCCTGAAATCAGGGCCATCTCTTCTAGTGCACTATCTAGATCCTTAGAACTATTCTTGGCATCTCCAATACCCATGTTTAAAGATATACTATTTATTTTAGGGACTTCCATTATATTAGAATAATTGAAAATTTTAAGTAGCTTAGGTATAATTTTCTCCTTATAAACTACTTTGAGATTTGGAGTATAAGCGTCTGAAGTTTTTGATGTCTTTGTTTTTTTTGTATTTTGAACCATTATTGGACTTCTATCTCTTCATTTGTTTTTTTTGAAATTCGAACCTTAGACCCATCATCTAATAATTTATATCCAACTCGAGTTGCTTGGCCTGCATGGACAATCATAACATTAGAGATATGTATTGGCGCTTCTCTTTCAACATAACCTCCTGAAGGGTTTTCTTGTGTGGGCCTGGTGGCACGTTTTCGAAAATTTACTCCTTCAACTATTACTCTTTGTTTCTTTGGAAAAACATTTAGGACCTTACCCTCTAAATCTTTATGGTTACCATTTAGAACTTTAACCATCATTCCTTTTTTAATATTCATCTTATAGGACCTCTGGCGCCATTGAAACTATTCTCATAAAACCGCTTTCACGTAATTCGCGTGCAACAGGACCAAAAATACGAGTCCCTCTAGGCTCGCCTGCACTATTCAAAAGAACAGCAGCGTTTTCATCGAAGCGGATTCTGCTACCATCTTTACGATTCACCTCTTTTTTTGTTCTCACTACCACTGCTCGGTGGACCTCACCTTTTTTAACCATACCTCCAGGCAATGCTTTTTTCACCGTGATAACAATCTGATCTCCAATACTTGCATACTTTCTTTTAGAACCTCCTAAAACCTTAAAACACAAAATCTCTTTTGCTCCTGTATTATCTGCAACCTTTAGTCTGGTTTCTTGTTGAATCATATTATTGCTCTAATTTTAGTGATTCTCGAATAATCTGACTTACCTGCCAGCATTTACGTTTGCTTATTGGACGAACAGATGAGATTTTAACAATATCACCCTGCTTTGGTGCGATTGAAGCAACATGCGCTAGATAACTTTTGTAACGCTTTACTCTTTTATGGTATGTGGGATGTGGTATTTTACGAACAACACGCACGTTTACAGTTTTATCCATCTTAACACTTACTACCTCACCGACGAGGGACTGTCTTCTTCTATCTTTAGTCACTACTTAGCACCTTCTTCATTCCTAATTCCAAGCTTGAATTCATTTAACACTGTTTTGATTTGTGCAATTTCTCTTTTTGTCTTTGATATCATTGTACCATCTTCTAGTTGTTGAAGTGCCTTCTGAAATTTAAAATTTTGTAGGGCTTCAAGATTATCATTCAGTTTAGTTTCTAATTCAACTTCATTCATTTCTTTTATCTGAGCAGGTTTCATTAGAATGCCCTCCGAGCTACAACCTTAGTCTTCATGGGTAATTTATGTCCTGCATCTCTAAAGGCTTGGTCTGCCTCTTCCTTAGTAACACCATCAATCTCAAATAAAATCCTACCAGGCTTGACAACAGCAACCCAATGATCCAAGGCTCCTTTACCTTTTCCCATCCTTGTTTCAGCAGGACGAGCTGTTACAGGCTTATCAGGAAAAATTCTGATCCACATTTTGCCTATTTTCCTTACGACACGGGATATGACAATTCTTGATGCTTCGATTTGACGGGCTGTTACCCAACCTGGTTCAACAGCTTTTAGGCCATAACTACCAAAAGCAACATGGTTTCCCCTCATTGCCATACCGCGTCTATTTCCACGATGTACTCTTCGGTATTTTACTTTTTTTGGTTCTAGCATTTATAATAATCCTTAGCGATTAAATTGCCCACTACAAATCCAAACTTTTATACCAATAACACCATACTGTGTATGAGCTTCTGTTAATGCATAGTCAATATCTGCACGAAGAGTGTGGAGAGGTACGCTCCCATCAGAAAATTTTTCACTTCTAGCAATTTCTACACCACCTAATCTGCCAGCAACATTAATTCTAATTCCCTCAGCTCCCATTCTCATAGTAGACTGAATTGTCTTATTGACTACACGCCTGTAAGAAATTTTCTTTTTAAGTTGATGGGCGATATTGGATCCAACTAGAGCTGCATCAAGTTCTGGTCTTTTAACTTCCGAGATATTAATTTGAGCATCCTTCTTGCCTGTAAGCTGGCGCAATTCTTTTTTCAACCTATTAACTTCTTCTCCACCTCTTCCGATAACGATGCCTGGACGCGCTGTAAAAATCGTAACAGTGACCTTTTTTGATGAGCGGGCAATTTCAACCTTAGATATCCCTGCATTTGGTAAACGATGTGCTATGTATTTTCTTACTTTTACGTCTTCTTCCAAATCATCAGCAAAGTTATTTTTTGGTGCAAACCAATTAGATTGCCATTTTTTATTGACACTTAAGCGATAACCAACAGGATGTGTTTTTTGGCCCAAATCAGCTCCTTTATTTTTCGTTTGTAATAATTATTGTAAGATGACTGGTAGGCCTGCGAAGACGAGAAGCACGACCCATAGATGCTGCTCTGAACCTTTTCATTACGGGGCCACCATTTACAAATGCTTCTTTAATACCTAATGCCTCCATATCAATATTTAAATCTTCATTTTGACTTAAGAGATTTGAAACTGCAGACCTAAGGGTCTTTTCTATAACCTTCGCAGCTTTTTCAGGAGAAAAGTGTAGATGGTCGAGTGCCTGGCCTACATTAAGCCCTCTTACGCTATTTAAGGTCTTACGTACCTTGAAAGGGGATTGACGAATGTATCGAGTAATTGCTCTAGATTCCATCTTTCTACTTCCTGTCCCCGGAATGCATCCTAAATGTTCTTGTAGGTGAGAATTCACCCAATTTTTGACCAACCATATTCTCGTAAATAAAAACTGGAATAAATTTATTGCCATTATGGACAGCAAGAGTATGCCCTACTAATTCTGGCGTTATCATGGAACGTCTTGACCAGGTTTTAATAACCTTTTTCTTTCCAGACTTATTCATCTTTTCAACTTTCTTTAGAAGTTTATCATCAACGAATGGACCTTTTTTAAGAGAACGAGCCATTACTTACTTCTCCTATTTATTATCATTGCATTAGATTTTTTATTCTTTTTTCTAGTCTTATATCCTTTGGTTGGTTTTCCCCATGGTGTAGTAGGATGTCGCCCTCCTGAAGATTTCCCTTCTCCACCACCCATAGGATGATCTACAGGGTTCATAGCAACTCCTCTTACTTTAGGTCTTCGCCCAAGCCATCTTGTACGGCCTGCTTTACCGGAGACAATCTGCTCATGGGATTTATTACCTACCTGTCCAATAGTTGCTAGACATCTTTCGTTTACCATACGAATCTCACCAGATGGCAGCTTTAATGTACACAACCCTCCATCATGTGCCATTACCTGAGCAGCAGCACCCGCGGACCTAACCATTTGCCCACCTTTTCCAGGAAGGAGTTCTATATTATGAACGAATAAACCAGCTGGTACGCTTTTAAGAGGCAAACAATTCCCAACTTTTAGCGGGGCCTTCTCACCAGAGATTACGGGATCATCAACCTTCAGACCAATTGGGCTTAGAATATACCTTTTTTCACCATCTGCATAATTTATCAATGATATATTTGCAGACCTATTTGGATCATATTCAACTGTCATAACTTTCCCAGGAATATCAAACTTATCCCGCTTAAAATCAATTATTCTATATCTACGCCTATGTCCACCACCTCTTCGTCTTATTGTAATTCTGCCGGTATTATTTCTACCTCCACTTTTTCTCAGAGCTTTTGTTAACCTCTTTTCAGGCGTGCTTGTGGTTAATTCTGAAAAATCAGAACGCGATGCAAAACGAGATCCTGGCGTTACAGATTTTAGCTGTTTAATACCCATATCAGCTCGCGCTATCTCCACGCATTAAATCGATAGTTGAACCTGAATCAAGTGTAATTATCGCCTTTTTAAAGTCTGAACGCTTCCCACTTGTTCGTATAGTACGACCACCACTACGCACAGTCATCTGTTTTTGCTTACCAGACTGGTTAATTGTCGCAACTTTTACAACCTTAACATCAAACTTTAGCTCAATAGCTTTTTTTATTTCTGTTTTATTTGCATCTGGAGATACGAGAAAAGCATGCTTGTTCTCCCTCTCTTCGAGTATCGCCATTTTTTCTGTTAAGATTGGTTTAATAATTATCTTGGAATACACTTTCTAATCACTTAATAAATCATTTAAAATTTTAACACTATCTTTATCTGTAACTAGAACATCACAGTCAATCAGGTCGTATGTACTTACCTTCTTAGCTTCAACAAGATTAACATTTTTCAGGTTTCTTACAGATTTATCCAGATTTTCATTATACCCTGTTATTAAAAGGGTCAATTTTTTATTCTTTAATTTTAAGGTTTCTAAAACCGCAACAAATATGGATGTTTTGTGACTGTCAATTGCAAGGCTTTCTACAACTAAAATATTGCCTTCAGCAGCTTTACTAGATAAGACTGAACAGCGCGCAAGACGACTAATCTTTTTTGGTAGTTTATGATTATATCGGTGTGGCTCAGGACCAAACACTGTGCCTCCACCTTTCCATAATGGTGAACGAATAGTACCTGCTCTAGCGACACCTCGCCCTTTTTGTTTCCATGGTTTTTTGCCACCACCATTTACATTAGCTCTATTTTTTGAAGAATGTGTACCCTGTCTCATGTTCGTCATTTCAGATAACACTGCCTGTCTAACTACACCATTATTGGGCTCAACACCAAAAACATTATTATTAGCAGTAATATCACTTACTTTAGAACCTTTTAAATTGATAATATCTAATTTCATATTTTTTATTTTCTGATTATCAGTGCACCATTCTTGGCGCCAGGGACTGACCCTCTAACCAGCAATTGATTATTGTTCTTATCAACTTTCATAACTTTTAAATTTTCAACTGTCACTTTTAAATTACCATGCCGACCTGCCATTCTCATGCCAGGGAATACACGCGACGGGTCTGACGCTTGACCAATTGAACCAGGCGCTCTCTCCGTATGCCCAGTACCATGAGTCTTTTTTTGCCGCGAAAAGTTGTGTCGCTTAATTACACCAGTAAAACCTTTACCTTTAGAAAAACCTGAGACAGAGACATATTCACCTTCTTTGAACAGGCCAACGTGAAATGATTGACCAACTTTGTAATCAAATCCTGGCACTATGTCAAATTCTGCCAAAACCCTTTTTGGAACTACCCCTGAGGCATCAAAGTGACCCTTAAGAGGCTTTTTTAGATGCTTTTCTTTTCGCTCACCATATCCAACCTGGACAGCCTCATAACCATCATTATTCATAGTTTTTAATTGCGTAACGGTACATGGGCCGGCTTGCAATACAGTAACAGGAACAGCATTCCCGTCATGATCAAATATACGGGTCATCCCAACTTTTTTTCCTAGTAGACCTCTCATATTTCACACCTTAATTTCAATATCGACCCCTGCTGGTAGATCTAACTTCATAAGAGACTCTACAGTCTTAGGAGTAGAGTTTAAAATATCTATCAATCTTTTATGAATTTTTGTCTGAAATTGTTCTCGAGATTTTTTGTTAACATGAGGAGATCGCAAAATCGTGTAAATAGAACGTTTGGATGGCAGAGGTATCGGACCAGAAATGATTGCACCTGTTGATTTTGCTGTCTTAACAATTTTTTCTGTTGACTTATCCAAAAGGATGTGGTCATAAGCCCTA
>CACEUX010000034.1 GCA_902562835.1 uncultured Fidelibacterota bacterium
AGGATACCATTTCCATTTACTTTCATTATCGTCCCTTTTATCGCTGAATTCAATGAAAGAGTTATTTGGGTAAAGCGTGAGGTCAAATCCTATATTGACCATTCTCCAGATATTATGTTCTAATCCGAAAGAGTAGGCCTTGAAACCACTTGGAGAAACATTGAATTGAAGGTAAGACTTTGATCTTTTACTGTCTGTAACCCCCTCAACCTTAGCGTAAAGACCAATAGAGTTTGACCCGGTAACTCGATCTGTGACCTCATGCCTACTGGCCTCATCATTCCAGCGTGCATGTACAAACTGAACAAAGGAAAGACCTGCTTTTAATCGCATGGATGCAAAAGGTTGACTAACCTTTAACTCTTTTCCTCTACCTCTTCTTGCTTTCACAGTGCCAGTTGCTGACCTAACTAGTCGTTGGTCTTGAGACAGAAACTTATCAATCAATATCTTTTTAGTTTTTTCATTATTCCATTTTAATCGTTCTAAAAATTTCTGGTCCTCTTCAGATAGTTCTTTCTTTTTGAAGACCATTGTAAAATCATCACTTTTACGCAATAAAGTAACCTTGTCCCTCTTTCTTTCTTTTAATATTGCCTTGACAGAGTTGCCGCTAGACGTGGTCCATTCTCTACCCTTTTCAGCCATCTTATGTGCCTTGTCATCTCTGTCCACCACTATTATAACGTATCCATCATCATCAATACTTTGAAACAATCCGGAAAATTCTTCATCTTCTGTCCTCCAGACCCTACTCTTTGCTATTTCTTTTTCAGAACGCTCTTTTTCTTTCTTCTGGTCCTTTATTTTCGTTCCATAACTTGAGTCTACTTTTCTATTGATCTGGAATGTGTTACTCCAGTAAAAAAGTCCACTACTAGCAGGAATGATCATATGTTTTCTACTAAAAACTTTTTTATGGTCGTATTCTTGGCCATCAACATCCATGTAATTGACCTGTCCACCAAGAGTATGTGTATCGAACTTGAAACCAAAACCTAGATTGCCTTCAACTGGATGTCCAATACCACTTACAACCGATTCCGTATTACCAGGGACTATCATATAGGTACTAACTATATCATTCGATAAACCTAATATCAGATTTTCTGATAGCTGACGCGAAAGCCCTATATCACCAAATCCCTGCTCAATTCTGAATGCAAGACTACTGCTCTTCTGCCTTATGAATACTTTCATCGCAGAACTAACACTAACCTGCGAATTAGACCACCAGAAAGCATCTCTAGCATCTTTGAAGCTTCGCTCTTGAAAAATATTATCCACAGTGCTGAACTCATCTAGCTCAGATAGGTCTCGACGGCTCACATCTTTCCATTTGTATTTTCTTGAAATAATAGTATTTAACTGAATGGGGTCCATCTTTTCAATTTCCTTCATATCAAAAGATTGGTACTCACCCATCTGATAATTTTTTGCTTTTAGTTTTTTGAGCTCAACCTGATCTGATGAAACATCTAGGTGGACTATGATGGAATGGGATGCCTGAATGGAGTTCTGCTCAATCTTATCAACTTTGATCAGATGATCAATATAGGATTCAATGAACTCGCTATTCACAGTGGGGTCTACCACTTCCCAATAAATAGATTCCTGAGCATTTATTAAGCCTACAGCAACCAAGAGCACAGTTTTTAATTTCATTTTATTAATAATCATAATATTCAAACTCATTATCTGAAATGGTTTCAGCTTTATACTTGTCAACTACTTTAATTCTTAGTTCAGTGGTCTCTCCAAACTGAGGTTCGTCCATTTCAAAACTATATTTTGCCACCCTTCTATTTCCAATGCGTTTTTCAACTTGCTCTTCCTCAAGCTTACCATAAATACCAGAAAGAGGAACAACCGCTTTCTTACCATTCTTATTTCCATAGGTGGTCACAGTTAGCAACATATTATTAGAACCCTTACCCATTCTTTTAAATTCAAGTTTGGGTGGAGGGACTTTTTTAACCTTTACTTCATATGTCAGATCTTTTACAGGATTTCCATCAACAAAGGTCTCAAACTTGACCTGTCCCCTACTTTTAGGTTTGAGCTTTGCCTCAAAAGAATTGAACGTTTTAGTATTAACTGCAGAGCCAGATATCTTCACCGATATCCTGTCTCTGTCTACATCTTTGACCCTACTATCAAATATATAGTTTTCCCCAATGTATATCTCTTTTTCTTCAGCAGGGGAGCTATACTGAGGGTCAACAACAACTATTTTCGCTGAAGTAATACTTGATTTTTTATCTCTTTTTCTAAAACCAACTATCTCTACAGTTCCACTTCCAGTGCCCTTACCCTTAATGAATGCTCGGGGTAGACCAGACACTAATTCTTTTACAATATCTTTACCACTTGAAAGTTCAACATTAAAGTCCGCATCGGAGTTAACACCACCAACACTAAAGGGTATTTCCCAATTTAGTCCCTTCAGTACGGTATACTTTTCCTTATCAAAAAGAACAAAAAATTCAGCTTGCTGGCCATCCATATAAATAAGTGTGATTGGAGTATCGAATCGACGGCTCATGGAAAAATTTCCTTCTCTGGAAACCTCACTGTCAATTATTTTCAATAACTTATCCGTTATTTTGTAGTCCCCAAATGCAGTTGACCAGTTATCATAGGTCGCGGTATCAATATCTGGAATAAATTTGATACCCAGATCAACGTTAAATGGTTGATTCAGATATTCTTCATTGACCGAACCAAGATCGACTTTGGCGACATAGCGATTATCATCACCTTTATCATTATACGGCTCAACAGAAACCGAGTCCAATTCCCAGTCATAGTCATCATCAATACTTAACTCTTCTCCCTCTACCTCAATTATTGATGTGGTAAAACTGGGGTTAAATTCGATGGAGCCTTTTTCATATTGACCTTCCACATCAAAGAAAAGACGGTAGTGGTCAGGGTCCTCATAGTCTGATTGAATATTAGTTATCTCAACAAGTGTCTGAAGCTTATCTTGCGCTACATTCTTAAGGATATCATCCTGCCTCTGCATGTAGATGGCTAGTTCACCCTCTATAGCAAACAGACTTAAGATCGCTCCAAGATTTATTAAGAAGTAAACTTCTACTTTTTTCATGGTCTACAGCCTAATCTTTGATGGCTTTAGTTAAAATTTCATTTACCTCTTTTTTGATCTCAGCTCTCACCTTTCCTTTGGCTAGATTAGAAAGTCCTTCACCCATTTCAGCAACTTTTATAACCGCTTTTGTGAGCTCAGATAGTTCTTTACTATCCATGTTAGCTACCCCACCGCCAGCAGATTGAGACTCTCCACCACCATCAGGACCCAGGTTGTAGATACTCTGCGCATATAAAAGTAGTAAAAAGAACTCAAGTACTAGTGCCCCTATGGAAAGATAGGTCATTATTCCAACATGGTCTGGGTCAAGTGTCGCAAGCACAGATCTAAATCCAACAATGATGAGTAAAAAGGCTGCGCCACCATATACCATGGCTGTTCTAGCATTCATATCTGATCTAAGTTTCATTCTAATATCCTTTATGATTAATTTTGTACTGTAATAGTCTTCTCAGTATTTACTTCATAACATCCATCATCAATTGAGAATGTTATATTATAGTTTCCAATATCAGTTGAATCTGGAGTACCCCAAATATCACCAGATTCATCCCAGTTGAACCAAGAAAGGGACTCTGTTACATAAAAGGTTATCTGATCTTCCTGTGGGTCCTGCCAGTTAATATCTTCTTCAAATGGCTCTCCAGCAGATATTGTAAATGAAATAGTATCAAGATTGGTGAATGCAGGTGCATCATTAGGATCCAGTGTTAGTTCTAAAGAGTACTCTTCGCTAAGGGGGTTATTGGGCCTATTATCTTCTAATTGAAGATTAATAGTAAAAACACCAGCATCTCCATTTTCAGGCGCACGCACACAGAATAAAATACCTTCGTCTATATTGTCAAAATTAAGCCACTCGATAGACTCAGTGCCTTGATGCGAAAAAGTAACAACATCATTACCAGCAAAATGAGGTTTGTTATTATTGGGATCGTACCAATTGATATCAGCTAAAGTCTCATTATCATCATAACAACCCACACGAATTAGCGTTGGCACTGTATTAGCATTAGTGAATAATGGCGCCAGGTTCTCTCGAACCTCGATATTTATTTCTTCTTGTACATCTATCTCACCATCTGTAATGGATAGTATAAAAGAATGGTTTCCTATATCTGCGGACTCAGGATTTCCTAGCATTTGCCCGTCACTCTCAATCGTTAACCAATTGGGTACTGAAGAACTAGTAAAACTAGGATTATCTCCCTCATCAGTATCAGTCCACTCTATTCTGTAACCACTATATTCTACATATTCATCCGCAAATCTAGCGATATGATTGAGGTTTGTGAAATAGGGCGATTCATTAACATTAGTGACCTCAATTGTTAAATCAAAATCACTGGTTTTTTGATCGGGGTTATCATCGGTCACCGTTATTGTGATAATTATCTCTTTAGAACCACTCAGAGCTTCATAATTAATAAGGTTGCTATTGGTCTCTAGGTCATAATTGGAGTCAGAATCTTGTTCTATTACAAAGTGGTCAACATTACTCCCATCAACTTTTTGGCTCTTAATTTGAAAGCTAAACTCATCATCTGGGTTGTCGTCCGTTGCATTTAATCTTCCGATTGTAACCTCGGGCGCAGAATTTTCAGGCAATTTAGCCTTATCATTATCAAGAGTAACATTGCTCTCATCCCATATAATTGTTCCTATTGGAGCAACTGATTCAGGATTTTGATTATTACCTGGCACCGCTACCTCAACATCCTCACATCCTGTTAATAGAAAAATGATAGAAAGAGTTGATATTTTAAAATATTTATTCATATTATTCAAATTTAGTCATTTTTTGTGTCAAATATTAGGTACGAAAATATAGTATGACATTACGCCATTTCTACTTATTTCTCATTGTGTGAATATAGGAATCCAAACTGACATCAGTTTCCAGTTCTAGTTTCTTTCTAAGTCTATAACGTTTATTCTCGACAGCCCTAACAGATAGCCCAGTCACTTTTGCTATTTCTTTTGTATTCATATTCATTTTGAGGTAACAACAAAGCTTGATATCTCCTGAACGCAATTTTGGATATTTCTCTGTCAAACAGTCTATAAAATCTGGATAGGTCGTAGAGAACTGCGTTAGAAACTGGTCCCAGTCTGCCGAATCATCTATTTTATCTGAGATTCTTTTCTTGAGCGGCTCTAATGATTTTCTATCACTTTTGTTTTCTATGAGAGATATATGATACTCAAGGTCCTTAACAATAGATGACAAAAGATCATTTTTTGATACTATAAATGTGGACATTTTTACTAGATCACTTTCCTTCTTTTTTAAGTCAGATTCCACAATTTGCTTTTCTTGTTCATTAAGCTTTATTTGTTGTTCTAAATATTCTCTTTTATTCCTATAGAACTTTACAATAAATCCAAGCATAACAATTATTGCAAAACTTATAACAAGGGTCATTTTTTGCCTATTCTCTGTAGCAGAAACTTTTTTCCTATTCTTTAATAGCTCAGACCGATAGCTAAGACTTTCCAGTAATATTTCCATCCTTTTATTTTCAACCTGCTCTTTTTTCAAGATGATCTTTTGGGATATATCTAACGCACTTCTTTCAAGCTTATTTGACTTTAAAATTTTCATTTTCCTATCCAACAGATCTAATTCTTGGATGGACATTCCATTAAGATCACATATGCTTATACCTGTATCAATAGATTCCAGGGCTTGATAAAGATCATTTTGTGCGATGTATATTTCAGAGTCAATCTTATAATGTTTAACCAATTCTATAGGCGAATTTTTTAATAAGGCGATGGCAGATCGTGAATTAGTTAGTGCCTTTTGATACTCTCCTAAAATCGTAAACAATTCACATTTTCTTGAATAATTTTTACCGAGAATCAAACTAGTATCATAATTGACATTTTCTTTGCCATTTAAATAACTCATTAATGAGTCTACTGCACTGCACTGTTCTAGTGCTAACTCATATAGACCCCACCTTGTGTACAATAACGATAACAAATGATGCTGTTTAGCAACACCCGCCCCTATACCAGCGTAGGCAGGTTTCGCATCTAATTTAGTTTTCTGGAAAGCCTGGTATCTTGCAGAATTCCTCTTTAGATCTAGCGCCTCCTTGAAGTAAGTGAGTGCTTGGTTGTGATTATTCAAATTCATTTCGATCTTGCCTAGGTTACTAAGTGCCTTCGTTTTCCCACTCAAAGCATTAGGATGACTTACATTCCTCCTTCTAAAAGCATCTAGAGCATCAAGATATTTTTCTTTTGCCTTGAACCAGGCCTTCTCCTGGAAGTATACATTGCCTATATTAATCGATATCCAAGGTTTTTTACCTTTTACTACACTCTTTTCATTTGCGTCAATAAAATAAGATAATGCTAGAACAGGGAGGTTAAGATCAAGATAAATCTCTCCTACGGTATTTAGTATCCTTGATTCATTATGACCTAGATCCTTTGAACCATGATCATCTAATATCTCTCTTGCATATCGTATAGCTCTTTCAGGTGATCTATTTCTTATAGTCTTTAATGAATCTATTACTTTTTGAAATTTGATATCATTGCTCTCGCCATTCCCAAAAGTGAATGTTATAGATAGAATAAAACATAGTAGTGTTGAACTATGTCTTGATTTGCAAAAAATTGTCATTTTTAGTTAATAGGATTAAATTGAGTAGTATTGGCGTAATTAGCTCTTGGAAAATTGGGGCCAAATTTAGTTGCTAGTTTCCCTATGAAAAATATAAAAACAGATCCAAAAATAATTGCACGAAGAGGTATGGACAGTATCTCTTCGAAAGTTCTTGAGACTACTTATAAAGCCTACCCTCAAAAAATATCAGTCAAAAGCCTTGCAAAAAATTTAAAAATAAGAGAAAAATCAGTTCTTTTAGCACTGAGAAAGATCAATAGCATTGGAGTACCTATCAAGATAGTACTTAGTGATAAAAATGATAAAGAAATAATGGCCAATATGAAAGAACCCATATCCTGGATCATCAAAGAAAAAGAATCAGCAGAAAGAATGCTTGAGATGCTAAATGAACAAACATTGAATACTGAAGATGAGCCAAGTAAGAAAAAAAATATTAACCAGCGTATTTACAAAGAATATGTTAATACATTAAATGAATTATTTGATAAATGGATATCTCTTAAACTATTTGAGCAACTAGAAGAAACAACTGAAAATTAAAAAGTCTTAATCCTTAAAATATAAATAAACCTTAAAGGTTAATTTCGTTGCTTACTTTGAAGATTCTTTAAAAAGTTTGTAGATAATCTGATAAAAGTAATAAATCAAAAATGTTGGTTAATGAATCATTATTTATATCCGCTACAGTAAATGAATCGTCCTCGCTAAGGACAAGGAGAATTAGCATTTCAAGATCAGAATTATTAAGTAAACCATCATTGTTTATATCATACAATAGGTTATTTAAATTAAAGTAATCAAAACTATACTTGATCACTCTAGACGGATAAAATGTACCACTATGAACCCATTCTATTTCACTATCTGGACCTATTTCAAATAATGAAGAAAGGTTGGATATAATTGTATTCCCATTTGGTAGTCTCCATACTCCACCCCTAACCAGAGCTAGTTGATCCAAAATGTATATCCAATAATAGTCACTCGGCTCATAAGCATTAATTGCATCTAATGAATAAGAGCCATTTAGATTGATAGGAGGAATAATTTCTAGAACAGCAGAGTAATTAATCGTATGAGAATTATTAAATAATAAAATATTTCCTTCCCCCGGAAAATTTTCAGGAATCCAAATTGCGCTATGTTGCCCTCTTAATATTTGATCATTTTCACTACCTCTACCATAGTTTTGTGGATTCCCCCATCTATATAAAAAGTCACCTCCTTGTCCATAAGTTCCTCCTGAATTCGAAGATGCTTCATCAGTTGTTGTAGAATGATCAATTACATATACCTCGCTTCGATTCCGCGATGAGAGCATGATCTGATCTAAAGATGAATTATATGATACAGAATTACAATGCATCCAAAAATCAGCATCCGCACCAGAGGGGCTATTTTCGTAAAGGAAAGATAGAGGAGGTGAATTAATATTTAATAATTGGGGATTTGCAGATATCGATCCATAATTAGATAAATCCTGGCTTATATCCTGAACTAAATGATCCCAAAAATGCCATTTCCAAATAATATTAGCAAGGTTGTTCTCTAGGGGCTCTATTTCAATTACCATATCCATATTCCCTCTGTTTAAATTAATATCTGGAACCTCATCTATTATCATTCCAGCACTCAATAATTCATCATATGTTTTTAGTTCACTGCATATTGCAAGAATATTTCCATTTGGCATTACTTCAATATCATGGTGGGGCCTGCATATTGAATCTGGTATTATGTAATCCCAAATTATCTCACCTTCCCAATTTATTTTTTTAAATCTACCGTTTCTGTTTGGACCATTAGGATTGTCAATTTTACATGAAATAAATAATATACTGTCTGGACTGATGTATGCAATTGCTGATAATTCAGTATCATGGACCCACTCATTAATGATATTCCCATCATTATCAATAAGCTGTGTTAATGCCGGGCTGTCTGGTCCGGCAGTTTCTTTTGAGATCAAGGTCAAGCCATTAAAAGGTTCAGAAAATATAAAAGAAATAATTAGTTGTAAATATGATATCAATCTACGCATGCAAAAACACTCGACCCGTATTTCGTCCATATTTAACTAAGAAACTCAATTTAAATTGCATAAAGGAAGACGCTCTTTAGAGGTATACTGGTTGATTAGAAAATAACGGGCTACTTTTTGCAAGTATATTAAAGTAAACAGCTTTATTCCTTAAAAAATAAATAAGGATAATATTAGAGTACCGCGGAAAGGGCTCGAACCTTCACGCACAAAGTGCACCAGATCCTAAATCTGGCGTGTCTACCAATTCCACCACCGCGGCATTATTTTATTTTATTTCATCAATACCATCTTACGACTAATTACTTTAGGTCCGGCCTGAAGCTTATAGATATAGACACCGGCGGACACTTTGTTACCCAACTTATCATTTCCAAACCAATTAATACTATATCTACCAGTATTTTGGAATTTTCTTACTAGATCATTCACAACCCTACCACGCATATCATAGACAGAAAGTGATACATTAGCACCATTTGCAATATCATAAGAAATGACTGTGGAAGGATTGAAAGGGTTGGGATAATTTGGATATAAGGCAAATTCCACTGGCAACCTTTCATTTTGATCATTAGCTACCATATCACTAAAAAATTGCCCATAATTGTCAGTAATAGCAATAATTGGGTTTGTTTCCTCATCACCTGCTGATATCATGTCTATCATAAAAACAACAGATGGATTAATAAGATTGTTATTAAACTGTACTTCTACCTCTAATATTGCTCCATCACCTGGTTCAATTGCCGTAGAAAAATCATATCCTAGAAAGTAAAATGACCCATCTTCTGCCTCACCAGACTCACCATCTATTGTTCCATCTTCAAAACGATCTAGAAGAGTTATACCTGTGACTGCCATATAATTAGGCATGTCAGTGATTCCTAATTCTAATATATTAACTGTTTCGGTGTTCTCCATATGTATCTCAAATGTTCCAATGCCTCCTGGTACCATTTGACCAGATACATTCTCGATTGTACAGCCAACAGGTGGCTGGCCTACATAAAAGGAATGAGGCAATCCCTCAGTATGCATGGGGAGGTTGTTGACATCAGCCAAAACAGGTTCGCTGACCGTTATATCAATTATTGTTTCATCAGGAATACCAGTTAATATGTTATAGGTAATGTCAGCTAAATGACCTATTCCAGGTTCGATCGGGTTAGATTGAGTGTTATCATAAGCTGTTATCCTGTAACCAATCCCTAGATCCGTGCCAGAATAAGACCACCCATCCAGATCTAAAATTTCACTGAAATTCAACTCTGTTCCGTTAATGAACGGTGGTTCTGCAAGAATATCAAATTGGATGGCGTAAACGGGCTGAGTGTTATTTATAAAAACTGAACCAGTTGTCTGCGAGCCCGATTCTCCAAAACCACCATACAGTTGTAAATATTGGGTCTCAATACCAACATCATAGGTTGCTCCCTCTGCAGTCCAATTAAGATCAACATATCCAACATCTTGAATCGATGTTCCAGTTGTGTAAGAAAGGTTAACGGTCACTTCTTCATCAGTGATAGGGTATAGTACAGCTCGACAAACTGGTCCATCTCCTGATGCTAAGGCAGTTCCAACACTGATACCTGTGACAGCAATTGTCCCGTCACCTTGGTCAGCGATCTCTAGTGCCCAGCCAGATGTTCTATCTGTAGCAAGAATATTTAAACTATTCAAGACATCAGGATAATCCATTATCTCAAAATAAAATAGACCAAGCTCTGTTTCGTTATTAATATAAAAGTCGATCGTATCCATCTGCCCTGATAGTGATCCACCATCATCCATCCAAAGTTCAACCCATTCAACAGGTGTGGCTGAGATAGTAGCTGTTGGTCCAGATTCCGATCCATCAGGGTATATAGCTGTGACGTAATAGTAATATGTGGTACTATTAATGACATCTTCATCAAGATATGTAGTTACATCACCACCAACCTCTGCGATCTCTTCAAAATCAGATACGCTATTCTCTGAACGATATACTCTGAAAGCATCAAGCTCAACTGGCCTATTACCATTAAATAAAGGCTGATCTAAATCAACCTTCAAATCATATGGAATACCACCAGGGAATGCTGCTAAGACCTCTTCTTTCGGAGCTATTAATACCCACTCTCCAAGCTCTGTTAACTCATGATGGACGATTCGTTCAATATCTCTGGCAGCAAATGTAATAAAGACATCATCTATGGCCCACCCTGATGCCCAAAAACCATTATCATTTGAATGGAATGCAACATAAAGATTAGGTTCACCAGCATAAGCTGAAAGGTCAACGGTCTCTGTTACCCATTCAGAAACAGGATCAAGAGCCACAACTTCTGTAAAATTTGTTCCATCAGTGCTTACTCTAATATGGGCAGTATGACTATAAGCGCCATCATAATAAGATGCAAAATTCAATGTTATTGTTTCAGCTCCGCTTACATTAAGCGGTGGAGTTACTAAATAATCTTCAGAACCATCATCATCTGCCATGTCATCATTTGAACACATATACCATGTATGGGATGGAACGGTCCAGAATGCACTCGATCCGTCTTGTGTAATGAACCAACCTTGGGCAGAGTTAGTGGTCAATGTCCATTCATCGGGCACTTCGCCTTCTTCAAAGTCCTCTGCAAAATCTTCTGGTATAGGACCATAAGGAGGTTCCCAACTCAGAAGGACCGCTGCATCCATACCATCTTGGGCTTGAAGATTATGTGGTTCTTCTATATAACCAGGACTAACTGTAACAGTACCTGAGTCAGCTGCTTCAACCCAATAGGTCCCACCAATCGCATCTGTTACTGTAACATTTTCAAAGTTTACACCAACATTAGAATTATAGGCATCCTCATGCACAACCATGACCATATTTGCAATAGGGCCTGATCCTGAGACAATATTTGCATTCTGAGCGCTATAGATCAGAACACGGGTAGCCCCGTTGTCAAGCTCATTAAAATCAATTGAAAAACCCTCTGAACGGTCTGTTGTAGAAAAACCTGTTACATCTAGGTAATTAGGTGTATCTAAGATATCAAATTGTAATCCACCAACATCACCAGAATTCTCAAGGTTGATATCTAGAAAAACCTGCTCGGATACATCACCAGTATCCGTTGAAGCGCTTAAGATTATAACATCTCCAATAGTAATCGAGCCATTCACTAGTTCACCTGAAATTATATTGCCATCTCCATCACTTACCGTTAAATCATAAGCTTCAAGTTCTACTAATGCAGATAAAATACCTGATCCATCATAATGAAGATTTAATACTACGTCATCGCCACCAGTAGGAATCTCCTCCCCATTATTACTATAAAATATGACTCTGCCCGAACCGTCTTCAAAAACAGTATAATCCGCACTAAAATCATCGATAACCGGACTCGCTCCTGAAAGAGTGACGAGTGTTGGTACAGCTACTACATCAAATTGAAAACCACCAACAGAATTATCAGGGTTGGTAACGGTCACGGGTACAACTATATCTTCAGTGTAGCCCCCGGCAAGGACATCATCAATGGAAACAACAACATCCGATAATGCTACATCAAAAATGAAGGTAAGTAAGATATAAATAGAGAAATTTTTTCTCATCAAGGACATTTTTTACTCCGGTAATATCAAATATGATATGTTAAAATTTTCTAGTAGACCCTAATCGGCCAGCACAACTGATAAAAAGCCAATTGTGTTTATATAAAATAACGATTTTCTACCGATATTTCACTCACAAATTATTCTTTAAGGGCCTTCATTATATCATTGTAAAGATCTTCTTTATGTTCTATACCAATGGATAAACGTACAAGGTCTTCGGAAAGTCCCATCGCTAGTTTCATTTCGGCGGGAACGGATGCATGAGTCATCCCATAGGGCACACAAACCAGACTTTCTACACCTCCAAGACTCTCCGCAAGAGTAAATAATCTTAGATTAGATAAAAAATCATCGCGCTTTTGGACTGAACCACATCTCAAGGATATCATTGATCCATATATTGGGACTCCTTCAGGGGTGAGCTGTTGTCTTTTTGCAAGGCTCTGCTGAGGATGAGTTTCAAGGCCAGGATATATTACTTCATCAAAAATATTGAACTGATGCAACCTTTGAGCTATTTCAAAAGCATTATCAGATTGTTTTTGAACTCTAAGCGCCATTGTCTTTGTGCTTCGTAGTAATATCCAACAATCAAAAGGGCTTGGTATTGCACCTCCAGACTTCTGAATGAATTGGAGTTGCTCTGCCATATCAGCATTATTCGTGATTAATGCACCCGCAATAAGATCACTGTGGCCACCGATAAATTTTGTGGCACTATGCATTACCACATCTGCACCCAAGCTCAAAGGTCTTTGCCCAAAAGGGCTCATAAATGTGTTATCTACTGCCAATTTTATGTTTTTGGCTTTACAAAGATCAGCTGTTAGCGAAATATCTGACAATTCTAATAATGGATTTGTGGGCGTTTCTATAAAAACTAATTTTGTATTAGGTTTGATAGCGGCTTCAATATTTTCTAAAGACCTCGTATCAACAAATTCAAATTCAAGGCCATGTCTAGCCAGTACTTTAACAGACATCCTGTAGGTTCCTCCATAGACATTATGACCTATTATGATGTGGTCACCTGCGCTTAGAGTCTGAAACAGGGTTGTCGTTGCTGCCATACCACTTGCAAATGCAAAACAGTAATCACCATTTTCAAGTGAGGCAAGGTTTTTTTCTAGACGGGTTCGAGTAGGGTTCCCACCTCGAGAATAATCATAACCTTTATCATTGCCAACTGCATGCTGTTCATATGTAGACGCAAGATGAATTGGCGCAACAACGGCACCTGTCTCTTGGTCTGGCTCATTACCAATATGAATTGCTCGAGTTTGAAAATTATCTTTTTTGCTCATATTAAACTTGTGTGTATCCTTTATTTAGATAGCTTTGTAGTTTTTTATATTTTATTTGAAGTTCTTTACCATCGGGACCTCGAACGATAATTTTTTCATTTCGGCCGCGTTTTTGTTCTACTTGCACAGGTGTTCTTACTTGCTGAGGCTGGTTTGAATCCTGAGGCCTTGATTGACCCTGAAACCCCATACCCGTAGTGTCTTGATGTGATGTTTGAACATTACGTAATGACTGGCCTCTACTTTCCTGTGGTTGTTCCATCCCCTGCAATTGAGTCCTGAATAATCTTTGTACCGTAACAGAATTCATATCCGCCATCATTTCCTGAAACATTTTGAAACCCTCTGATTTATATTCTAGAAGAGGGTTTTTTTGGCCATAAGCTCTTAGGTTGATCCCTTCACGCAACTGATCCATTGCATAAAGATGATCTTTCCATTTTTCATCAATAGTCCTGAGAATAACAAAACGCTCAAACTCGCGAATGACCTCGTCTGGAACAAGCGACTGCCTAGCTTTGTATACCGCCCTCGCTTGGTCTAAAACCCATTCAATGATATCTTGATCATTTAGATTATCCTCAGCAATGTCTTGTTGAATCTTATCTAAATTAACATCGACCATTAGATGAGAAGAAAAACGCTGTTTTAAATTTTCCCAGTCCCACGAGTAAATGTCATTCTCGGCTTGCATCTCAATTTCATCTAGTACAAAATCATCTAGGATTTGCGCAACAGACTCTTGCATATTCTCTCCTGCAAGAGCTTGGTTCCTTATATCGTAGACCACCTGTCGCTGCTGATTCATGACATCGTCATATTCAAGAAGGTGTTTACGAATTCCAAAATTTCTTACCTCAACTTTTTTTTGTGCATTTGATATGGCTCTTGTCACCATTCCCGCTGAAATGACCTCACCCTCTTCAATTCCCATTCGATCCATTATTCCTGCAACCTTATCTGAACTAAAAAGTCTCATTAGATCATCTTCCAGAGATAAATAAAACCTTGAAGAGCCAGAGT
>CACEUX010000035.1 GCA_902562835.1 uncultured Fidelibacterota bacterium
GCACTCAAAGAAATAAAGGTTCTACGATTCATAACTATTTTTTAATGTGTGTTTCTCGAACAGATTACAAAATAAAACTTATAAAAATCTAATGTTAAATTTTTAAAGTTATTTTTAGTATTAAAATCACTTTTTATCAGTTATTAATATGGTTTTATTAAAACGTTATTTTTATTATCCGAGCATAAAAATGGTACATAGACTCAATATTATTCGATTATTTTTGCTCAAAATTTTTATTATAGTACACGATAATACAAACACAGCTGTTTTTATTTTATAGAAATGCTATCATTCATTAGAGGAAAAAAATGATTCAGAATAATAAATCAAAATTAGGTGTTCTTATCCCAGGAATGGGTTCTGTTGCCAGTACATTCATATGTGGAGTAATTGCTTGTAATAAAGGCTTATCAAAACCGATTGGAAGTATGACGCAAATGGGATCCATACGATTAGGAAAACGAACAGAAAACAGGACCCCTCTAGTAAAAGACTTCGTATCTACTGTGGATATGCAAAATCTTGTTTTTACAGGATGGGATATAAATGATGAAAATGTATATGATATAGCTCTTAAATCAAAAGTTCTAAAAAATGAATTACTTGAAGAATTAAAACCTGAATTGAAAAAGATAAATGTTCTCAAAGGTGTCTTTGATCAAAAGTATGTGAGACGGCTTAGTGGTGATTGGGTAAAACATGGTGAAAGCAAGCTCGATCTAGCCAATCAAGTAATGTCAGATATAAAAACCTTTAATAAAAATTCCAAAATCGATTCAAATGTGATGATATGGTGTGGAAGTACGGAGGTATATATGGAGCCATCTGAAATCCATTTATCTTTAGCAGCCTTTGAGGAGGGATTGAGATCTAATCACGAAGATATAGCGCCTAGTATGATCTATGCCTATGCCGCACTAAAAATGGGAATTCCATTTGCTAATGGTGCACCTAACCTTACTGTTGACATACCTGCATTGCAGGAGCTTGCAGATGAAACTAACACCCCTATAGCTGGGAAGGACTTTAAGACGGGTCAAACATTAATGAAAACGATTTTGGCCCCAGGACTTAAGGCCAGACAGCTTGGTATTAATGGCTGGTTTTCAACTAATATCCTTGGGAATCGTGATGGAGAGGTCTTAGATGATCCCGATGCATTTAAGACAAAAGAGGAGAGTAAACTAGGTGTATTAGATACGATATTAGAGCCAGACAAGAATCCTGAACTATACAACTCTCTTTATCACAAAGTTCGAATAAACTATTATCCGCCAAGGGGCGATGATAAAGAAGGATGGGACAATATTGATATTTTTGGTTGGTTGGGCTACCCAATGCAAATAAAAGTGGACTTCCTCTGCAGAGATAGTATCTTAGCAGCGCCAATCGTTTTAGATCTTGTATTATTTCTTGATCTAGCAAAAAGATCTAAAATGAGCGGTATACAAGAATGGTTGTCATTTTATTTTAAGAGCCCGATGTGCCTCCCTAAATTGTATCCTGAGCATGATCTTTTTGTCCAACTTGCAAAGTTAAAAAACACCCTCAGGCATATCATGGGTGAAAATCTCATAACTCACTTAGGCTCGGATTATGTTGAAGAGAATTAAATAGTTGAAACTAGTTATCATTGCCGCTGGCCAAGGATCTAGGCTTAAATCTGAAACCAATAATAACCCCAAAGCACTTACTATTATAAATGGCCATCCCATAATTGATATCCTACTAAATAATTGTATAATTAATCATATTAATGACATTATAATTATCACAGGGTACGATAAGTCATCAATTAGAAATTACCTTGATGATAAATGGTCTAGCCTTAACATTGAATTCATTTATAATTGTGATTGGAAATTAGAAAATGTCATAAGTGTGCTTAAGGCAAAATCATCCATAGAGCCTGGAGAAGAATTCATGATCTCTATGAGTGATCATTTGTATTTTCCAGATTTAATGAAAAAAGTCAAGGAAAGTAGTTTATCAAATAAAGTTGCGAATGTTGGTCTTGATTTTGAGGTAAATGATATTTTTGACTTAGATGATGGTATGAAGGTTAAAGTACGAGTTGAGGATATGATAATTGAGGCAATGTCAAAAACACTTGTCGTTTATAATGCTATTGATGTGGGTGTTTTTAAGTGTAGTTATGAATTTTTTTCATTTCTTGAGAGATTGAACAATCGTGGTTCATGTTCTTTATCAACGGGGTGCAATGAACTAATAGATCAAAAACTGTTGGGCGGAGTTGATATCCAAAAAAGTTTCTGGCTTGATATAGATACGCCAGAAGCACTTCATTTTTCTCAAAATAGTAAGATCGTGACAGACTTGATTCATAATCTAAGTTTAAGTTAAAAATGAATATATACTTTTACGCAAGTCAGGTTTACATGTACGGGCATTGCAAACCAATCTTTGACTTAACTGGTGGGACATTCATAGTAAATAGGTTTAATCGTTTATTAAGATTTAAGTATTATTTGTATAATTCAATGAAAGGGCAAAAAAATAGAGGATCATTTAATGCACCAAAGGCCATTTTTAAAAAAATAGATAAAAAACTGGATTTAAAAGGAGTTGTTATATCAGGATCAAATACTGTTTTGCACACTGATAAGACTAAATGCACATCTATATTTATAGGGCATGGTACGGGAGATAAAAAGTATGGTGGTTCTTTTAATACCTTAGAGACATATGATTATCATTTTATATCAGGACCAAAACACCTACATAAAATAAAAGACGTTGGGATTAAGATCGCTGATGAAAAACTTGTAAAAGTTGGCTATCCTAAATTTGATGATTATGTCAATGAGAAAGTAAATAGAAATAGTTATTATAAATACTTAGGGATTAAGGATAAATCCAGAAAAAATATTTTATATGCTCCAACATGGGAATGGGGTGATGGAACTTTACATAAATATGGAAAAAAATTCTGCAAGCAGATAAGTAGAGATTTCAATTTAATCATTCGGCCGCATTATCATGATAGAAAACACATAGCAAAAATGAAAATTTGGGCAAGAAAAAATGGTCTCAAGCATATATATTTCTCAAATCCTGCTAACATAGTAAATGGAAATAGTATTAATGATTTTTTTATTTCAGACCTGATGATTAGTGATACATCATCAATAATATATGAGTACCTCATCACAAAAAAGCCTATCATAATAGCAAATAATAATTATAAAGACCTTCATGAAATGCCAGATGAATTGAATGTCTTAACCCTTGCAAAAAAATATGAAGGACGAAATATCTTAAGTATTATAAATGATTCTCTAACCGTAGATAGTACCAAATTGTACGAGCAATTATTGAATAATTGCTTTTATTTTAATGATGGTAAAAGTTCACAAAGAGCTGCAGATTTTATTTTTTCTTTATAGAACAGAGAACCATATATGGACAAACCCAAACAGTCCTTAATAAAAATGAAGGCATTAACTTAATATTTGTTATTCAATAAAAACACCTGTAGCCTCACCAAGCTGCCACTCAGCATCCTCTAGGTTTATCCTTTGTCCATTACGATAGTAACATGGAAAAATTGGAGAATCGTAATAAAGCGGATCATTATAATCAATTATGACGGTATAATAAAATCCAACGGTTATTTTTACATTATCTGCAACCGCTATATCGTAAAGCCATGTTTGCTGTGTGTCCGCTACTGGACTACTTAATTCATGGAGATTGCCATTTGTCCATTTACAACCAATATCAAATGTGAAAAGGCTACCAGTTGTGTAGCCAGCTAAATATATGTCATTACCATTTAGAAAAATCCCAAATGCAGTAGCACCATAGCCACTTCTTGGAAGGTTAACCTTATTACCATTTTTCCAATAACAGGCGTTCCAATTATCTGTGCTTTGTGCGTCAATTTCTCCTGCGATGTAAAAATCATTATCCTTGAATGCTATATCATATGCATCTCCAAAATAGCTAGTATTATGAAGATTATTGAGGTTACCATTTTTCCAATAGCATGCAATAGATGCATGATTTTGAATCCTCCAGCCTGTGACATAGACATCACCATTGTTTATTCCAATACTATTGGCCATTGCATCGACATTTGAACTTGTCAGATCAGTCCTTATGCCGTTCTTCCAGTAGCATGCATTGGTTCCAAAAGTAGTGCCGTCAGACATAACCCCCGACACATAAACATCTCCATTATCAACTGCTATATCGGTTACTTCAGTACTTGGATTTCCGCCTCCTTCTAGATCATATCTGACTCCATTTACCCAATAACAAGCTTCTCCATTCCAACCAGTTGAGTCAAACCATTGCCCAGCAACATAAACATCCCCATCCTCAACAGTTATAGCTTCAGCTGCACCATATTCCAGATCAACTCTAGCTCCATCTACCCAAAAACAGGCAACCATTTGAGCCAAACTTGAATCTTGATAAAACCCTGAAATATATACCCGCTTACCTTCAATAATAGGTTCACCTGTTGGTAGTGTCGGTTGCGTATTATTATCTTGTTCTACTGCATTATCTTCACAGCTCAGAAAGGCTAAACCAATGAATAGTAGTAGTATGATTTGTTTATTCATCTAAGAGGGATTAAAATCTTTTGTCCAATTAAGGTATCCATAAATATTAATTATTAATATAAAAACACTCATCGCCATAATTGGAATAGCATTAATAATAAACCCATATATAATATATACCATGTTACCCAAACCCCAGATATAAAAACAGTATAGTTTCTTTTTTGCATTAAAATAATAACCTAATAGTATTAGAATAAAACCTAACCAACCAATCATATCAATTATAGAACCTTCCACATCAGAATCTACTATATATCATTTTTATAGGCAAAAATTCAGACATTTTTTTCAAATACTTTGAGGGGCAGATTGGTATAGAACATTTTTTATTGATAGGATGAAGAGTATTGATAAATTAAACTTAAAAGAAGTATTGAAATGAGATTACCCCCTGTTATATATAAAATTGTTTATGCAGTAGATATGTTCTTTATTGCATTTTTCTTGTACAAGTTCTTCCTAGAAAACTATTATCCTGGTCATTTGATTTGGGTTGTTTTCTTTACATGGAATGGGATACAGTGCAGAAAGCAAATATTAAGAGAAAAGATTAGTTAATTAAGAAAATAAATGGATAAAAAACATCTTATCATTTATCAAGGGAAAACATTTAATGTCTATTCGAGAAAACAAAAATATTCAGTCTTTTATTGATTTTATACTAAAAAGTTTTAGCCTTAATTGATGATACATTTTCATGAATGAATTTGACCCAGTTATCATAGCCTGAACCGCTTAAATGGACACCATCTGTTGTGAACTTTTCATCAAGAAGACCATTGTCATCAATAAAAGCAGAGTGTAGGTCGATTAACATAAATGGTCTGCTCATCGATTTCTCTTTTAAAAGTGAATTTATATCCAAAATTTGTTTTGAAAGTGGAACGGCGTGATTTGGGAAAAATCCATTTTCCTCTGTGTATATTTTATCGTTTACAGGCAGAATTGTTTGAATAAATATTTTGGTGTCTGGAGTTTTATCTAAAAATGTTTCTAAAATACTAAAAATATTATTTGAAACATATTCTGGGGTTATTTTATGACGTCCAGGGATGTTTGCATCAAAAATATCATTGATTCCAATTAGTAGAAATATAGCAATAGGCTTATAATAAATAATTTCATCAAGACGGCTTAATACTCCTTCAGTAATGTCACCTGATATTCCTCGATTAACAATATTATCAGTACCAAATCTTACGTTCCAGTCTCCTCCTGCTTCAGTAATACTGTTACCAAGGAAAACTATCTTGCCTTCTCCAATGGGATTAATTTTAAATTCATCAATCTTTTTATTATATAAACTCATTTGCCATTCCTGCTGGTACTTGATGAAATAATCTTTTTCCGGGTAAAGAAGTTTCAATAATGTCTTATCTTCTTGAGCATTTATTCCTGATACAATAAGGCCAGTGTATAGAAAGGTAGCAGGCAATATTTTCATAATTATCTTCTTTTTTAATGCTAACTCATATTACAAAAACCCTACGAATTCGGGGCTTACTATTTTTCAAGGGAATGACCATTACCCATTTTAACTTTTAAACAGCTTTTCCAACCATGCATCTAATCGTTTTAATGGATTACCGGGGCCATTATTATGAAGTAATAAACCCAAGGTAATAATCATTATGCTACAACCTATTTCCATGTTTCGTTTTCTTTTACCTTTACTATTTAATCTAACACTAATAGTACTTACACTATTTAAGCCAATTATTTAATCACCATCTTTTAATTTTAGTCTTTTAATGAATTGAACAGGAACTGGCTGGAATGCGAATGCATTTTGAGGTTTAAAGTATATTATCTCTTTTTCAGTTTTTGAATATTCTCCCAAATATGTAGTACCATCTTTCAAAACTAATGTATCAAAATCAGACTGTGCCCACACAACGCCTGTAGTCAAAAGTAAAACAATATCCCTGCGTATGTCCGAATCTACCCAAGCATCCTGCAAACAGGAAACGGACTTTCTTTTCAAATACTTTGCGGGGGAGAGGGGGGGGGGAAATGTAAAGATCATAGTTCGGTCATTTAAGAAGAATCATCTTTTTGGTATCAACGAAATCACCTGCCTGAATCTTATATAAGTAAACTCCTGCAGATACAGTTTGACCTTGATTATTAGTAGCATTCCATTGAACTGATTTGTAACCAGTTGTCTCTTTAGCATAAACCAAGTTTTTAACTATGTTTCCTAAAATGTCATAAATGATTATGTTGACCATGGCATCTTCTGGAAGGTTATACTCCAGAGTGGTGATTGGGTTGAATGGATTTGGAAAATTAATTATTCCAATGTTATAATCTGATTTAATTGGTTCAGCAATAGATTGATTATAATTTGGTTGATATTGCACAAGGTTAGACATTTTCACTTCAAATTCTTGTTCTTCAGGAAAATCAATGATATTTGGAATATTATATTCAACTATTGTTGCAACTCTAAAATACTGTGTGCTATCACTGGAGAAATTTGATATTTCGTAATAATTATTCTGTGTGGAGTCAATTTTTTGTAATGCACTTGTATTTGTACCTTGATATATAAAATATTTTAAAGTATCAGAATCTCCAAACTGTACAAAATTTAACCTTAAAAAATTGTTTGTTGAGTCTAGCCATAAATAAGGTCTGTCTGCTTTACCATTCCAATTATGCCTATATGCTCTATATGAGGCTACTCCCAGTTTATTACCATTAATATTAAATGAGTCCTTAAACGCTAGTTCAAAAACCTTTGTACAGTCTTCTTTGACTTCAATAATTGACGTTGTATCACTCTTATAATTCCAAGCTCCAATTGTATTATTATTTGACAAACGTTGGGCGTTTCCAAACCAATTGCAAAAATCATCAGAGTCATCGATATATTCCCATACGAGCGTTGCTATAAGATTAGTTTCATCCAATTCATATTCAACCATTCTAGAATATTGAGCATTTTTATTATTGCCATTATCAAAAAATGTCAAGTTACCATTTCCAAGAATTCGAGCATCATGCTGATGACAAAATGGAGTTAATAAACTACCATGAGTTGCTGTATCATTAATAAATAAAAATTGATTATTTAAACCGCCAAAGCGCCATATTATTTCTCCACTTATGCGATTTATCTTTGTTATCTCATCTAAATGGCGAGAGGATATTACTAGAGTTGTATCTGAATCAACGTGCATGGAGTTTATATGAGCATAGTCGATAAATTGACTATTTATGGCATGGTGAGGCATGTCGAATAGACTAAAATATTCACTAGTATTCCATTCAAAGACAACATCTCCAAGAGAATTAATTTCTTGAATTATGTTATCAGTTACAATAGCAGCAGGAAATCCACCATATTCAGTAAGGTTTAAAGTTCTATTAAACTTCCCTAATAAAATCCAATTACCATTTGATAGGTAAACTGACTCATGTGAATCCATCATATAGTTAGTTGTTGTGATACTGTCAATTTCTTCATAACTACTATTCATTATAATAACCTTCTTTTGAAAATTATTTGGGTTTGTTTTAATGTATGATAAAAACCCATCATCAAATACTTTGAAATCTGTAACCAATTTACTTTTTACTTTTTTAAAATAAATTGGATGACCATCTGAAGAGATTATAATTAAATAATTAGCAGATGCCTGGCTCGTTCCAACAAAACTGGTAAAAAAAACATAACTAGAATCACTGGTATCACTTGTATTTATCGTAAAATTTGGAAAATCAACTGGTAAACTATAATTATAAGATTCTTGCCCCCAAGCCAGCCCAATGAATAGTAGTAGTGAGAGGTGTTTGGTCATTTAAGGAGTATCATTTTCTTTGTATCAACGAAATCACCTGCCTGGATCTTATATAGATATACTCCTGCAGATACAGGTTCACCTTGATTGTTGGTAGCATTCCATTCAACTGATTTGTAACCTGATGATTCGAGTCTATTTATGAGGGTCTTGACCTTTCTGCCCATCATATCGTAAATGGTGATATTTACATTAGCATCTTCAGGTAAGTCATATCGGAGTGTTGTGACTGGGTTGAATGGGTTGGGGTATGCTTTGTACAAAGCATAGGTAAACGAAATTACATCTTCAATGATTGATACAGAACTGCAGTTGCTCGTATCCTGATTACCTACAAATTCTTCTATACACTCTGGGTATGGAGGACAGAGTTGATTATGATTAAGCTCTAACTCAATATTCAAGTTACATATACTTTCGGGTATTGCTCCCGTAAGTTGATTATTTTCTAAAACCAACTCAATCAGATTAGTTAGGTTACCTATCTCTTGAGGGATTGAACCTGAAAGTTGGTTATACCCTAAAAACAAAAAAATTAGGTTGGTCAGGTTTCCTATATCTAATGGAATGGAACCTGCAAGGTCATTATAACCTAAAAGCAAAGTTGTAAGATTGGTCAGATTCCCTATTTCTGGTGGGATGAAACCTGTGAGTTGATTGGCGCCCAATCCTAAATAATTCAGGTTAGTCAGGTTACCTATCTCTGGTGGGATTGAGCCTGTAAGTTGGTTATTATATAAATTTATTTCAGTTGTGTTTTCAATCGAATAACAGACACCCCATAATTCAACACCCTCTGTACCATCATCTGCAGTGCAATCATCTTGTCCCCAAGCCAACCCAATGAATAATAATATTGAAAATATTCTGGTCATTCTATGACCTAGTAGTGTGAGGTGTTTAGTCATTTAAGAAGAATCATCATTTGTCAATGTAGTACTTAGCCATACTTACAAAAGATTAATCAATTCTTGTTAATTCAAATGTGTCTTCTACCTTTTCATTCATAATTGTAAGTGTAAAAGTGAAATTAATTTTATTTTTTTCAATTTCAGTAATTTCTAATCTACCTGCAAAATCAAAACTCATACCTAATTGATTTTCGGCTCTTACTGAAACTAAAATTTCATTTTCACTTACCCATCCATATGTACCTGAGTTTTTAGAATCATTTTCGCCCTCATATGAGATTTTCCCATCTGATGTGAACTCCCATTTTGCAACTTTACCCTCCTCATTTTTTGCGTTCCATTCACCTATAATAATTGTTTTAGAATCAAGTACACTTTTATTACATGATGTACTTAAGAATACTAAAAAGGATAAACTGATAATGATTTTTATATAATTTTTCATATCGAACTATCTTATTTGATTATTTTAATATACAAATAGCCAATATATATTGTTTGAATCTATTTATACACATACCTAACAGGTATGTGTATATGTGGGTGTGTCCCACTTTTAATAAAATTGCAATGAATACTTTCTAATCTTTATTGTGATTGATATGATGTGATTTAAAGTTGATGTTGATTATAATGATTTTAATGGCTCTTTTAACTAATGAACTTTAAGCGGATTTTTTGTATTGTTTTTGTTTGTAAAAATATATTTAAATAAGGCAACTTATATGTCTTACAATTATAATGAAATACTAAAAATGGCATACCATATTAAATTAGTTTTAATTATGTTATTCAACTTTTGCTTCAGTCAAAATATTATTGATTCATATTTGATATATGAAAATAATACTATTTTATTGAGAGGAGATTCACTTGATGGGCTCTATAAACCTCGTGATTTAGATATACCAAATGATTCTTCAAGAAGCAATGAACTTTGGGTAATAAATGAGAATTCGGCTTTCTTTGATTCAAATAATGGTGGTAGCACAGTAACATATTACAATTTTGGAACAGATTCACAGTGGGCTGATTATAGAAAAGACGCTTATTCAGCTCATTTCATGCATACTGCAAGTGCAATAGCATTTAGTGATAATGGAGGTTTTGCAAACACCCTTGATGTTCAGGATGCAAACAATAATCCGAATGGATACTTCAGTGGCTGTACGTTATGGGATAGTGATACCTCAATCTATGCAAGGATAAATCAAAATGGTCCTCTTCTAGGTAGTCATTGGGACATGATTCATCAGAGTCCATATAGTGTGGGCATTGCAGGTCAAACAGATAATATCTATTGGTTATTTGATGGCTATCATCAAACGATCGCAAAATATGATTTTAATGAACCTCACTCAGACCATGAGCATGGAGGAGAAGACCATTCTGACGGTATAGTTTATAGATATGATGAAATTGAGGTACAAAGAGTACCTGGATTATCCAGCCACATGGAAATTGATCGAGAGACTGGTTGGTTGTATATCTGTGATACTGGAAACCAAAGGGTGCTGAGGTTAAATACTTCTTCAGGAGAAATCGGAGAAAGTTTGACCACGTATGGTGAGAGTTTAGCAGGTTATTTCAGTATGGTAAATGCAGAATATGAAGTTGTCATTGATGATTTACTCATTCAACCTACCGGTTTAGATATAAATAGAGGCAGGTTACTAGTATCTGACTATTATAATGGATTAATAAATATTTATAACATAGAAAATAATAATGTTAACCGATTAGGAGAAATTCAAACAGGATTTGAAAATGAGATAATGGGCATCAAAGTTGATTCTGCCGGCTCAATTTGGATTGTTTGTAAAAACTCTCATGAGCTATATCAATTAAGTACAATCTTTATGGGAGATGTAAATAACGACTTGCATGTTAACATAACTGATTTTTTGCTTATTAGCCTATACATTATTGGGAACTATGAAATTATTGGGGAAAATTATACTTCTGCTGATATGAATTTTGATGATGTAATAAATATTTTAGACCTTTTAATACTTAGTGACCTTATGAGTAATTAACAATGATAAATAGGATTGAAACTAAAAACCCCCGACATTTGCCGAGAGATCACTAGTATTGTGAGGTGTTTAGTCATTTAAGGAGAATCATCTTCTTTGTATTAACAAAATCACCTGCCTGAATCCTATATAAGTAAACACCTGCTGAAACTGGCTGACCTTGATTATTGGTAGCATTCCATTGGATTGATTTGTAGCCAGATGATTGATTGGCATTCACTAATTTATTTACCACATTTCCAAGCATATCATAAATGGTGACATCCACAAAAGATTCTTCTGGCAAATCGTATTGAAGGGTTGTTATCGGATTAAAGGGGTTAGGATAGTTTTGAGAAATTGAGTATTCACTTGGTATCAATATTAGGATAATATCAAGGTCATCAATGAAATTATATGGATTCGAAAATGTTGGACATCCGCTAGAAAAAAAAACTTCTACATTATATTCACCATTTATTGCTGGAGAATAAGCAAATTCATTTGCATTCGGTATAATACTACTATTTAAATACCACTGATATTCCGTACCAATAACTGATGATGTTAACAAACCTTCATTTTCAATAATATTCGCTATTGGATTTTGTAAGCATGATTGATCAAATGTTATCCTATCTGAAGTCAATAAAGAATCCTGAAAAACATCAAAATCACTACAATCGCTTTTTAGTGTGTAATCAAGCCAAAGATTTAAAAAACTAAAAGTAACATTTTGCTGCTCTGTTCTGGAAATTGAAATACCAGTGGAAGAAGCGCTTTCTGCTAGATCGCAAAAAATATTAGAATTTGCAAAGTAGCAATGTCCTCCACCAGAAATAGAAATAAATGTTTTGCAATCAGAAGCAAGATTATTGTACATAGGTATATGATGATCTGTTGGTGGCGTCACTCCATCTTGACTCCCAGATAGAATTAGAGAGGGAATAGTTATGTTTAATGCAGAACCTATGGATGAAACTCCATTAGTTGAGGATTCAGCAGGAGCTAAGCCAATAATTGTCTTAAGTTGATTATTCCCATTATTACAAAGAGAATCAGCAGCCAAAAACACTGCTCCGCCTCCCATAGAATGCCCCATTAAGGCTGTATTATTATCAACTGAATTATAAAGAGGTGAGTTGTTATTAAATCCCTCGCCTTGAATTTGAGTAACCAAAAATTGTAGATCCCATCCAAATTGTTGATGATTTGTAGATAACAAGCTTCCTTCTGTTGTAGGGAAAGCCATTATGTATCCATTTGGAACAAATTCTTCCCATAAATTTTGATAGGCACTCCAATCCATAATGAATCCATGACCAAATACAATTACTGGGAATTGACCCTGTGCTGTTATTATGCTATCATCCACAATCGATGCTGGGTAATAGATTTTTGTTTCAATATCTCTATCTAATCTATCAGGGTCTTGAAAGATAGTGGTATAATGCCCAATTTGATATTGAGCTATAACTAAGGTCGAAAGACAAATTATCATTAAAAAAAACCGTACTAACATATAAAATCTTTTCTCATTATCATTAGTTAAAACTACCCATCATCCCATAAACAAAAAACCCCATGTGGATGGGGCTTGATGTACATAAAGAGAAACTCTGTAAATCACTTAAGGAGTATCATCTTCTTGGTATCAACAAAATCACCTGCCTGAATCCTATATAAATAGACTCCTGCAGATACAGGTTCGCCTTGATTGTTGGTAGCATTCCATTGAACTGATTTATAGCCAGATGATTGGTTGGTATTGATAAGGTTGCTTACCACATTACCAAGCATATCATAAACCGTAATATCTACAAATGAATCTTCAGGTAAATCATATTTCAATGTAGTAGTTGGGTTAAAAGGATTTGGATAGTTTTGATGTAAAGTAAAATGCATTGGAAATAAATTAAGATTATTATTGGATGCGTATTGAAGAATTACAGGGAAATTAAAATTAACTGTATCTCCATTGATACAATACTCTGGCTGGTTTTGACAGTTTAATGCCTCTGGATAAGCACTGAATGTAATTATGGTGTCTTCATTAATCGTTGAATCAGCAAAAACAGAAAATAGTACAGTATTACATGAATCGGAATCCATTCCATATAACCAATAGTGGTTATTTACTATTGAAGTTATACTTGAATCTGAATACAATATGACACCAGGATAATACATATGACCTGTATCTGTATTATTACAAAAATCCATTTCGATAGAAATCATATCCCCTGGATTCCATTGATCATCATCTCCAAATACTTCAATAATGGGTTCGGAAATAGAAAAGTTCCATTCAATTGTTGAGTTACATTCTAATGTAGTAAGAAATTGAGATGTGCTTTGTGGAGCTTCGATAAGAAATTCACAATATGAATCATCATCTAGCAAATATTTTTTAAGCCATGCTAATGCGAAATCAGCAATATCACCATTCGGAAAACTTGATGATCCATGACCTTGACCAGCCGATTCAAAATATAACTTATCTGTTGTCTCAGGAACATAATGATATTGAGGAAGTGCCCACATATTTGAATAAACAGAGTCATCAGGAGATATTAATTCATCAAGTTCGTATTCTCCTGAAAATATTAATACAGGGACATTATGATTTAAATGCTCTTCTATTAAACAATAATAGTTAGTTTCAGGAGGACAATTCAATGAATCTAAAAATGCAACGGCTGGATTTAATAATATGGCAGCCTTAAGAGTGCTGTCCATCGTAGCAGCAGTATGAGCACCTCCACCGCTTGTAGAATATCCTGATACAGCAAAACTACTAGTATCTACTTGACCAAATAATGGCGATAATTCTCTTAAATTTTCTTCTTTGATAGTTTGAGTTGCATCCAATAAGCCTAATGCTCGATCAGCATAATCCCATTCTGAATCAAAGTCTCTTGTACTCCGGTCAAAGTTTCCAATAGTCATTGCTATGAATCCATGAGAAGCATAAAATTCTGCCCAACCTTGTAATCCATACTCATCGCCAAATGCATCAATAAGAATTATACTGGCATATGGAGGTATTGCATTGATTGGGTAATATAGTAATGTACCATTATATAATGAGCTTTGTCTTATCCCATCTGCTTCTGTAAGGTATCCGTAATCATAAGGACCACCATCAACCCCAATCTCTTGGCATTGGCCAGCTTCTTCATTCCATTCACAATATTCGGCCCACTCTAAACATTCTGTAGAATCAAGATCTGAGCATTCCGCATATAAATAATTAAATAAAAATATTGTACTAAAAGTTAAAAGGTATGTTCTCATAATAAAATTTACGACTCACATCGATATCATACATAACCCAGTTAGAATCTTCATTATCATAGTAATACCTCCATTCCCATAAACCAGAGAGCACTATAGATTC
>CACEUX010000036.1 GCA_902562835.1 uncultured Fidelibacterota bacterium
ATCATTTTATCAGGAGGTGATTCTAAGGACATTGCTTCTTTGGAGCTAATGACTCGCCTACCATCAAATTTCATTCCTGGAAATGACCTAGGCCGTGCTCCGGTTGCTATTACAATATTTTCAGACTCAATGATTTTCTTATTATTTCCATTTTGAACCTCAATCTTATTATTCGTGATAAGCCTACCAACACCATTTATGTGGACGACATTGTTTTTTTTCATTAAAAATTCGATGCCCTTACTTAAACGGGCTGACACATCACGACTTCTTTTTACATTTTTTTTGAAGTTAACGGAAACTTGATTCACATTTATACCATATTTATCAGCATTTTTGATAATATTGTATACTTCAGCATTTTTTAATAGAGCCTTTGTTGGTATACACCCCCAATTAAGACAAACACCTCCTAGTTTATCTTTGTCTATAACACAGACTGTTTGACCTAATTGAGCACCTCGAATTGCCGCAACATAACCTCCTGGACCTCCACCAAGTACTGCAAGGTCATATCGAGACATTAATCAGATCGCCTGTTAATGATGGATAAGAACTCAGAACGAGTTTCGGCTGATTTTTTGAACTGGCCTGACATAGCACTTGTTGATGCAAAACTGTTTTGTTTCTCAACACCTCTCATTTGCATGCACATATGGCGTCCTTCCAAAACCATTGCAACCCCCTTTGGCTCTAAAACAGCTTTGATGGCATCTGCAATTTGATGGGTGAGGCGTTCTTGCACCTGCAGCCTTCTAGAATACATATCTATGATCCTAGGAATTTTAGAAAGGCCAATAACCTTGCCATTTGGTATATATCCCACGTGAGCTTTTCCAAAAAACGGTAAAAGATGATGCTCACAAAGAGAAAAGAATTCAATATCTCTAACAATAACCATATCCTTTGCATCTTCATTAAAAATTGCACCATTTATGATATCATCAATATTTTGGTTATATCCTCGTGAGAAGAACTCCCAAGCCTTAGCAACTCTTGTGGGTGTTTTTATTAATCCCTCCCTGTCAGGGTTTTCTCCAATATTCTCTAATAAAGCTTTCGTTAATTGTTCAATCGTTTCTTTGTTAATCATTTAGTCAAACCTCATCATAATGTGCTATATCAATTTTCCCTTTCAAAGCATAGATGACTGCATATATGATTGGAGTATCTATTAGGGCTACTAGAACCTTGAACAGAAATCCATTTTCTAATAATGGCAAAAACCTTTCCCATTCAATCGCACCCGTAGCACATAGCAATACCAACACAGCTGCAGTATCTACAAACTGACTAACAACCGTTGAACCGTTATTCCTGAGCCATAAATGTTTTCCTTTGGTAAGTTTTTTCCAGAAATGGAATATTCTTACATCAATAAACTGAGCAGAAAGATAGGCGACCATGGAAGCAAAAACAGCAAAACCCTGTAAACCAAAAACCTTTTGAAAAAGGTCATCATTCACTGGAGACCAAGGAGTACTTGGGACTGCATTTGCAATCAATACAACAACCATTATAAAAACGCTTGCTATTAGACCTGAAATGACAACCTGATCAGCTTTTTTCTGACCATAAAGTTCTGATATTAAATCAGTTACTAAAAATGTGATAGGATAGGGTAATATGCCTACAGATATTTCAAATGTATAGATTCCAAATGGGCTCCAAGTGAAAAATTTTTGAAATATCAGGTTGCAACTAACTAATGAGGCGATAAATATTCCTGCCAGGATCAAATAAAATCTTTCCTTGAAATTCATGGTTTGCCTGGGCCGTAATAATCTGTGTGAATTGAATGTGTCTCAACTAGCCTTAATCGATAAAGGCTACCTTGTTCTAGATCTGCTACAATCTGATCCCAAATCCAAATTAGAATATTTTCTGACGATGGTTGCTTACCATTGAACCAATCCACGTCTGCTTCAATCTGAGAATGGTCTAGGACGTTTACAACCTTTGTTTTAACAATTTGATTTAGAGTTGAAAGATCAACCAACCAGCCAGAGTCAGGATCGACTGGTCCTGCTACAGATACTTCTAAAATATAGTTATGCCCGTGGATATTATAGTCTTTTCCAAAGACTTCTAGATTTTTTTCTTCGGACCAATAATCATTGCCATACTTATGCGATGCACAGAAATGATATTTCTTAGTAAGAATAGGGTTTTTCAATTTCTTATCCAGTGTATTTTAATCTGAAATAGTTCTTTTATCAACTACCACAGTTAGATGAAGGTGAGTTTAATAAGCTCTCACCAAAAAGCTCTTATAAACATAAAACATATGGCCTAATTTAATTCAATGTTGTTTCCCAATAAAAACCAACATGAGAATTTTAATAAAAATACATTTAATTTATTTAAACTATATCTGATAATAACTTTATGCTAAATCAATCAGCTAAATGATGCTGAACAGATAATTAATTTTATCAAAAATGAAAAGAATAGATAAAGCAGAAAAGATAGGTAATATTCTTGATAATCTTTATCCAGAAACCCCAATACCTCTCAATCATACTAGCGCCTATACATTACTCGTTGCAGTTATGTTATCTGCTCAAACTACGGATAAAAAAGTAAACCAAGTAACACCACGTTTATTCAAATATGCAAATACGCCTAAATCAATGGCATCTCTTGAATTGGAAAAAATAAGAGATATAATAAAAGAAATTGGATTGGCGCCTACAAAAGCAAAAAATCTCAAAATAATGGCCAGCCAATTAGTTGAATCTGGTGGAGTCCGTCCCGATTGGGATTTCCTTGAAAGCTTAGCAGGAGTTGGACATAAAACAGCAAGCGTTGTCATGTCACAATGGTATGGACTACCCGCATTCCCTGTCGACACACATATACATAGACTGGCGGCAAGATGGGGCTTATCAAAAGCAAAAAATGTAGATATGACAGAGAGTGATCTAAAAAAGTTATGGTCCAAAGATGTTTGGAATAAGAGACATCTTCAAATTATATTTTTTGGACGCGAACATTGTCCTGCACGAGGTCATGATTTGCAGAGCTGTTTAATATGTGGCTGGGCTGCTTCAAAAAAGAGGATAGCACAAGAATCATGATATCTAAACCAAACAATTGGTCTAGACATTTACATTAAAGACTAAGACTATGGCCTCAATAATCTTTATTCAATAGTTCAGACACCAGGTTTGGAATATTTTTTAGAATACTTGACCGTGTGATAATAATATCACAGCCTGCTGATTTGAGTTTTGATTGGTCACGATTATTGATTTTATTCATTATACCCACTACTTTCAAACCTCTCCTTTTTAATTCAGAGATAAGACCTACGGATAAAAAGACTTTTTCATCCATATCAACAATTGCCATTTGTACTTTTTCACCAAAATTATCAGGATCCGTATTCTCATCAGAAAATTCTACTTGAAAGCCTAGGTCTATACATGTGGATGAAAGTTTTGTTCCTAATTCTAGATCTTTAATAAAAAATAATATTTCTGGCATCATGAGTCCAGTTTGGGTACGTACGTCCAATCAAAATCTTTCGGATCTGCAAGCTGATTATACATTTTTTCTACGTTATTAATCTGGTCTAGTAGATGTTCCACATTAATTCCACGATGGACACCCGAATAAATTCTAAATTTTTCTGAACATTTATTCAACAAACTTTTTGCACCATTCATATTCCCTCTACCAAGGTGAACAAAGCTTACTGACAGTTGAATTAACCCTTGCACGAACTTTCTATCTTCTAAATAGTAATCTGACCATAGGTCTTCCCAAGATTCATGTGCTTCAAAATAATCATTGGATCTGTAATGATCTAATCCTTGCTGAAAAAGTAGATCTTTTTGCGCTTCCTCATTCACTGATCAATACCGATTCATTCATCTTAAAATGTTTACCATCTTGATGCACCGTACAGGCTTGTATCTTTGGATCATGTTCAAGAAATAATATCCATTCTTCATCCTGCATTTTAGGTAGAAGGATTTCTTTTTCTTTCATTGTTATAACAGGTTGAACATCATATGCCATAACCCATGGTATCGATATATGAGCTGCAAGAGGAAAAATATCTGCTCCATAAAATAGAGTTTTAGTTCCATCAGAAATCATTGGATGTAATAGCCCAGCTGTATGGCCTTGAGTTATGTAGGAATCAATGCCTTTAATAAAAGGCTCATTTCCATTAACTGTCTCAATCATCCCATTTTCTGCCAATACCTTCCAATCATGTTCAATAAAACTTCCAGAATCTTTTTGACTAGGGTGATTTGCTAGGTCCCAGTGCTCCTTCGTAACCCAATATTTTGCATTAGGGAATGTTGGAACAATGGTACCATCATCTATTTTTGTATTGCCACCTGCATGATCAAAATGTAGATGAGTACATATTATATCTGTAATATCATCTGCATTGAAACCATACTTGGTCAATGAATTATCAATATTATATCGACTCGTATCAATATTATATATTTCTCTATATTTTTTTTCCCATTTAGTTCCATTTCCAGTATCTATCAGTATTTTCCTTTCATCACTGCAAAGTAAAAGAGAACGCGTTACCATATCGATTCGATTTAGAGCATCGCATGATGCTTCCCTCTCCCATATAGGCTTCGGTATAATTCCAAACATAGCACCACCATCTAAAGAGAACTCAGATGTTTCTATACTATAAAGATCATAATCACCTATCTTCACGATAACAGCTCCTTATATCTCGATCCAATTATATTGAGCTCTTGTTTATCTGCGTTTTTAGAGAGAGCTCTAACTGCTTCTAAAGTTACCAATTCATTTGCTTTTTCATTTTGAGTTTTTTCTGATTTCACGATTTTTTCTGCATAATTGATAAATGTCTCTGAATTGATATTTACTAAACCATGGTCTTGAATGATATTAATGTCTAAATCATCATCAATTATCAATTGATCTAACCAAAAACTTAACTCACGTCTGTAACCTCGTTTTCGTACATAATCTCCATTCCAAATTCTTTCTATAGCTGAAAATAAAACTATATCACCCCTCTTGATATTCCTATTTTTTACAGCCTTTGGTGTACGACCAGTAGGCTCATGAGCATCTTCAAGTTTGTGGAATGCCATCTTCTCAAAAAGGCATTTTGTAAATACCCAATTATCTGATTTTTTTTCTTGAAACTGATGAGCTCTTAATAAGTGAAATGTGAAAAGGGCGTTGTCTTGAGTATTTTGCAGACATAGCTCTGCAAGAGCATCTAATGTAGCTCTTGACCTATCTGAAGCTAAAAATATACTTGCCATTATTGATTCTGATTTTTCCCAATCTCCAAATTGGCAAGCATTTTCTAAATCACCTACAAAAACCGTGTTAGCAATACCTTCTTTAATTGATTTTTCTAAAATCTCATTATCATTCTTTCTAAACTGGAGTGCTAGAGTATATTCAAGGGCAAAATCAAGTAATACTCTAGATGGTGCTTCTTTATTATCACCAATAAAATTCTTTATGGAATTAGTAATACAGACTGGGTGTATTATTATATCCTTATTATGCGTAACCAAAGCGCTAATATAGATTAGATCATTGATCGTATTGACTAAATCATCGCCTTTTAATTTTGAGTGAACCAGTTTATAACAGGCCTGCTTGTCTTTACTCAATAAGGCAGATCTCAGGGATTGATCAGCCATAGATTTATTAGCTTTTCTTCGTTGGCCCTAGATACATAAAAAGCTGCATTGAAAGGCCTGTGCCTCTAGAAAATTGAGTAGGCCATTTATTGTCAGTATGTGGATAATCTTCATTCTTTGGGTCAAATCCCGCTCTGGGATCATGAAAATATCCTGCTTCAAAACCCCATCGATAACCAAATCTTCTACCAAATAAAAATCCAAATCTTATACTTCTATCATTAGCAGGTCCAGGATTTTCAAAACGCCCATCAGGGATTATCATGACCCTTGCACCTGTCCATCCTATATTGTATGGGTTCAACTGCCCCTTTCTCTTACTACCTTTGAACATATAATATGTGAGATCAAAACTCGAATTAGGGGAATAACTATAGGCAAGATTAAGGACATCCCAACGTCGGTCTTTCTTCATAAGAACGCGATTAATATCGATGCCAGTTCCTGATAGTGGGATACCCAGTTTTAGTCCCACATCAGTATATTGGTTCAGCCCATGGCGCCACCAGATGACCGGGATAACATTTTCGGCGGCAAAAGAAAAACCCATATTCGTTTCACCTTCTACAGGTATCTGGGGTAACACAGGTGGATGAGAAGCACATCCTGCAACCCATAAATATATTGCTATAAATAGAAGGATTAGATTCCGCATTATCATATCAACGAGGAAAATACAGAAATCTCTAGGAGTTTAAAACCGAAAAGGGAATCCTTATTTTAAGTAGATCATTTTTCTACTAAAGATAACTGTCGGATTTTGGTCGATCTGCGCCTGTAAGGTTATAAAATAAATCCCTGTTGACCTTCCTTCTCCATCCCAAGTATAGTTATATATCCCTGATGAAATATATTCTTGCTCTACCAATTTATCATGTATGCGCCCGGTAGCATCTGTAATGTATAAACTGACAAAAGCATCTTCTAAAAGATCAAATGAAATTCTAGTCTGTCCATTAAATGGGTTCGGGTAGTTCTGATAAAGTACAAAAAGCTCAGGCAATGCAGTATTATCATAATTGTCTATAATAATTTCATTTGTTGAGCCCATAGTGTAAGCTTCAGAATAATACCAATTACCTCCATCTGGGTGTCTACTGATGGCATATGGTATTGTATCTAGAATAATGTATTCAGTAGTAGAAAAGTTGCCATTATTTGATATCTTTAACGATATTACAGTTGGTAATGTGATATCTTCATTAATTGTCAATGTAGAATCAAGAAACTGTGTTTCATATCCAATTTGTGGTTTTACCTCCCATAAATACATATCATTATTTTTAATAATGTATTCTTCATTAACGCTTGGCTTACCTGCTATTTCAAGGTCGAGCTTCTTTGAATATGGGCTCCAATTTACTTCATTGATCCAAACTGAAGAACTATTAATTCCCATTTTAATAAAGTTGTTTGATTCAACTTCCATAGGAATGATATCCCCATTGATAGTATAAAGGACAGATTTGTTATCGATCAAAGGGCAGTTTTGAATAAATATATCATCCATCATTAAATCAACATATTTCCAATCTTCTGGAATTGGAACTGTCATCAAAGACGAGCCTGGTACCCTGAATTCTTCCAGATCTATATACTCCTCACCAGAAAGTAAATAAATTTGATCGGAACTAACTTGATCAGGATGAAATACGTATAGCTTTAATACTAAACTATTATCAACCCATTTTGAACCAACAATCCTAATTGGTGCAATGATCTCATAATTCTTCAAGGCTTCAGGATATTCTTTATAAAGGATAGTCCAATCATTACGGATTTTATTCAATTGGACTTTAACTTTACTTGCCCATGCAACAGGGTCAAGATATAAATGATTTCTATATCGTTGCTCATATGCAAATATTTCACTTAGCAACAATCGATAATTTATGACTTCATTTACTTTATCAATCACGTCTTCAATTTTACGCAATTCATCTAATGGAAATAATTCTATCCAGTTATGCTTAACTCCCAAACTATCTCTTAGCAATTCTGCTATTGGATAGAAATCAATATACGGGTCAGATTTATTAACTTTTTTCACAATATGACCAAGTATTAGATCTTGCAAAGAATTAATACCTTTATTAAACACCAATGAATCATTTATAACAAGGCAGGTACCAAAAGGTAGAGCACTTAAATCACTATGGTGAATTCTACTAAAAATGTCTTCCACCTCAACTTTGTAAAAATACCGATTGTCAGGCTTACAATCTGTATCGAGAAATTGTAAATGTTCAGGTTCTAATGCAGATAGTAGAATAAATTCTTTACTTCCGAACTCCTGAACAAATATCCTTGTTTCATTCACTTTGATAGAATCGGGGTAAGTCCAGGATAGAAGTAATGAGCCTTGTCCATCGTAGACGGCAAGGTCTATTGGATAAGGCATAGGGTCACTATCTGAAGCTTGTATGAAAAAAGAGATAAAGATAGCTCTAATTATATATTGTTTTATTATCCGAATCATAAAGAAAGCAATTAGACGAGATGGAATTTGAATGAATTATGTCATGAAGGCAAGTGAATCATTATTCAGATAAAACTATTTGATGTATGTAACTTTTTTATATTTTTTTTGCCCGTTAACAAGCAATGAAACAAAATAAATCCCGCTAGGAATCCCCTCCGGATTCCATTCTATATATTTAGCTCTAGTAGAAGGGATACGATCAAAAATGGTTGCAATATGGCTACCATTGTAAGATAGAATATCTACTTTTACATGAGATATATTTTCTATTTCAATCTCAATACTCAATGAGGGGTTAAATGGATTTGGGTATGTTTTTAGGATAGAATATTTTAAAGGTGTAATAGCAGTAAAATCTATGTTAGAAGTTATATTGTAGTCCAGGGCTGCTGCTGCATTTGCAATGCCATATCCATAATCATTATTTGCACTATCTGACATGGAGGACGTCATCATGATAGCATCCCTAATTTCCATTGCAGTCCAATCAGGGTTTGCTTGAATTATTAATGCTGCAACGCCACCAACCAAAGGACAAGCTAGAGAAGTACCACTTAATTGTGTATAGGTTGTTGTACTATTTGGGTTAACACACCAAGTCTGTCGTCCTCTTGCACAAACCTCTGGTTTTATCCTATTATCTGCGGTAGGACCATGCGAACTAAAACTTACTATCTGACCGCTTGAGGATACTGCACCAACTGATATAACCGAGTCTGCATCAGCAGGAGCAATAATATAATACCAGTCATTATTACCTGAGTTACCTGCCGCGGTAACGCATACAACCCCAAGTCCAGCAGCAATATCAACTGCTATCGTTGTAACAGCTGTATTTCCATCCATGTCAGAATAATCATACCAATCTAAATACCCAAGGGATGTAGTGACAACATCTGCTCCATTCTGTTCTCCCCACTCCAGGCCAGCTACATAATTATCTTCTTCTTGCTGTATCTCTTGTGAAACATCTTCTGTTTTTGCTAATAAAAATTCTGATTCAAATGCTATTCCAACTAGTTCACCAGGAGAATTTGCAGCTATTGTAGAGAGGACCGCTGTCCCATGATAGTCTTGATTAATATTTTGTTCTTCTTCTGTTTCATTTGACGTTTCATTATCGTCTTTTATTACATCCCATTGTGCAACAACATTAATATCAATTAGCGCATTATGAGACAAATCAAAACCTGTATCCATTACAAGTATCCTTGTTCCTTCTCCAGTGAATCCTTGATTGTGCAGTTCATGCGCATTGATCTGTTCTGTCTGTTCCTGTGAATAACCGTAGTCAACATCATCCCTTAAATAGGGACTAACTTCAGAATTTTCTTCTAATATTTTAGTCTTGAAGCCAAGTACTGGTTCAATTCTATCTACAAAATGTAACCCTATAAGTTTATCTATGTCTTCCTGGGAACATAGAGTCGAGACAGCATTAAGCCAGCGACTCTCATTTTCTATTGTTAATCCATTTGAAATTATCAGGTTTTTATATTTTTCAGAAACTGGTATATCATAGCGGTTATTAATTGTAGGGACACTATTTTTAATTCTTCTTTTAATTGTTTTTGGGCTTAAGGTTATCTGTTGCGAACCTTCTTTATCTGTGAAATATATCCAAACCCTATATTTATCATTCCTTTTACCTAATTCGATCTTTTCAAAATCAACTTTTTGTGAAAAGGCAATCAATGGGAAAATAACTAGTAATAAATATCTCACCCTCATCAAAAGCCTAAGATCATATTTGACAAATTGATAATATCCATTACATCAATTATTCCACTACCATCCAGGTCACAGAAAAATAATTGAGCATCAGTTGGCTGTCCCCCAAAAAGTATTACATCAGCCAGCGCTAAGAGATCGAAAATATCTGCTACAAGGTCCATATTATAATCTCCCATAACACCTTTAGGAAAACCAGAAATAGAAAAGTCATCAACTGTAAAGCCATCACCTTCTACATAGTTGTCTGAGGTTTGGATGAAGCGAAATCCAGTGATAACAGCATCATCATTTAACTGATTTAAAGAAATGGCCTCTTGAACCCATAAATTTTGATAACCATCATACCCCTGCTCTCCAGATGGTTGGGCTGGTTGCCCGGAGCCTGGCTCAGTAAAAATACCTTTTAGAGTAACCCAATCAGCACCATTTACATTCGCTTGAAATCTAACAAAATCCCAGTTTTCCTCTATATCCCACTTGGCAGAAAATTTTACTATCGGATTAGACAAGAAATTAAGATTTAAAGTAGTAGAAAGCTCTGCTATCGTTTCTTGAGCTTCTTGATAATCGCCTTCAGGGCTATCAGATAAAGCAAATGCCCCAGTAATAGCATCATTTGTTAGTCCCCAGTCTCCATCTACAGCCCAGCTATCTAATCCATTCTCAAATCCATCAAAAAACAGAACCTCTGGTTGACCAATTAAGAATTCTAGAGTATCAATTCTTGAAAAACCGTTCTCACTATTGATACTAATAATAATTCCAGAGTTTTCACCTTCAACGGCATCATCAGATATGGTAAATGAAAATGAAAAATCATCAGAGTCTCTGGCATCTATTTCACTTAAAACATAGGATTCTGAATCTAAAGATGTCCAATTATTTAAAGATGAGATACTTATTTCAATATCACTATCAGAATTAGTAAGGCCACGATTTTGAACGACCAGATTAATTTCCACCTCTTCGCTAGGCATAATAAATTCTTCTGATAATTCGTATGAATGTAAAATTATGTCTGGGCCTGAAACGAAGGCGAATATTTTGTTTGGATAAAGCTGCGCAGCACATAGCTCAATTACTTCGTTTTCAGAAGGCCAAAACCCTTGGGAAGGAGAACCAACTTCTGGGACGTATGAAATTATATTCTGGTCACCAAATGTCCAATCCACCGCATCACCATTCACACTATAACCTATTGTTGAAAGGCCTGTACCAACAACATAACCATTATACCGGGCCATTTCTTCACCAATTTCAACAATCGTTGTCAAATCTGGCTCCTCGGGTAAAGATCCATTGCCAAAGGCATGTATATAAATATTTGAATACGTATGGTAGTGTAACACATTCTTAAACTCGCGTGCTAAAATAAAATCGCGGACGGCTTGTGTCTCTGGTTCAGAAAACTCCGATTCACCACGGTAGGTTGTTGAACAAGGATTTGGTGAGGAGCCTGTATTATTTGCTCCCCAACCAAAACCATAATTTCTATTGATATCTACTCCTCTATTTGTGCCATCGCCGCAACCAGTATCTAATCTATTTTTCCTGTGCATTCCTCCACCATCAGGCTGAATTGATTCATTGTAAACATACCCATCAGGATTAATTACTGGGATAAACCACATCTCACGATTATTGATTAAATATGTTAATTCAGGGTCAGTCTGATATGCTTCAGCGATTTTTTGAACAAAGAAAAATAGGTTCATCATGCCTAATGGCTCACGAGCGTGAGTCAAAGCCGTATAAAGGACCTCTGGCTCATTTTCATCATTATTTGGATTGTCAGATACCTTGAAAGCCCATATATCACGTTCTTCAATTGTCTGTCCAATTATTACACGCTCGGAAATAATACCAGGATACTGGGATTGCAATTCATCAAACCTTATATTTAATTCATCCCAGGTATAATTACCCTGCATAGAACCCAATGGAAATTCACGATTATCTGAAGAAATGCTTCTTGACTTGTAATGAACTGTAAGGTCCGGTATCAATATTTCAAGATCCACACCTTGTGAAAGTAATTCAAATGTCTCATCCTCATGCACAGTTAGATCAATAAACACTCCTTCCTTGCCGGTAATATGATCTAGAGGAATTCCAAGTCCACCTAAAATGTTTATTGTCTTAGTCGTTGTATCAAATACTCTTATAGATTGATAAACATCATTTGGAAAAGCTATATGAAATAAAAAAATCCAACCAGCTATAAACTTAAATAAAGTCCGCATTTTACTATACGGATGTTTTAATCCAATCTGTCGTAATTGATTTAGGGCGGGTAATTGGTATGCCTAACGCCCTTTCCCATACCATCTGGGATATCATCCCCATTGTACGAGATATACTAAACAAGACGGTGTAAAAATTGAATTCTTTCAATCCATAATAGTACAATAGAGATCCTGATGCGGCATCTACATTTGGCCAAGGATTCTTAGCTTTACCATGTTCTTTTAAAACTCCAGGAACCACTTTAAACAAGAGATCAACAATGCCAAAAACATCATCATTAGCAATGTGTCCTTGCCCAAAATCTATGAATGCTGAAAACCTTGGATCTGGACACCTTAGTACTGCGTGTCCATAACCAGGTATAACTCTTCCATTATTTAATCTAGACCAACAATATTCTTTTAATTCTTCTTCCGAGGGCAAACCTCCAAATTCATCGCGTACACTTAAAACAAACTTCAAACACTCTTGGTTCGCGAGTCCATGCAATGGTCCAGCAAGCCCATTCAAACCTGCAGTAACAGCATAATATGGATCAGATAAAGCTGATGCCACAGTGTGAGATGCAAAAGCACTAACATTCCCACCTTCATGGTCACAGTGTAACATGAAATAGAGTTGCATTAACCTATGAAAGTCTCCTGAATCATCTGGTAATCCAATCATATGAACAAAATTACCTGCCCAATCTTTCTTAGGGTCAGGCTCTATCCTAGCCCCCTTTTGAAATCTCATTCTATATATCCCTGCTCCGAGAGCAGGTAGCTTTGCAAGCAATCTAATACCATCTTCTAGTATTGCCTCCCAGAACTCACTTTTTGGCATTCCATCATCGTACCTTTTTCGAAAAACACTTTCTCCCTGCATGGAAAGGATACCCGTGTTGAACATGGTCATAGGATGTGCATCTTCTGGCATTTCATTTAATATATTCCAGACATAATCAGGAACGTTAAGTTGGGATGAAAATTCATCTTTAAGATCATTGGTTTCTTCCTCACTCGGCAGTCTACCAGTTAGTAAAAGGAAAAAGACCTCTTCAGGAAGTATATGGGTTATATCAAGTAGCGGGATACCTCTAATGATCAAACCTTTTTCTGCTGAAACAGATGAGGTATCGCAGACGAAAGCTTTTATCCCTCTCATACCTGAGTATGCCTGTGAAACAGTAACCTCGCTAATGGTCTTTTCACCTTTCTCATCAAGGACCTTTTTGATATCAGCCTGTATCTTTGGGATCTGATTCTTTAGTTCTTCTTTCAGCAAATTCATAGTGTATACCTCAAAATTATAAATAAATATTTAACAGTTATAATTTAAACATTCTATCTTTTATCTGGAGAACTTAATCAAGTGAACGCACTACTAATCCCGACCTAAGCTTTGGTTCGAACCAAGTGGATTTTGGAGGCATTACTTTTCCCTCATCTGATACTTTTAAAAGCTGTTCAATAGTGACCGGGTATAGTGCAAATGCAACTTTAGCATCTAGTTCGCATCTGCGTTCAAGCTCGCCTAGGCCTCTAATACCACCAACAAAGTCAATCCTATCACTTATGCGAGGATCATCTATCTTTAAAATCGGTTCAAATATATGGTCTTGCAGAATGGCCGCATCAAGCCCTTTGGTGCTATCATTGCTTAATATCTTATTCTTAGCCTCCAATCTATACCAGGTTCTATTAAGGTGCATTGTAAAACAGGATATCTTGCTTGGAGCCTCAGCTTTAGTTAGTTCTTCAATATGAAATTTTTCTTCAACTGACAAAATAAATTGATCCACAGTCAATCCAGCAAGATCTTTAATAACTCGATTATACCCTAGAATTTGAACTTCATCATGAGGAAAAATAGCAGAGAGGAAATAGCTAGATTCCACATCATTATTTTTTTCAAGTTCCCTACCCTTTCGAAGTTTCTGTACCCTCGATGCCGATGCTGCGCGATGATGACCATCCGCAATATATAAAGATGGTACAGTACTGAAATAACTTTTGATCATTTGAATATTAAGATCATCATTTATCTTCCATATTGAATGGGTTGTGCTATTATCGGCTCTAAAAGAAATGTCTTCTTTCCTAATTAAAACATTTGATAACATATTTTGAAATTCACCGTCATTTCTAAAGGTTAAAAAAACTGGCCCGGTGTTTGCGTTCGTGACATCAATATGACACGTCCTATCATCCTCTTTTTCAGGACGAGTATGTTCATGCTTTTTAATCAATGAATTAT
>CACEUX010000037.1 GCA_902562835.1 uncultured Fidelibacterota bacterium
TATCTCTGATTGCTCGAAATCAGGAAAAACTTGATTTAACACTATCAAACCTAAAAACTGATCAAGGTCAGCAACATCAAACCGTCTGTGTTGATTTTGATCAGCCTGAAAAAGTTAAAGAAAAGGTAACATCGCATATACGGTCATTAGGAAGAAACATAGATATTCTGGTTAATAATTCTGGCGGCCCGCATGGTGGACCGCTCATTGAGGCTGATGAAAATGAATTCAGGGTTGCTTTTGAACGTTTATTGATCTGTAATCAAATAATGGTAAAAGCTGTTTTCCCCGGTATGAGAGAACAAGGCTCTGGAAGGATCATTAATATTATTTCTACTTCTGTGAAGCAGGTGATCCCAGGTCTTGGTGTATCCAATACTGTCAGAGGTAGTGTGGCGCAGTGGGGCAAGACTCTTGCGATAGAATTAGGTGAGTATGGTATCTGCGTTAACAATATTTTGCCAGGATACACTGCAACTGCTAGATTGCAAGATCTAGCTGATAGTAAAGCGACATCGCTTGGGGTAACTTCTGAAGAAATTCGTGAAATGTGGGCAAAAAATACATCATTGAAACGATTGGGAACACCGGAAGAGATAGCGAACACAATAGCATTCTTAGCTTCAGATGAATCCGGATATATAACAGGACACAATCTATCTGTTGATGGTGGAAGATTTGGTGCTTGATGAGAATTATCGGAATTAGTTGGCATATTGATAACATTAAAGACCTCTGTTTTTGATTTAAAGATGGAACTGATACAAAATTTCATTAATGGTCAGCATATTTCAAGTGACTCAAGTGAATCTTTAGATATTTACGAGCCAGCAACTGGAGAGATTTACGGACAGTTAAGGGATTCAAATGCAAATGATATAGATCATGCGGTCAGGTCTGCAAAAACAGCATTTGCCCTCTGGTCAGATCTAACCGTACATGAGAGAGCGGTTCATCTAAATAATATTGCTAAGGGTATTGAAAAAAGGTTAGATGAATTTGCAGAAATTGAATCCAGAGATACTGGAAAGCCTATTGCGCTTTCACGGTCACTCGATATTCCAAGATCAGTCCTTAATTTTAAATTTTTTGCTGAGCATGGCGAGAATTTTGAATTCAATTATGATCTAAATAACGAGACATCACAAAATCATATCAACAGAAGCCCGCTAGGGGTTGTGGCATGTATCTCACCATGGAATTTGCCTCTTTATTTATTCACCTGGAAGATAGCTCCTGCATTGATCACGGGTAATACGGTGATAGCAAAACCATCAGAGTTAGCACCCTATACCGCGTATATGTTAGGAAAAGTGTGTCAAGAAGTTGGGCTACCTCCTGGTGTTTTAAATATTGTAAATGGCATGGGGAGTACCTGTGGAGAATTATTGGTCAAACATAAAGAGATAAAAGCGATCTCCTTTACAGGAGGAACGTCCACAGGCAAATTGATCTCTCAGAGTGCATCGAAGACATTTAAAAAATTATCGTTGGAGATGGGAGGTAAAAATCCAGCCATTATTTTTGAGGACTGCAATTATGAATTGATGCTTGAAAATATTTTAAGGGCCTCATTTTCAAACCAAGGTCAGATCTGTTTATGTAGTTCACGTCTATTGATAGAACGAACGATCTATGAAAAATTTAAAAATGATTTCTCCTTGAAAGTTTCAGAGCTTTTAATCGGAGATCCTTTAAAAACAGAGACCCAGTTTGGTTCTATCTCTTCGAAAGGTCATTTTGATAAAGTTGTCAGTTATATTGATATGGTGAAAGAAGAAGGCGGTAAGATCATAGCCGGAGGAAAATCAGTTAAGTTAGAAGGTCGATGTAGCAATGGCTGGTTCATTGAACCAACTTTAGTTGATGGTCTGTCTCCATCTAGTAGATTGAACCAGGAGGAGATCTTTGGTCCTGTAGTGACCTTGCAATCTTTTGAAACAGAATCAGAGGCTATCGATTTGGCAAACAACACAGATTATGGATTATCCGCAACGGTTTGGACGAAAGATCTAGAAAAAGGGCAACGGGTTTCCAAAAAGATCGATGCGGGTGTTATCTGGGTCAATTGCTGGTTATTACGCGATCTAAGAACGCCTTTTGGAGGTATGAAAAATTCTGGATTAGGAAGAGAGGGCGGAGATGATGCGATCAAATTTTTTACAGAACAGAAAAATATTTGTATACCCGTATGAAACCTAAATATAAAAAGCATATTTTTATTTGTACGAATGAACGTCCTCTGAATAATCCAAAAGGGGATTGTATCAGATGTGGCGGTATGGACATTAGAATGAAATTTGTTAAGTTGATCAATCAGCATGGATTAAAAGGAAAAGTAAGGGCGAATAAAAGTGGCTGTTTGGATGCCTGCGAATTGGGAGCAGTAGTTGTAATTTACCCAGATAATATTTGGTATACTCGCGTTGAGGTTCAAGATATTGATGAAATATTTGAAACATCCATAATCAATAACGGAGTGGTTGATCGGCTTTGTGCTGATGAAAATACATGGAAAGAATTACAAGATATTAGAGACCTAAGAACATGAATGACAATATTGAGACAAACAAAGCACCTGATCCGGTAGGAAACTATCCTCACGCAAGAAAAGTAGGAAATTTATTGTTTTTATCAGGCGTGGGGCCAAGAAGGCCAGGCACCAATGTGATCCCGGGGGTTATGATGGATGGTCAAGGTAATCCACTAGGTCACGATATAGAGGCACAGTGCCATTCAGTTTTTGAAAATGTAAAGATCATACTAGAAGAAGCAGGGAGTCACTGGAATAACCTTGTTGATATAACTGTTTTCTTAACTAATATGAAAAGAGACTTTGATATTTATAATGAGATTTATGCATCTTACTTTCAAGATAATCAGCCTTGTAGAACAACGGTTGAGATCACATCTCTTCCTACACCTATTGCGATCGAATTAAAGTGTATTGCAACTATTGATGGATTAAATAAATGAAATTAAGGTCACCACTTAATTTTAAAAGTTGGATAGATGAAAATCGGCACCTATTAAAACCTCCAGTAGGGAATAAGGTTATCTATGATGATGGTGATTTTATGGTGATGGTCGTTGGTGGACCAAATTCCCGTAAAGACTATCATGTTGATCCAGTCGAAGAGTTCTTCTACCAGATAGAGGGAGACATGGTTCTGAAAGTGATAGAGGATGGTAAAAGGATTGACATTGAGATCAAAGAAGGTGAAATATTTTTGCTACCCAAATATGTCCCACACTCACCTCAAAGATTTAAAAATACTGTAGGACTAGTAGTAGAATATAAGAGAGAGGAAGGAGCATTAGATGCTTTTCAATGGTATTGCGATCTTTGTAATGAACTCCTCCATGAGGTCACTTTAGATCTAGAAGACATTGTAGCCCAGCTACCACCACTATTTGAGGCTTATTGGAAAAGCATTGATGCAAGGACTTGTGGATCATGTGGAGCGGTACAAGACCCTCCAAATTGATATATTTTGAAAATTGATATCCACACTCATATTCTTCCGGAGCATTGTCCAGATATGGAGAGCAAATTTGGATATGGTGGATGGGTCAGTTTAGAACATACCCAAGAAGGCACCGCGCGTATGATGAAGGATGGAGAGTGTTTTCGTTTAGTCGAATGTAACTGTTGGGATCCTCTTACTCGGATTGGTGATTGTGATAATGACCATATAGATATACAAGTGCTTTCCACTGTTCCGGTGATGTTTAATTATTGGGCCGAAGCTAAACATACTCATATAGTTTCAAAGATTTTAAACGATGATATAGCAAATACTGTTGACCGATACCCACAACGCTTCATTGGATTGGGTACCATACCCATGCAGGATGAGAAATTAGCGATCGGTGAATTAGAGAGATGTGTAAGCGATCTTGGCTTAGCAGGCATACAGATTGGATCAAACATTAACGGTAAGAATCTCAATGAACCTGAGTTTTTCACTATTTTTGAAGCAGCATCAGATCTAGGTGCATCTGTCCTTGTCCATCCATGGGATATAATGGGAAAAGAGCAAATGGAAAGATACTGGCTTCCTTGGCTGGTTGGCATGCCAGCTGAGACAAGTAGAGCTATATGTTCCATGATCTTTGGTGGGGTTTTTGAAAGGCTGCCCGAACTCAGGGTTGCTTTTGCTCACGGGGGAGGAGCATTCCCCGCAACAATTGGTAGGATACAGCACGGTTTTGATGTCCGTCCAGATCTCTGTGCAATTGATAATAAGATAGATCCCTTAGATTATTTGGGAAAATTTTGGGTCGACTCATTGGTCCATGATATTGATATGTTGAACTATCTTATTAATAAGTTGGGTGATAATAAGATCGCTATGGGTTCAGATTACCCATTCCCTCTTGGTGAAACAAAGCCAGGGTTTTTAATAGAATCCTCAAAATTTTCTAATGGTGTTCAAGAAAATCTATTATACAAAAATGCCTTGGACTGGTTAGCTATACCCCACGACCACTTTAAATGATATACCGTAGATCAAGATCTTTTGCAAACTCCTTGGACAAAAAAGATGGTCTAAGTAAATATCGTGATCAGTTCAATTATCCAAAGGATAATAATGGTAAAGATCTGATATATTTCTGTGGCAATTCATTAGGACTTCAACCAAAAACAGCTTCGGGCTATTTATCAAAGGAGTTGTCTGTTTGGGCTGAAAAAGGTGTTCAAGGCCAAGAGGATCGATGGGTAGCATTTCATGAAAGACTCGCGGGGTCGACCGCAAAACTAGTTGGTGCTTCAAATGAAGAGGTGGTTGTAATGAATGCTCTAACAGTGAATATTCATCTCTTATTGGTATCTTTTTATCAGCCTAATGAAAGAAAGTATAAGGTCATGATTGAAAAAGATGCCTTTCCATCAGATCATTATGCTATACAAAGCCAGATCCAATTTCATGGATATGATCCGAAGTTATCCTTGATCGAACTTGCACCACGAAAAGATGAAAAAGTATTGCGTCATGAGGATATTATTTCTGCTATTGAAGAGTATGGAGAGGAACTTGCTCTTATTTATATAGGCGGCGTGAACTATTATACTGGTCAAGCATTTGACCTTGAAAGCATAACAAAAGCAGGCAGAGATAAAAAAGCTGTTGTAGGATTCAACCTGGCCCATAGTGTTGGCAATCTACCATTAAGGTTACATGACTGGGATATAGATTTTTCTGCTTGGTGTACGTACAAGTATCTTTGTGCTGGTCCAGGAAGTCCATCGGGTGTTTTTATCCACGAACGTCATCATAACTGGGATGGTCCCAGGTTCCTTGGCTGGTGGGGTCATAATAAAAATTCAAGATTTGATATGCCATCGACCTTTGATCCAATATTAACCTCTGAAGGTTGGCAGATCAGTAATGCACCAGTAATGGGAATGGCTCCTTTATTAGCCTCTATGAATATATATGATGAAGTCGGCATGAGGGCTATTCGTAATAAAGGGAAAGAGCTCGCATCCTATATGGAGTATCTTCTTAAGGAATGTATAACAGCAGTAAACATTATTACCCCTGAAGCAAGAGGGTGTCAACTTTCATTAGTTGTCCCTGGTGGGAAAGATGTATTTGATCACATTACAGATCAAGGGGTGATCTGCGATTGGCGGAATCCTGATGTCATTCGTGTTGCGCCCCATCCTTTGTTTAATACATTTGCTGAAGTATTTGATTTTGTGAACATATTAAAAAAAGCAATTGTCTGATCGAGAGCATATTTCACTGATAGGGGCAGGTCTTGCAGGCCCTGTTATGGCAAAATATCTTTCAGATCATGGATATATTATAGATATCTATGAAAGACGTCCAGATATGAGAGTTGTAAAACAATCTGCTGGACGTTCGATTAACTTAGCATTATCAGCAAGAGGGATCGAAGCGTTGAAGAACATAGGTATTTTTGGAGAAATTCAACCTTCACTACTGCCTATGAAAGGACGTATGATCCATGATATGGATGGCAAGACACATTTGCAGCCCTATGGGCAAAAAGAGGATGAGGTTATCTATTCGGTCTCCCGCGCATTCCTTAATAAAAACCTGATGGATCTTGTTGAGAGTACTGGGAATGTCAAGATTCACTTTGACCATTCTCTTGAAAATATCGATATAAATAACTCAGAACTAATCTTCAAAAATAATAAAAAGATATCATTTAATAGAGTAATGGGTTCGGATGGATCTTCTTCATGCATGCGAAAATGTATTAATGAAAGATCTTCAATTAATTTTCGAAAAAAACCATTAGGCCATGGCTACAAAGAACTGTCAATTCCTGCAACTAAGAACGGTGATTTTAAAATAGACCCTGAAGCACTACATATATGGCCTAGAGGGGAATTCATGCTTATTGCCTTACCTAATATGGATCGTTCTTTTACGTGTACATTATTCTTCCCAATGGATGGTGAAACCAGTTTTTCAAGTATATCCTCTAGTGATCAAATAAATGACCTTTTTAATTCTTATTTCCCAGATACAGTTGATCTTATTCCTGGCCTCGTTGATGAATATCAACAAAACCCCGTAGGTTCCTTGGCAACAGTGTATTGTGATAAATGGAACTATAAGGATAAGCTAGTTATTTTTGGCGATGCTGCCCATGCGATCGTCCCTTTTTTTGGACAAGGAATGAATGCATCATTCCAAGATTGTACGGTCATGGATGTCCTTATCGGACAATTTAATAGTGACTGGGAAATGATATTCTCTCAATTTTCTAAAACTCATGTCCCAAATGGTCATGCAATCGCAAACATGGCGCTAGAGAATTATATAGAAATGAGAGATTCTGTCAACGACCCAACCTATAAGAGCAGGAGGGAGTTAGAATTTAGATTAGAGAATGACTTCCAAGACCAATTTATCCCTAGATACTCTATGGTATCATTCCATACTATACCCTATACGGAAGTCTATAAAAGGGGATTGGCTCAACTTAAGATGATGGATGACTATTTATCAGGAGATATAACGAAGTTTGAATTACATGAAAATATTTTAAAACAATTGACCCCCATACCGTGAAAAAAATCTATTTATTGCGACTAATCGATCTCTTTTTACTAAAATAAGTGTATTTGTAGAAGTAACTAAATAAGATTTATTTATAACTTTGTAGTACCAAAATGCGATCCGGATTTAAACTAGCACCTTCAATTTTATCTGCAGATTTCTCTGATTTACGGTCTGCTTTAGAGATCTGCAATGCGGGAGGTGCACACTGGATCCATGTGGATGTTATGGATAATCAATTTGTACCTAATCTGACCATTGGCCCACCTGTAGTAAGATCATTAAGGCCAGTCACACAAAAATTTATAGATGTGCATATGATGGTAATTGACCCCGAAGAACTAGTTGAACCCTTTGCAAAAGCTGGTGCTGACAATATTACCTTTCATATAGAAGCCACCAGTGACCCAGAGGGTATTATTGATCTTATTAGATCTTGCGGGAGTAAGGTTGGAGTATCTATAAAGCCAAAGACTCCCTTAGAAGATATTTTTCCTATCTTGGATAAGGTTGATCTAGTACTGGTAATGAGCGTTGAGCCAGGATTTGGTGGTCAAGGGTATCTTCCTGGTTCGAATGAACGTATTGGACGGATAAGGTCTTATTTAGAGGAGAATTGTTTAGACCGAGTTCTCATCGAAGTAGACGGAGGTATAAAACTACATAATGCTAAACAGGTTATTGATGCCGGTGCAGATGTTTTAGTTGCAGGTTCGGAAGTTTTTAAGTCTACCAGACCAATTGATACAATCAAAGATTTTTATCAACTTTCTGCCCAATAACAGAATTAAAATTCAATATATAAATTCTTGAATATATTTTCCATTCAAGTTAATTGAACTTTTTAATTCATTATTAAAAACCATAATTATGAAATCCTATCAAGATATAGCCAATTTTTCTAATTGGTCAAAACAAGAAAAAGATCAGTATACAATATCCGTGATGAAAGGTTTGGTCATGGATGCAACAAGACAAGCAAATAGCGGGCACCCTGGCGGTCCCATGTCATGTGCTGATTTCGCTTATTTATTATATCGCGATCATCTGATATTTGACCCCAAAGATCCCGAATGGTTCAATAGAGACCGATTCATTCTTTCAGGAGGGCACATGTCAATGCTACAATACTCACTGTTATTATTTATAGGCTGGCTAGACCTCGATGACATAAGGGACTTTAGGCAGTTACATAGCAATACTCCTGGGCATCCTGAGGTTGAGATTCCAGGTGTAGAATGCACTACCGGACCTCTGGGGCAAGGTTTTGCAATGGGTACTGGTATGGCACATGCTGAAGCATATTTACGCAATCTATTTGTTTCAAATGATAAGGAAGCTGGTGAGTTGGTTGATCATTTTACATATGTTCTTGCAAGTGATGGTGACCTGCAAGAACCAGTAGCATTGGGTTCTGCGTCACTTGCTGGTCATTTAGGACTTTCAAAATTGATAGTATTTTATGATGCAAATGAAGCTCAGATATCGGGGAATACTAACCGATCGGATTCAACTGATTATGCAACTGTATTTGAAGGGTTCAAATGGCATGTACAAGAAATAGATGGACATGACCATGACCAACTACATAATGCGATTGAAAGTGCAAAGACGACTGATCGACCTAGTATAATTATCGGTAAGACAATTATGGCAAAGGGCACAGCCAGCATGGAAGGAAATCACAATACTCATGGAGCTCCATTGCCTCAGGAAGAAATAGATAAAACAAAAGATAAACTGGGGTTACCATCTGATAAATTTTATTACCCAATAGAAGTTAAAGAATACTTCCAGGAAAGGTTTTCTAAACTGGGGGGAATAGTCGACCAATGGAAAAAAGATCGTTCTCATTTTGATACAGATGAAAAAATAGGTTCTCTATTATCAATATGTATAGATGACAACCTACCAGAGACCACTTATCCAAAATTCAATGTTGGCGAATCTCTGGCAACCAGAAAAGCATTTGGTGCTACGCTCGATGCATTTGCAAAGGATCTTCCAAACCTCATTGGGGGCTCAGCAGATCTAGAGCCCTCTAATTATACTGGTAATTTTGCTAAAACATACCAGGATTTTAGTTCGGCTCATCAATCAGGTCGGAATATTCCTTTTGGAGTCCGTGAGTTTCCAATGGCTGGAATGATGAATGGGATGGCATTGCATGGTGGAATCATTCCTTTTGGAGGTACTTTTCTTGTATTTGCTGACTATGAACGCCCTGCATTACGCCTAGCCTCAATCCAACATGCAAGGGTATTACATGAGTTCACACATGACTCATTTTTTGTCGGTGAAGATGGGCCTACTCATCAGCCTATTGAGCATGCTATGGCCTTAAGGACCATACCTGATTTTAATGTATATCGTCCTGCAGATGCTAAAGAGACAGCAGTTTGTTTTAGACTAGCAATTGAGGATAGGGATCATCCTAGTGCATTGCTTTTAACGAGGCAAGGCGTACCAGTATTAGATCAAGATTATGGAGCATTAGATCAGAATGTTCGTAAGGGAGCCTATGTTGTTAAAGACTGTGAAAATGAGCCAGAACTTGTATTCATTGCAACAGGTTCAGAGGTTTCATTAGCACTGGAGACAGCAGAGTTAATGTTGGATAAAAAAATTCGGGTGATCAGTATGCCTTGTATGGAAATATTTGATAAACAACCAGATGATTATAGCGATCAGCTTATACCAAAACGTGGTTGTTTAAAGATAACAATTGAGGCAGGTATCACTGCTGGATGGGAAAAATATGCAGGTGTAAATGGGCTATCCATTGGGCTTGACCATTATGGTGCATCTGCCCCTGGAAAAGACCTTGCTCATGAATTTGGCTTTACGGCGGAAAAAGTAGAAGGAAAGATCCGAGCTCATCTGAAAAATTTACTATGATAGTACATCTAGCTACAGATCATGCAGGACTTGACCTAAAGAACACTATAAAAGACTATCTTTTAGATAAAGGATATGATGTTAAAGACCATGGTGCCCATGAATATGATGCATTGGATGACTATCCAGATTTTATTTTTCCTTGTGCTCGTGCTGTAGCAGCAGACCCAACGAGTCGAGGTATAATACTTGGTGGGTCAGGACAGGGTGAGGCAATGGCAGCGAATAGGGTCAAGGGGGTAAGAGCTGCAGTCTTTTATAATGGTCCAGAAGAGATAATCAAATTATCTAGAGAGCATAATAATGCAAATATTTTATCTTTAGGTGCCCGCTTTATGTCAAAAGAAGAGATATATAAGATGATCGAGATATGGTTTGAAGAACCCTTTGAAGGGGGCAGGCACGAGCGTCGTATTGAAAAATTAGACCAATAGCATTTCTAACAAAGAACGCCATCAATACTATGATAGCTTAATTTTGTTCGATCGACCGTTCCTTTTTCAATATCATAAATATCACATGCATCATACGGTTTAGCGTATACATGAAGGCTAGTTGCAAATTTATCAGTGATATTCTCTACAGAGTGTATATCAGCTGGACCATCTAAAAACCCCGGTGAACATGATAACTCTTGCAACAAATTCAACTCAAGCGGATTAGATGATACCTCTTCGTAATTGCATATCTGCAGATTTCCCTCTTGAACCCTTGCCCAACACTTTTCACCTTCATGACCATGAATTGGAGCTGCAATATTTGGTGGCCAACAGATGATCATAATCTCAAAATCACGCTCTTTATGAATCAGGTTTCTTGTATAGTGATTATCTTTACGTAATAAATATTTTCTAGAGTCTTCTTGGTCAATATTTAATTTTAGCAAATAAGATGATACTTCAGGAACTGGGAAGTCATGTTTTGCAAACTCTTTAAGCTTGTGAATAAGCTCCCGCATCATTTTAATAATTAACCATAATTTATTTCTGACTTAAAGATTTATAACATAAAGTAGTAGCTAAAGTTACTAATGATTACTTTTAGCTAAAGCTACTGAATGGTAACTTTACAAACCATATTAAACTTATTCACAAAAAATCTTTTTATCCTTAAATAACTGATATGTACGGAACAATCGAAAAAATCAAAAACTCTTATAAGGGAGTTTTTGTTTCCTCGATTATCTCAATCATAAGTATTTCTTTAAGTGATTATATTGGTGTTCAACTTTTAGGTTTTACCAAAAGCCCTATATCATCTGTTGTAATTGCCATTATCATTGGTATAGCAATAGGTAATAGTATAAACTTACCAAATGATCTAGATAAGGGTCTCAAATTCTCAACAAAGGAAATTTTAAGATTTGGTATCATTTTGATGGGAATTAGAATTGGCCTCAATGATATGATCGTGTATGGAAGTGAAAGTTTATTGATTGTGGGACCATCCATTTTATTAATTATTACATTAACAAGAATAAGCAGTCGATTTATCAATCTTCCTAACAAATTAACAACTCTTATCACAGTAGGAACAAGTATATGTGGAGCAACTGCGATTATTGCTACTGCTCCAGTCATTGGCGCAAAAAAGGAGGAAATAGCTTACGCTATCGCAAATATCACCCTATTTGGATTATTTGCTATGATATTCTATCCTCAAATTATAAATATTTTTTATCCACATGATCCAATATCTGCAGGTATATTTTTAGGTTCTTCCATACATGAGACTGCACAGGTTGCTGGAGCTGGGATGATATATTCAGATCAATTTTCTCAAGGTGATGTTCTTGATATCTCCACCATTACAAAACTAATAAGAAATGCCGCAATGATAATAGTTATCCCATATTTTTCTTTTCAATTCATTGATGATAAGAATCAAAATAAGGGAGCTTCCCTCAGCCATTTTCTATCGACCTTTCCGATGTTTATAATTGGTTTTATTTCCTTAGGAATAATAAGATCAGTTGGAGATATGGGGATAATGGAATCGGATTTAGCGTTCGGGTATTTAATCCCGCAACAATGGGATAATCTAGTAATTTCTTCAGGTAAAGTATCAAAGTTTGCATTGATAGTTGCGATGTCAGCAGTTGGAATGACAATAAAAATTAGTTCGTTGAAAAAAATAGGTTTTAAAGCTTTCTATTATGGGTTTGCGTTATCCTTTTTAGTGGGTTTTTTAAGTATAGTGCTTATTGAATTATTGTTATAGAGTTGTAAAAATGACAACCAGAAATAATTTCTTTGAAAAATTACGATTCCATTAATAAAACTGTTTTGAATTAGATTGAAATTTCTTTGCAAATTAGGCCATACAGGTATTTAGATTTAATTGCAAAACATCAAACCATATCTTTTATTAGCCTCTTTGATCCTCGTGTTATCATGTGAGCAAGATACTATACGTGTATACAAGATTCCAAAACCCAAACCAACACTCGTCAATACTGAATTAGAGCCTGAAAAGAGTAGCTTTAATCTTATCTGGAATAAGCCTGAATCATGGCAAGAGGTGCAGGGTCACTCCATGAGATTAGCCAGTTTTAAAATACCCCATGAAGGTGGTTATGCTGATTTATCCGTTACATCATTTCCAGGAAAGAGTGGTGGTATTGCAGCTAATGTAAACAGATGGCTCGGGCAAATTGGGCTGGAGCCAATGGATTCCTTAGGTATTAATAAGATTCAAAAAAATAGAATTGGAAAACTAGGGAACTATAAATACTTCAAGCTGATAAATTATGATAAAGAACGTTCCGCTATTCTGGCATCCATATTTGAACTTCAAGGCCATACACTTTTTATTAAATGTTCCCTGCCCTTTAATTCACTGGAGCAAATTGAATCTGATTTTATTCCGTTTTGTGGCACACTTTTTTTCAAAAATTGATAAGATGATTAATAAAATTTCAAAATTAATAAGTAGTCCACTTATTTTTTCATATACAGTATTGTGGTTAATTGTCCTTGTATTTTTCGGTACCATTGCACAAAAGGATATTGGACTATATGCTTCGCAGATGAAATATTTTTCATCTTATTACTTCACAATTTTGGGTTTTATACCTCTACCTGGTGGAAGACTTACAGTCATGATTATGACAATAAATCTTTTTTCTAGCCTGTTTAAAAAAAGCCTATGGAAACTTAAAAAAATTGGGATAATAATAGTGCATATTGGTGGACTCTTATTGCTTCTAGGAGGGGGTGTAACAGCTTATTTTAGTTCAGAAGGTAACATGGTAATTTCGGAAGGTGATAGCTCAGACCATGTTAATGATTATCATACTATGGAGCTAGCTTTTGTAAATACCTCACTTGAAGACAGCCTGGAATATACTGTTTTTGATTCTCCTATATTAAGTGTTGGAAACTCTATTAAATATGACAATCTTGGAATAGAAATAAATATTATTGACATGATAAAAAATGTAAGAATTGAAAATAGAATTTCCCCCTCAGATTCAATTTATAAGGGCTTGCTAAAAGATTTTGTCCTTTTACCAAAACAACCCGAAAAAGAG
>CACEUX010000038.1 GCA_902562835.1 uncultured Fidelibacterota bacterium
GATAGATTAGCAGAAAATATTGAACACAGGATGGATATTTTTTCAGGTATTAAAAAAATAAGTAATTATAAAGCGGTCATAAATGTTGGTGGAGGTGTGGCCAGCCTGGGTACTAGTTTTAATTTAAGGCTATTACCGCCCGGTGTGGTTATTCGATCAGATATCTCAAATATTGGGCGACCTGGTGGAATTGAAGGGGTATTATCTAAATTTTTAAATTCTAATGTTCCGGGTCTACATATCCTTAATATTCGACCGCTCACAGAGCAGTTTAAGATGCCATTTGCGCCGATTCCGATACCTGAAATAGGCAGTGGTAGTTTATATGCAGATGAGCGTTATAATATATGGGTTGCCGCTCTGTGCCTCTTGGTGGTTAGCGGCAGCGTTTTTTCTGTTGGATTACATAGTAAACGAAAAATAAAAGAACATTTATTACAGCATGAACCAGATAGCTTATTATAGAACACTAGTCCTTTCTCTGATCTTTTCTTTTTTGCCTTTAGAGGCCAAATTAATTAAACCATCAAAAAGTGGCGATGAGAAAGAGATCTTGATCATCAATGATAAAAGGAGGCTCTATTATCCGCTCAAAAGAGAAAGTATTCATTATGCTATCGAAGGTCCTAGTAGAATAGAGTTTATTTCAAGATATCCAGTTATAAAAAAGAAGAAGAAAAGTCATTCATTTCAATACTCTATTGTTTTAGATGGCAAAGATACTGTCACTGTTAAACATCGCTATAAAGTGCAAAGATCGACCAGGTCCGTGCAGCATCCTAAGCATAGTTATACATATTCAGGTAATTATTTTATAAATCTAGATAAAGGGTCACATACTATTGAGCTTTTACCAGACGAAGATCAAAAATATCCTGTTCTAATTCGTCTTATTACCAAAGAATTTGAATCCCTTGGAAAGAGTAAAAAGATCTTAATGCCCATGGTTCACAAGAGTGCAGTCCAATTGGAGACCGATGGAAAAATAATTAACTATTTTGAATGCAGTCCTGAACTTCCCTTGCAAATTGAAGCAAAAGGTAAAAAGACAATGCGCATTATGACCCGTCTTCAGTTTTCTGAGCAAATGGGACAGGAAGAAGCATATCGTTTAAGAGTAAGTGAAGGGAATAAGATCATTGGAACTTATTATTTTAGTACAGAAAGGTCCTCCGCATCACAGATCAAAGGAAGAATGGATAAAGTCCCCGGAAAGTGGAGGTCTTGTGAGTTCAATGTTCCCAAGGGAAAACACCGGTACGATCTGGAAGTTTTAGATAGGGATAAAGTAGTCCTCACCCGTTTTATACTTTACTAATGAATACATATATTAAAATATCATTTACTATCCTCATTCTTTCAAAAATATGGGGCAGTACACCTATTGAATACACCTTAGCGGTCACTGGTGGCTATGATGATAATGTTTTACGGTTTTCACAAAATGAGATCAATGAGGCTGTGCAAGATATTGGTAATATGGGTGGAGCATCTACCTTTGATAGCTTTATAACAAGATTTAGCCTATATGGGACAAAATCATTCATATACTCAAGATATCAGAGTATTGATATTAAAATGCTTTATTCATCTTCTAATTACAGGAACACGCCTGAAAAGAAATATTGGTCTGGTGGGTTTGATGTCTTATACAAATGGGGTTCGTATAAAAATATCAAATATTCACTCCGGCATTTAGACCAGTTTTACCTTAGACACTACGTCAACAAAGATATAAGTAATGAACAGCTGGAACCTTGTCTTTTTACAGATAGAAATCAAAGTCTCTTGCTGTCTCAACGCATATCTAAGCATTCATGGATGAATGTTGGTGCTGGATATTTACAAAGATATTATGCAAAACCATTTATTGAGTTTGACTTGGATATATTCTATTACAAAGCCAAACTGAATTATAAGATCAAAAAGACCGGTACTGTTTCACTTCAATTAAATCACGGTCGTGCGGTCAACGAATCACATTATCTACCTGAAAGACCCAGTAGTTTTAATCGCTCATATGAGACTGTAGAGTGGTATGCTCCAATTAAGGTAAATAAACAGGTTCCTTTCTTTAGAGAGATAGGATTATCAACTCGTTTCGAGAAAAGAGTATATGATGCCGAAGACCCTAACGATCCTTTACATGCAGGCAGAAGTCATTTAGACTCTAAATACGATATTTGGTTTAAAAAGAATATAACTGAAATCGTTGATCTCACCTTATCAGCAAGATATAGAACACGTCAAACTGACTCTGAGTACGACTGGGTAAAAGATCTTAAAAGTTTTGAACAAATTCAATTTTGGTTAACGATTAAATGGGATATGATATATGATAACTATTAAACAAAGCACTCTATCTCTTATCATGTTTATATCATTATTTGGTTGTATCGACCCAAGTAGTGAAGATTTATGGTCCATCTCAATTGATAACACCCTTGAGACCAATAGTTTTGCAAGAAATGTGACAGTTGTGCAGGATACAGCTTTTGTCGCGGCTGGTCAGTCAGGTATACAGTTATGGAATCTTAGAGATCAATATTTGATCAATGATTTTCAAGAATATTGGGTGCCTGGTGGTACAAATCCCGATAATTTTAATGATTTATCTCTCATCGAAGTTGACACCTTAAATAAATTGATATTTGTAAGTGAAACTAATCAAAATGTTATGATTTTTTCATATCAACAGAATGATACACTGATTTATTTTAATGACATATTAAGTAGTAGAACCAAAGATTTGATTTCTTTCCCATCGGATTCAGGTTCATTCGTAATGTATGCCGCAGATAATGATGATGGTATGAAATGGAGTATTTTTACTTTTTATGATGACTGCGCATTTGGATTTCCATGTTACAAACCATCTTTCCCAGCTATCAATGCAGCAGAAATTAGCACACCAGGGAGCCCACAGGGTATCGACTCTGATGGAAATAATTATGTTGTAATGGCTGTAGACCAGCTTGGAGTAGAATTATTCTCTATTGACTCTCTAGGAGCCTTTCCCAGTTTGGTGGGTAGAGTAGATACCGAAGGTAATGCTGAAAAGGTTACTTTAATGACAGATGGAGTCTATGTTGCCTGTGATGATGCAGGCGCTGCATTTATTCCTATTGAAAGTTTTTCTTCGGATAATATAATTTACCGTTTTGCCGAAGATCTAACAGTTGACCATATAGCAATTAAAGGAAACATCGCATCTCTAACATTGGGCTCGAAAGGCATTGCGCTTTATGATGTGTCAGACCCAACTAGTCCTACAGAGAAAGGGATATTTCCAGTTGGATACAGTTATAGATCGGTATTCTGGGAAGATAAGTTATTGGTCTGTACTCGTGAAGGATTACGGGTCCTTACCATTGAGCAGTAATAAATTAAATTAAATATTGAGGAAGGTATAAAATGAAAAAGATGGTGATTGGTGCCAGCATAATATCATTTATATTAGCGACTGGTTTTGATACAGAAGATGGCGCTGCAATTAGGCAGGGTGTACATATCGAATGGTATCGAACAGTTTCTCCAGGTAATAGTGGAGAAGCTATTTTTGTATGGTCTGATACCAGGTATGGGATGAGAAACATATTTGCCCATAAGATCAATCAAGACGGAGAACTTCTTTGGGGTGAATCAGGAGCCATCGTTACAGACCTTCCAGGCAGGCAAGAAGATCCTGTATCTATTACCGACGGAAATGGAGGGGTCTTTGTAGCATGGGTTGATTATCGTTTCGATGAGCAAGGGGATATATTTTTTCAGCATCTTGACAATAATGGTGACATATTACTTGATTCAAACGGTGTCGCTCTAGCCCAAGTAGAAGGTAAGCAAATAACCATTAATATGTGTACCGACAGCCTAGGTGGTGTTTTTGTTACTTGGCAAGATAAGCGAGGAGGTGTCGATGATGATATCTATGGTACGCACATATCATCTGAACACGATATTGTTTCACCAGGGACTGGAGTGGCTATTGTCACGGAAGGGGGAAACCAAAACGCAAAAACCATTGAGTATGCTGGCAATTCGGAGGCATTTATTGCTTGGGCGGACTTTAGAGAGGGAGCCAATGCTGATATTTATGGGCAGCGCTTGAATGTTTCAATGGAAGCGCTCTTTCAAGAAAATGGACTACCTATAGCTGCTACTCAAGACCAGGAACTTAAACCACGTGCTACTTTTGTGGAAAATACAACTTCTTTTATTGCCTGGAAGAAAGGTGATGAGGATTCACGGGTTTTTTACCAATTCATTGATGAAAACGGAACGGTATTCAGTGAAGATAGAACTATCTCAGACAACCAAGCTCTTCAAACAGCTCCAAGAGTAAAAAGAAGTGCAACAGGTGAAGTATTTGTTAACTGGAAAGATCTAAGAGATGATCCAATAGATGGAGATCAATATTTTCAAAAAATCAATACAAATGGTGATAAGCAGTGGGGTGATGGAGTACGTCTGGACCCTGTTGATGATGTGGATTTCAGCGCACGATTTTCAGCAGATTCCAATGGAGACCTGAACATACTCTGGGAGAGGGGAACATTTCCTGATGTGGATATATTCTATCAAAATATTACTTCTGATGGGAACTATAGCATTGAGCAACCTTTAGCAATATCTGATGCATCAGGCTATCAATTTGCACCTATCCTTGTAGGGAAAATTGAAAATGGTCTTTTCGCTATCTATGGAGATCAAGGTTCTGGAAGTATCGATCTTAAGGTACAGAAGGTATCTTCAAACTTCTCAGCAGAATGGGAAAATAATGGCCTTACTGCTATGCTAGGTCTAGATGGTGATGTTAATTATACACATTCATTTCCAATATCTGAGGACGACCTATATCTGATTTGGGAGGATAACCGATCTTCAAAAAAAATATATGGTTCACGTCTCACATCTCTTGAAATTCAAGATGAAAACGGTAGGCAATTGACCTTTGGGGATAATTCTTCTTCAGAAACAGATTTCTCAATACCTAACCTGTTAAATGCATCAAGTGGAATATATACTGCAACATTTGATGGAACATCCTCGCCAAAATTCATAAGGATCAATAAACTAGACGAAGGGTTAAACAATGTCTGGGATGAAAGTGGAGTAGCCCTAGATGCAGTGTTTGATATGCGTAATGCGCTTTTAGTTGAGACCTCAGATGGTGTAGGGTGCTTTTGGTCAGAGAGTAGAGGATTTAATTATGATGTATACTATCAGAAACTAGATACTGAAGGTAATATAACACTACCTAGTGAGGGTGTAGAACTGGTGGATTCAAATGGAGATGATTACATATTGTCCGTGATTCCTACTCCAGATGGTAAATTTATGATATTCTGGATGGAAGATGCTTGGCCAGCAGCATCTCTTAAGTATTCAAAGATGGATGAAGAAGGCAACATAGAGATCGGTTGGAATCCAAATGGAAATAGCTTAAGTAATGCTTCTTCTGACTCTAGGCATTTACAGGTCAAGGTAATAGATGATCAGAGTGGTATGGTTGCTGTTTGGATCCAAGATGGTAACTTTTCAGATATATATGCTCAATCTATTGATTGGGATGGCAACGAAGCATGGCAACCAGGTGGAATACCTGTAATTGAGGCAGATAATGATCAGGTCAATGTTTCATTTGAGTTTAATGAAGCTGGAACCCACGCTTTCCTAGTATGGCAAGATTATCGAAATGGTACGGATTTCGAGATTTATGGTGAAGTTCTTGATCTTGCAAGCGGAACATTGCAGCAGGATGAGATACAATTTTCTGTTGATACCACAGATCAGTATAATCCTCGCTTGGCATCACTCCAGGATAATGAGTTTCTAGTAATTTGGGAGGATGAAAGAGGTTATTATAATGATGATCCTCTTCTGATAAATGGGGTAGATCTCTATGCAAGTGGTTATGTCATTGGACAGGGAATGACAACCGCAATGAACGGTATTCCAATATGTATAGCATATCATAAACAACAAAATGTGAATATAACACATCTTTCTGGGGAAGAATATTTTCTGGATTGGATCGATTTTAGAAGCTCCGGTAAAGAGGACCTTGCAAATTATTATGGTAGGACACTTGTAAAAGCAAATATTCTATTTATAGGAAATTCTTGTGATAACTGCCAGACACCAGATGAGTTTCTTTTGAGGAGCGCTTACCCGAATCCTTTTAACGGGAAATTGAATTTTGATTTTGAAATGCCCAGTGAACAAGCAGTTCAGTTTCAAATTTACGATCTGAGGGGTAATGTTATATATGATAGGTTGATACTTCCTGGAAATGCGGGTGCATATCGTGTCAGTTGGGATGCAAGAGATCTCAATGGCCAAAATGTATCTAGCGGTATATATTTATATAAGTTTAAGTCAAGTGCTACAATAGTTAAAGGTAAGGTGACATACCTAAAGTAGAAAATGAAGTATATTCTGCCAATAATGCTTTTCCTGCCGCTTTATGCTCAGTCATTAGATGGTCGGTACCATACTACGGAAGAGATCTACAGTTATCTTGATTCATTGGATCAATTAGAAGAGCTTGAAGGTTGGTTTCATTTAGATACCATCGGGTTCTCAACTCAAGAGAATATTCCTATTTTGGCAGTGCGTATATCCGATAATGCACATGTAAAAGAGGATGAGCCTAGAGTATTATTCGTGGGGCAGGTACATGCAGAGGAGATTTTAGGAGTCGAAATCGTTTTAGATCTTATTAATGATCTTCTTTTTCCTGATGCAAGTATCTATACTCATATGAGTATCCTAAAGCAATATCTTGATATATGGATCATACCCACTGCAAACCCAGAAGGTCTAAATGTAGTTCATGAAGAATTAGATCTTAGTTATCGTAAAAACAAAAGAGATCTTTCCCCGGATGGTCCTTTCCCAAATGGACTATTTGATTATGATCCTTCAATAGGTAACGACATTGATGGAGTCGACCTAAACCGTAATTTTAGCTTTAACTGGACATTTGGTGATACGTTCCTTGAACCTGATAATTCTGACTATGCTTCTCACTATGATTATTATAAAGGTGAGGAACCTTTCTCAGAGGGTGAGGCAATTGCAATTAGAGACCTTGCATTAGATAATGATTTTGTTTTTTCCATCGTGTGGCACAGTTCCCGCTCAGGTAATCTTTCGGAGAAGGTCTTTACATCATGGAAATGGGAAGAAGTAAAAGAATCTCCAGATCTAGCTATTATGAAATCCATCGCAGATCATTTTGCTGGATCGATCAGTACTGAGGATGGTACAAGTACTTATCTTTCTGTTTACAGTGGTTCGCGTAATGGTAAGTTGCATGACTGGTTTTATAGAGAGACCGGGTCCATTCAATACCTTGTAGAGTGTGGGACCTCTAATCTGCAACCTGATAGCTCTTTAATTGAGGATACCATCGATAGGAATAAACCAGCTATGATATATCTCATGGACCGTTCAATAGGATATTATACAGATGCAGCCCAGATAACGGGTAATGTTCTTGATGCCTCAACTGGTGAGCCTATAAAGGATGTGAACGTTGAAGTAGTAGAGCACTCAGGTTCCGTATTAAAACCCCGATTAACCAATGAATTTGGGCGTTATAGACGTATACTGGATGTAGGGACTTATACTTTTTCATTTAGAGCTAAGGGCTATTTAGATCAAGAAATATTATTGGTCGCAAATAACAGTGCCATCACCGAGCATGATGTATATCTAGAGGTTGCCCCAACTCATCAATTAAATATTAGATTGGTACATGAGACATTTGACAATAATACCGTCGCTGGTACGATCAGTAATGAGTTTGAAACAAATGAGATACAAATATCAACAGGAGATAATATAATTAATCTTACAGAAGGATATTATGATATACGATTTTTTATGGACGGGTCCTTCATGCCCTGGGAGCGATCTATTCATGTAAGTTCTGATCAAGAGGTATCTGTACCTTATCAGACTGGTAGTGTATATGATCTTAGCGACTATTGGCCGTGGCCCAATTTTGAGGGTTCTTGGTATATGGATCACTTAGGCACCTTAAGATCTCAAGAAGGACAAATGTATGACAATGGTGACTCTCTTTTTACAACCTTGTGGATGGAATCTGAATTGATCGATGTATCAGGAATGAACCGTGTTGTTTTGTCAGTTTTACACCGTTATGAAACTGAATGGGATCATGATAGGGCCACAATATCACTCCTAGATGAGAATAATATCGTTTTGGGATCTATGTTTTGGACGGGCGATCAATGGATGGAATTAAGACCTGACCTCATTACTGCAACATCTGAAGATGGATTCACTTCTGTAAAAGTACGGTTGGAATTTGCACCAGATCAGACAGTTAATTACAGAGGCTGGGAGCTATACACGTTAGATCTTTTTTCTACTTATGATAATTATTTGGATGTTCAGACCTCTACTACAAACAATGTACCAAAGATACCAATGAAGATAAATGGTATATATCCTAACCCATCCTTTGGAAGAATTCAGGTTAATGTAGGTCATTATCCTGGAGGTTCTGCGAAAGTAAACGTTTATAATATATTAGGGCAGAATATATTTTCAAAAATTATTAATAACAGGCCTAATGGGAAGCAGATAATAGATCTAGATCTTGCTCATGTGGGTGGACTTATGACGAGCACAGGTATGTATTTTATAAAAATTCAAACTCAAAAAGAAAAAGCGGTAAAAAAATGCATTATACTAAAAAATTAATATTACTTATTTTTTCATTTTCACTTCTCCTTAGTGAAAGTATATCCTTTAGAGGGTACGCTAAGGATGAGCTAATAGGACAAAAGATTCCTCTATCATTTGTGAATATGATCTCAAATAATTACAACATATTGCCATCACAGATTAACCCACAGAGGGGTAGCTATATGATAATCGCTCCGGATGGTGTTGTAGGTTACCTTGGTGATTTTGTCTCATTCAAGAATTCACAGGGATACGACGTCTATCTTATTCCCTTATCAGAAGCAGGTGGTTCAGCCGTAGAAATAAAAAATACAATAAGCAATACACTTCTGGATGATCCTATGCTGGAATATGTTCTATTGATAGGTGATGTAGATGGCTTTGCTGAGTTCCCATCATTCTACTATGGTCCAGAGAATGACGTATCAGACCAACAATATACTCATATTGTTGGAGAGGATAATACGCCGGATGTTTTTATAGGACGACTATCGATCGATTCATTGTCAGACCTAGCTGTGATATTATCAAAGACAATACAATATGTAAGAGAACCACTAGCCTTTGACGATAATTGGCTTGATCGTGGACTTGTTGTTGCCGGTAATTACGCAAATACTTATCCTATACCGATTACTCCCAAATGGACATCATACTGGTTAATGGAGGAACTGCTAGATTATGGTTATAGTGAAGTAGATACTGTATTTTACCCACCAATACAACAGGGTGCACCTTATATCATTCCATTGATCAATAATGGTGTAGGTATTGTTAATTATAGAGGGTGGGGTGATGCGAATGGTTGGCATTATCCTGAGTTTCACGTTGATGATGTAAACGACCTTAATAATGGATGGCTTACACCTGTATTTATGAGCTATGTTTGCAACTCCAATGATTTTGCAAACAACGTTGATCCCTGTCTAGCTGAAGCTGTTTTAAGAGGTGGTACCCCTACTGTACCAAAAGGTGGTGTTGCATTCATCGGGCCGTCAGACCTTCATACCAGCACTAAATATAATAATGTCATAAATGCCTACATGTATGATGCTATGTTAAACTATGATGTCGTGGAACTCGGTCCAGCGATGCAGGCAGGGCAGTGGGGACTTACAAAGGAATTTCCGGCACAAAGTGGTCCAGGTGAAGCACAAGAATTCTATTCAAATGTATACAATATTCTTGGTGATCCATCCCTGCAGGTTTATTTGGATACTCCAAAAGAGTTTACACTTACATCAAATTCCATAACCTCCACTGATAATTTTATAAGCATTACTGTTTTAGATCCAGATAGTTCCCCCGTAAAAAATGCAGTTATAAGTGTAATGGTAGAAGGTCAGCTCATTGGTAAAGGTATAAGCGATGATAATGGTAAATATGCAGCCTCATTAGATATAGCAGGTACACCAGTTCTTGATATTTATGCAAACAAAGCTGGCTTTATTCAAGGGCATGAAGCTTTAAGTGTTCAAAGTTCTCAAGCAGATATAGTGTTGACAGATTTAAATGTATTGACAGAAAACAATATTGATAAACCAGTGCTTGGGTCATTGACTGGTCTATCAATGACCTTCTCAAATGAATCAAGTAATTCAGTTGGCGCTTTCAATTGTAATATCGCATTTTCAGAACATGTGATACCTGATGTCATAGACATAGAATTACCTGCTTTGGAACCAGGAGATATAGTTACACTAGACAATGTTGAGTTCACTGCATATGGAACGGACATAAGCAATTCAATTATTGGTGTCATAACAAAAGAGGACGGAAGCACACTCTGCGATTTCGCAATTGATTTTGAGATGCCTGTTTTTGGTTTAGAATTCGATAACCAACCCATCCCTGGAAATGAATTCCAACCAAGTCTACTCATTACCAATTTCACTGAAGGTTCCTATTCTGATGTTTCCATCGAATTATTAACCCTTTCTGATGGCGCTACAATATCAGCTAATGGTTCAGATCAGCTTTTTACTTTATCACCATTTGTGACCTCAATACATGAAATAAATTATAGTGTATTGCTTGAGGATGTTTCATACGGAAGTGATATTACTTTTATTGTAGAATTTCTAAAAAATGGAAATTCATTTCATTCTCAAGAGATTGAATTAAGCATTGTGCCTCCTTCAAATAATTATCCAGTTGCACCCAATAATTTTGGATACTGGGCTTATGATGACACAGACGAAGGGTATGAACAAAAACCAGTATTTGAATGGATAGAATTAGATCCAAACTATGGTGGGAGTGATGGGACACATTATCAGTTAGATGATGATGACCATGTGGATGTGGAATTACCATTTCTTTTTAAATATCATGGCCAAGATTATGATCAGATAACTATAAGTTCTAATGGGTGGACATCATTTGAAGGTTGTGATATTGATTATTTTTGGAATATGTCTATTCCAATGTATATGGGGCCTAAGGCGATGCTCGCTCCATTTTCTGATGACCTTGAGACAATCGATACTAATAACGATGGACAAATTGATAAATGGGTAGATGTATATACATCTTATGATGAGTCGAACGGCCGATTTATAATTGAATGGTCAAGAGCTTTAAATGGCTATGATGAAGTGACCGAAGAGACATTTGAGATTATTCTGTATGATCAGAGTGCAATGCCTACAGAGAGCGGTAACGGTGTAATTGATTTTCAGTATCTAGAGGTTGAAGATGTTGATGTTACAAAGAATTATTCAACCGTTGGTATAGAAGCACCGGAAAAGAATTATGGACTACAATATGTTTTTAATAATGTGTACTCGCCTGGAGCAGCACCATTAGAAAATGAGCGTGCTATTCGCTTTACGACAGAAGCCCCTTCAAACTATGTTGCAGCATTAGAAATGGATAATAATTTTTCTCCAGAAACATTTTATCTTGGTCCAGCATATCCAAACCCATTTAATCCAGTAACAAATATTGATCTAACAGTTCCATTTACAGATAAAGTATCAATATCAATTTTTGATATTCTTGGTAAGGAGGTCTCAATACTTCATAATGGGACATTGGTAAGTGGTCATTATCAATTTACATGGAATGGAAATAATAGTTTTGGACATTTACTGGCATCGGGTACTTATTTTGTCATGGTGAGTTACAGAGATAAGATTGAAATTCGGAAACTGCTTTTGCTCAAGTAATGAAAAGAAAGATCCTCATTTATTCAACCTCATGGTGTCAGCCTTGCAAGTTAGCAAAAAAGCTTCTTCAAGAAAGGGGACTGGAATTCCAAGAAATTGACATAGAAGAGAAAGGTTGGAGTAGAGAAGATCTATTCGATATTACAGGAGGAAGAACTGTCCCACAGGTTGTGATCAATGATGATACAATAGGTGGCTATGATGATCTAGTAAGGTTTGACCAGGAAGGGAAATTGTAGACTTGTTAAAAAAAAATATTCAATCAATAAGGGTTTTTGCTTTGGCGGGAACCCTTTTTTTATTTTTGGACTGTGCGGGAAGAATCAAGCCATGGAAATTTCCAGATATATACTCTCTAGATGTAAGGATCCTTGATATAAGAGAGTGGTCCTCAAAAATAAAAAGAGAAATGAGCGATCTTGATAAAATCATGAAGCGCGAACTAAAATATTATATAGATAAAGATCTTAGGATATACGATAGACTGGAACCTAGCTATGCAAAAATGAAAATATCCGTTTCAAAAATTGATAGTATCAGTAACGAAGTATTTATTTTATACGATGAATTGAAGAGCTCTAGTGAAGATAGTCTTGATTCAGTTCCAGCAGATACAACAGTATCTTTTAGAAAAATTATTGAATCTAAAAGTCGGAAGATACAAAAAGCACAAAATGAATATCTAAAAGG